>JBIOII010000021.1:0-27636 GCA_044449785.1 Candidatus Limnocylindrales bacterium
ACCATCCGCATCCCGGTCCACATGGTCGAGATCATCAATCTCCTCCACCGCGTATCGCGCACGCTACTGCAGGAGCTGGGCCGGGAACCGACCATCGACGAGATCGCCGAGGCTATGTCGCGCGGCGGGGAGGTCGTGGTCCCGCCCGCCAAGGTCCGCGAGATCATCAAGGTCTCCCAGGAGACTGTGAGCCTCGAAACGCCGATCGGCGAGGAGGAGGACGCCCACCTCGGCGACTTCATCGAGGATCGGGGCGCGCTGGCGCCGGCCGATGCCGCCGCGCGGCAGCTGCTCAAGGAGCAGGTGGCGGCCGTGTTGAACTCACTGAGCGGCCGTGAGCGACGAGTCCTCCAGCTCCGCTTCGGCCTCGAGGACGGCCGCGCCCGGACGCTCGAGGAGGTGGGCAAGGAGTTCAACCTGACTCGTGAGCGGATCCGCCAGATCGAGGAGAAGGCGCTGCGCAAGCTGCGCCACCCGAGCCGTTCGCGCAAGCTGCGGGACTACCTCGAGTAGCCAGGTAACAGCCTGATCTCAACTCTATGACGCACTGATCGGGAGATTCGGCTACGGCAGCCAACCAGGCGGGCAAGCCCTGGTTCTCGGCACCGAGATGCCGCTTCGAGGTCTGTGATAGTGGCTCGTCGATCGCATAGCCGCCGAGCTGCCGCACAGCGGCTATGGGCCTCCGTTGGCCCAGCAAGCTCCCCTGAAAAGACTAAGCATCCGCGATACCAATCCCACGCGAGAACGGTTCACAAGTACGTGCTCGCTGTGGTTGACAGGCCGCGACCCCGGAGTTGACTTAGGTGGAACCCTTGACCAGGGCGCCTCCCCGCGGTGGAACCGAACTCAGTCTCCTCGAATCCCAGGATGGTTGTCGCACTTAGGTGCTTCTAATGAGTCGAACGCAAAGCCGCTGGCTCGTAGTCGGATCACTCGTTGCAGCAGGCATGGCCAGCCTCATCCTCAGCGTAGTATCCCTGAGCGGATTCGCGGCTCCCCCGGGCGGTGACTCCATGACGACGCAGGCGAGTGGTCTTGCGCCTACGACCCTGCTCCTCGGGACGCTCGCTCTTCTGGGTTTGGAGGTGGCGCACGCGCTGGGCCGCCGGGCGACGCGGGCCTCCTGATGATTCGCCCCAGCGGCCTGCGATCGCGCGGCCTCGTCGGTCAGGTGGGCTGGCCCCAGCCCCCCAAAGCGGGCATCTCCCGGCTGTCCGAGTGACCATGGACGATCTATACAAGAAGCTGCAGGTTGACCCTACCGCCGAGCCCGAAGTCATCCGCGCCGCCTACTACGCCCTCGCTCGCAAGTACCACCCAGACAAAGGAGGCGATGCTCAGCGGATGGTCGATTTCAACGCGGCGTGGGCGGTGCTCGGAAATACGAGCCTGCGAGCCGCCTACGATATCGAACGGGCCCGATCAGCTACGACGCCGGCGGCTGCCGATCCTGCCGGCCCGCTGGGGCACAACGCGCCAGCACAAACCGGGTGGCCGACGCCGAGCAGGAGCGACTCCAGCACCGTCCTGGACTTCGGCCGCTATGCGGGTTGGTCACTCGCGCAGCTCGTCAAGAGCGACCCGGACTACCTCCAGTGGCTGATGCGAACACCGATCGGGCGTCGGTTGGCGGCCGAGGTCAAGGCGCTTCTGGAAGTTCGAGCCGCTTCTTCTGCCGCTGTCGGCGTCGGGCATCGGGGCGCTCCGATCGGCGGTCCAATTGGTGCGCGTCGGGGGCGAGCGTCGATAGGATGGCAGTGGTTCGGTCGAGCGACGCAAGGCCGGTGAGCCGAGCGTAGGCCTGAGCGGGTGCGCAACTTCGTTGATCCGGGGCTGGCTGTCACCCGCACTATCGCGTGAGTGGCGGGCGAGCCCCGAGCGGTTGCCGCGACCGAGCTCAACCGGTCGCTGGCGCATGGCACTCGGGTCGCCGACGACTCGTAGCCGGTGAGACTCGGTGCTGTCGCCGAAAGGGATGGTGATCGGAGGAGACACGGGCTGCTCAAGCGCCCCGCGCGGTGCGGACCGGAAGCGGGGACCCGGGCCGCCGTCCGAGCGTGGACCGACCGAACATGATGCTTCCCACGACTATGAGCCCCCCAAACACCTGGACGAAGGTGATCTGCTCACCGAGCAGGATGACCGCGAAGAGGACGGCCAGGAACGATTGCAGGTACGAGTAGACGGCAGCACGCGAGGGGCCGACCCGCCCGATGGCAATGAAATAGAGCAGGTTTGCGGCGATGCCGCTGAAGACAACGGCGTAGCCGAGCGAACCCCAACCGGCGAGCGTCACCCGCGAGTAGTCCTCTGCCAGAAGGCCGGGAACTGCGAACGGCATTAGGATCGCGGTCCCGATCACCATCTCGTAGGTTAGGATGCGGTGCGCGCTGTAGCGGCTGAGGAGGGGTCTAATTGGCAGCGCCGAGGCGCTCGATGCGAAGGCAGAGGCGAGAGCGAGGCCGTCGCCGAGGAGATTTGAGCCGAGCCTGAGCCCGGCGGCCCCACCGACGACGATGAGGACGACCCCCACGAGCCCGATGAATAGCGCGACCCAGTGCCGTCTTCCTGACCGCTCGAGCCCGACAAGTGTCGCCAGCACTGAGGTCATCATCGGCCCGGTCGCCTGGAGGAGCGCAGTGTCAGAGGCACTCGTGTTAGTGAGCGCGAAGACGTAGCAGATCTGGCCCAGCGTGATGCCGAAGAGACCCACCAGAGCGAGGAGTGGCAGATCCTCTCGTCGCACCCCGATCGAGCCCTCGCGTAGACGCAGGACGACGAGGAGTACGAGGCCGCCCACGCCGAAGCGGAACACCGGAAAGGAGAGCGGCGCGATCTCGCTCAGACCGAACTTGACGATGGAGAAGCTCAGGCCCCACATCGATACAGCCGTCAAGAGCAGGATGTTGGCTGACGCTGGCCCTCTTTCTGGCGGAGCGGTGTCAGGAGGCTGCGCCATGGCGATCGAGTGGCGAGTGATGTCCAGCCCCCGTGGAAGCCAAGACAATGCCGGCAGCCCTTGCTCGATGTCGACCCGCGTCCCCGCCGGGGCGGCCTGATTCATCGTCACGCCGAAGCGAACAAGTGCATAAGGCCCACCGTAGCGAGATGCAGCTTGCGCTGCTTATCGTCGGCCACCGCGGGCCTGGCAACCTTGCCCATGGTCCGCGGTTCGGCGGGTATCCGAGCGTTGCCACTATCGCGGGTTAGTGTTCATCCTGGATCTGGGCGCAGACAGTCCGCGGCGCCCTGGGTTCCCTCTGGGCGCCCTACGCCAGGGTCGCGGCGCCCTCTCACACCTCGACCGTCACCACGTCCCTGCCGTCCCAGAACTTGGCTACGGAACCGTTGTCGCGCGCTGTGATCTTGAGAAAGAGGTGGAAGCCTGGCGTGGCACGACACAGAGCCACGAACCCCCACTGGTGTTCAAGATTTGCCAGCGCGACAGCCTTGGCGCCCTCTGTCGGGCCGACGAGAAGGATCACGCCTGGGCAGCGCTGCAGCGGGTAGCGGTGGTCATCCCAGAAGTCGTGGTCGGCCGTGAGAATGGCGATCTTCTTCTGCCAAGCAAGCGCCCACAGGGTCTTGTCGTCGACGCCGCTGGGGGCCGTGATGCCTCGAAAGCCGGGCACGCTGCTGACGTATTGCGCGAAGTTGTCCCCGAGGTTTTCGTCGACCAGGAACCGCACCTTCCGCGGAGGACCGTGTCTCTGAGCAGCTTCGCGCTCCTCGCGTGCCCATGACGGATCGGAAGCCTCTCGTTCCGACCGCCATTCCGCAAGGTTGAGTCTGCGCATACACGGCCGCCTCTTGGTAAAGGAGCGAGGTCCACAATACGTCTCCCGCTTCAGTACGCGTCGGGCGACGCAAAGTGACCGCGCCAGATCGATTCGCACTCATCGTGTGTGGGCCGGCGTTGCTCCCAGCCTGGGCTCAGGCCGCCACAGCCGTGGCCCTGACCCGGAGAAGCGTGGCGATCAACTCGTCAACCTCGGCTGAGGCGAACAGGCCGTCTGGACCACGCGATGTGAAGTCGGTGAAGGGCGACTCATAGAGCGATGCAGCGGGCATGACTCCGTGCTCGGTCAGATGATCCACGATAAGGTTCACGAACTCGATCTGGTTGGCGCCAAGCGTCTTGCCCGACAGAAAGCCGGCCAGCGCTTCTTTCGCGGCCTCTCGATCGAGGCCTACCAGGGAACGTACGAACAGACCCAGACCGTGAGACTCTTCCTTCGCTCGGTCGATCTGATCGGGTCCGCCCACTCCGCTATCAATCAGCATGCGTTCGAGCTCGGCCAGGTCGCTAGCCGTCAAGGGCTTGTTCATCCGGAGCTTCCAGATAGCGGCGTGATCTTGGTGCTCACGCAGGAATGCTTGTGCCTTGGCGCGGAACTTCTCGAAATCCCAGCCCGCAGCGAGGCCTGGTAGCTCAATCCGCTCTTCCGGACCCATCACGTCCTCGAAGTCCGAGAACACGACACGGCGCCTGGCCTTGTCGATGAGCTTGGCCAGATCTCGTAGCCGGCGGCGCACCAGCTCGAGCATTGGCACGGTCGCATCGACCCACCACTCGTCGGTCTGGACCTCCTGGATTAGAGTCATCTGGTCTCGAATCATCGGAATGGCGGATTTCTCTTCAAGCAGCCCGGCGATGGACTTGACTTGGTCGCGAAGTCGTTCGAAGGCGTGATCTGACCGGAGCAGAGCCAACTCCAGATTGAGCAGAAGGAGGTCGAACCGTTTTGTCTCTTCGGGCTCCGGATCGAGTTCGGCAGGCAGCCCGGCAACTTCGCGGCCCAGCTCGACTGCTGCGTCGCGAGAGAGAGTCGTCCAAGCTTCTGGTTTCGCATATCGCTCGACGAGTCGTCGTTGCGGCCTGACCAGGAAGTTGTCGGGATTCATCGCCGCCACTTCGCGATGCAGCGATTCGGCCAGCGCACTCCGCACGCCGGCGTCAGTAGTCGGGTCACCGAAGGGTGCAACGACGGTCGATGCGGCGACCGGGCCGGCGAGGATGCCGGGGCGCTTATCGAGCTCCTCGACAAGCTCCAACCGGGTCACGAACAGGCGTTTGCGCAGGGAGTCCCCGACGGCGCCTTCGGTAGTCTCCGGGTTCTGACTGAAGAACTCCAAGTTCCCGCAGTAGTCGAACAGCTGGAAGCGGTCCTTGTCTTGCCCGGGCTCGAACAGGTCAGGACAGAGGCGCGTGCCACGCCCGAGCATCTGCCAGAACTTGGTCTTGGAGCGCACAAGCTTGAAGAAGACCAGGTTCACGATCTCAGGAATATCGATGCCCGTGTCGAGCATGTCCACGGAGATTGCAATGTGAGGAGCCCGCTCCTTGTTCGAGAAGTCGTCGATCAGGTTCTGAGCGTAGTTGGTCCTAAAGGTGATCGACCGCGCGAACTCCCCTCTCAGATGTGGGTAGTTGACGTTGAAGCGGTCCGCGATGAAATCGGCGTGATCCTGGTTCTTTGCGAAGATGATGGTCTTGCCCAGACGATCCCCGCCCGCGACAGTCAAGCCCCGGGTCATCAAGTGAGCGAGAACCTTGTCGACGGTGTCCTTGTTGAAAAGCCACTTGTTGACCGCGGCCGCATCCACACGGTCCGGGACGGCGCCGTCTTCGTCCCACTCCAAGGCGTCCCACTGATCCTTTTCTTCCTCAGAGAGCTCGTCGTACTTGATCCCTTCCCGCTGGAACTTGAGCGGCACGGACACCGACTTCGGCGGGACCAGGAAGCCGTCGCGCACGGCCTCTTCGAGCGAGTAGGCATCGGTCGGCACGCCGGTCTCGAGGTCAAACAGGCTGTAGGTGTTGCGGTCGACCTCGTCCTTGGGTGTCGCCGTGAGACCGACGAGCAGCGAGTCGAAGTAGTCGAAGATGGCGCGGTATTTCTGGAAGACCGTGCGATGGGCCTCATCGATGATCACGAGGTCGAAATGGCCGGCCCCAAAGCGCCGCTGTCCGTCCATTGCCTCGTCGATCAGCCCCATCATCGTGGGATAAGTGGAGACGAAGACGCGGCCCTCGCCTTCGCGGTCGCTGACCAGGTTTACCGGCGACGAGTCGGGCAGGTGGCGCTTGAATGCGTTCTCGGCCTGTTTGACGAGCGCAAGGCGATCCGCGAGGAACAGCACGCGCTTGACCCAGTTGGCGCGCATCAGCAGGTCACAAAGCGCAATCGCCGTCCGCGTCTTGCCCGCGCCTGTGGCCATGACGAGGAGGGCTTTGCGGTCGCGGTCGCGCTCGAATGACTCGGCGATTCGGCGGATTGCGCGCGTTTCATAGTAGCGCTCGACGATGTCCGAGTTGATCTCGGCCACCGCCAAGGACTTGCGGCTGGCGCGACGCTGGATGAGGAGTTCCAGCTCCGACTTCTTGTAGAACCCCTGGATGCGGCGCGGTGGATAGCTCGCGTCGTCCCAGATCCAGTGTTCGTAGCCGTTGGAGTAGAAGATCACCGGGCGCTGGCCGAACTGGCGGTCCAGACAGTCAGCGTAGAGCTTGGCCTGCTGCTGACCAGCGCGCGGGTCGTGTCGCGTCCGCTTCGCTTCGACCAGACCGATTGGTTTGCCGCTGTCGCCCCAGAGGACGTAGTCGACGAAGCCCTTCTCGTCAGTGTTGCGCATGCCGGCGACTTCGAACTCCCGATCACGGGCCTGATCCAGCGGCCAGCCGGCTTCCTTGAGCAGCAGATCGATGAAGTAGTCGCGCGTCTCGGCTTCGAGGTAATCGTGCGTGTCGGGCTGGGCCGCCGCGGCCTTCTTGGCTTCGGCCACCAGCGCGCGCAATCGAGCGAGCTCCTCGTCGAGCGCGGTTCGGTCGGCCAGCAGGATGGCCAGCTTCTCGTCGCGCTCGCGCAGGCCGACTTCGAGCTGCGCCAATTGTTCGGCGGTTTGCTTTGGGATGAGCGTCCTCGGCAGGGCGCCGGGGTCGAAGACCAGGTTCGGCGCCGGTCGCGCGTCGCGCGCATACGTCCGGCCGAGCCAGTAGCAGACGTGGAACAGCTCGCCCACCGCCGCCAGCGCGTCGTCCGCCGGCATCGCGTTGTGGCCGTGGACGGCCCGATTGCCGAGGGTGTTGATCACGCGCGCCTTGTTGAAAACTGCCTCGCCCACGGCCAGCTTGAAGCTCGGCTCGTGGATCAGTGCGGAGAGGTTGTCCTGGTATGGCAGCCGCAGCGCGGCGTCGTGCTTGTAGGCCCAGGCCACCGCCAGCTCCAGCGCCCGCCGCGCGTAGAAGCAGGCCGCCCGCGGGTCGGTGCAGGCCGCCGCCTCGGACTTTGTCGCAGCCTCGAAGACCGCCGGCCATTCGCGCTCGAGGAAGCGGAATTGGCTCACGTCACAGGTCGCCCCGGGAGGCGCGGTACTGTAGCGAGGCGAATAGGGAATTCAGTTCGGCCATCGAACGATTCTGGTTCGCCTCGACTCTCTCGACTGAGGCGACCCGGGAAGCGAAGTCATCCTGCAAGCTGATTGGCGGCAACACGAGGGGAAAGCTTCTGAGATGGTCCAGCGTCAAGCCCTCCGTGTTGATACCGCGCGCTCGGCCCAGCAGCCATTGCTTGCCATAGCGCAATGAGGACGTCACGAACAAGGGCCGGCAGCGATCAGAAACACGAATGCCCTTGAGGTCCTGGCCGAAGCAGGTCGGCACGCGCGCGATTGCCACGGGCAGACTGTGCGCCAGTATCTTGCTCTTTACGACTACGAGGATCGTTTCCGCAGGGACCAGCTTGGTCGCGCTTTGGGAAATCGCCTCGGGCGTGATGTGCTCTTCCGTGTCCTCAAGGTAGTGGCACTTCATGTCCTTGGATGTTGCCCAGCAGATCGAGCCGTCGAAGAACTCCGGCCGTGAGCGGCTTGGCGTGCCACCTCCGATGAAAGTGGCCACGTCTCCGAGAGTCCCCGTCTGCCACTGCCTCGGATTGGTGGCCGGGTCGCCGAACATGTCGAGGAAGATCGATTGGGTGAGGGCGTCGAGTTTGGCCAGGGCGGAGAGGCGCTTGGCCCGCAGTGCATCCGCTCGGTCCAGCATCTCCGAAATCCGCCGCTGTTCGGGCAACGGAGGAAGGGGGATTCGCAGTTCTTTCAGGAGGCCGCTATTGAAGCCAGCCATGATCGCACCGTGGCACTTGGCTTCGATCTGGGCGACGACCAGAGGGGAGAAGTTGAGCATCCAGGAAATGTAGGCCGGCCAGGCAACATCGAGATCGAGACTGACCTTGATGAGATGGCTGGAGATGATCGACTTCTCGAGATCGGGAGGGACAACGCACGTTCGCCCTACAGTGCCCATGTTGGTTACAAGAATGTCGCCCGCCTTGACGGTGTACTGACTCAGTTCTCGGAATTTCGACTCAGGGATGAACTTGCGGCGAGCCGAGTCGAGACGATTCGGAAAGACGTCCTCAATGCCAAGGACCCTGATGCCGGCACCTGAGTACTCGTCCTTCTTGAGGGCGCTTCCGAACGGTCCGATTCGTATCCCGCCCTTCTCTCGTAGTGCGATCTCCTCGATGGTCGGGAACCGCCAACCCGCCGGAGGTTCGTACGACAGGCTCACCCCAGCATCCCCTCGAGCTCCTTCATCCCCTGCTGGATCTCCTCTTCAAGCTTGGCGAGATCGGCGAGGATCTCCTTCGGTGCGTGGTGCTCGATCTCCTCGTGGACGACTTCCTTGTACCGGTTGAGGGAGAGGTCGTAGCCCTGAGCGGCGATGTCCGCCTTGGGCACGCAGAAGCTCTGGGCGGTTCGTGGGCGCTCGCGTTCGGCGGCGTCGCGCCCGGCCCAGCGAGCAAGCGCGTCGGGCAGGTTGTTCTTCGCGTGCTCCTCGGCCTTCAGCGCCATCGACGGAACGGGACCGAGTTTGTCTTCCGATAGCAGCGGCGTGCGCTTGTCGTCGAGGCTCCAGCCGTCGGCCTCGACATCGTAGAACCAGACATGGTCGGTGCCGCCGGAGTTGGTCTTGGTGAAGAGCAGGATCGCGGTGGAGACGCCGGCGTAGGGCCGAAACGCCCCGCTCGGCAGCGACACCACGGCGTCGAGCTTCTGCTCCTCGACCAGCATCCGGCGCAGCGTCTTGTGGGCGTTGCTGGAGCCGAACAGGACGCCGTCGGGCACGATCACCGCCGCCCGGCCGCCGGGCTTGAGGAGGCGCAGGAAGAGCGCCAGGAAGAGCAGTTCTGTCTTCTTGGTTTTGACGATCGCGAGGAGGTCCTTGGCGGTGTTTTCGTAGTCGAGGCTGCCGGCGAAGGGTGGATTGGCGAGGACTAGGGTGTAGGCCTCTTCGTCGGCGACGTGGTCCTGTGCGAGCGAGTCGCGGTAGCGGATGTCCGGGTTTTCGACGCCGTGGAGGAGCATGTTCATGCTTCCGATGCGGAGCATGGTGTTATCGAAGTCGAAGCCGTGGAACATGCCGTCGTGGAAGTGGGCTTTCTGCTTCGCGTCGTGGAGCAAGCCGGGCTGGCTCCTGCGCAGGTATTCGCCGGCCGCCACCAGGAAGCCGGCCGTGCCGCACGCGGGGTCGCAGATGATGTCCGTCGGCCCGGGTGCGGTCATCGCGACCATCAGCGCGATGATGTGCCGAGGCGTGCGGAACTGGCCGTTCTGGCCCGCCGTGGCGATCTTGCCGAGCATAAACTCGTAGAGGTCGCCCTTGGTGTCGCGGTCCTCCATCGGCACCTCGCCGAGCAGGTCCACAACCTTGGCCAGCAGCGCCGGGGTGGGGATGGTGAAGCGGGCGTCCTTCATGTGGTGGGCGTAGGTGGACTCGTCGGCACCCAGCGTCCGCAAGAACGGGAAGACGCTCTCGCTCACGACGGCGTACATCTCCGCCGGGGCCATGTTCTTGAAGCGCGACCAGCGGAGGTCGTCGTACGGGCGACCGCCGGGATCCGTGCCGTTGGGGAAGATGCGGCGCTCGATCGGCTGGCCTAGCCGGGCAGCCTTGTTCTCCTCGAGAACCTGGAGGTCGTCGAGCCGGCGCAGGAAGAGCAGGTATGTGATCTGCTCGATGACCTCGAGCGGGTTGGAGATCCCACCGGACCAGAACGCGTCCCAGATGTGGTCGATCTGGCTGCGAAGTTGGCCGGTCAGCATGCGTGGCTCCCCAAGGATTGCAAGCGCGTGAAGGGGTCAGTTCACTGGCGACTACTCTAGCCAGAACGAAATAGCCTCGGGAGCCATCCGATGGTCTAGGACGTGCCGTCAAAGCTGTGTGACGCACTCATGGTGTCGGGCCCGAAGGGAACAGAGGTCAGCCGAGGTCGCGTGACCGCTCCGTGCCGCCGGCTGAGGCGGTACGCGGAGGGCTAGACGGCGACGGCGTGGCGAGCGAGACGCCTACGCTGGACGCTCCCCGGCGCCCATAGCCTCGAGCGCGGCGATGTACGCGCCCTCGTCGCGCGCCTGGCTCGAGGAGTTGTGCACCGCGTAACTCACGACCCCTTCGGCGTCGAGGATGAATGTCCCCCGGTCCGCCTGTCCCGCCTCCTCGTTCCAAACTCCGTAGAGCTTCGCGACGGCGCCCACCGGCCAACGGTCGGAGAGGAACCGGTTGTGGTAGCCCTGTGCCTGCCGCCACGCCCGCAGCGCGTTGGTGGAGTCGACACTGATGCCCAGAACCGTGACGCCGCGCTGTTCGTAGGCGCTGAAGTCGTCGCGGATTTCGCACAGCTCGCGCGTGCAGGTGGTGCTGAAGGCGGCCGGGAAGAAGACCAGCATGACGGGCCCGCCACGCAGGTCGCTAAGTCTCACCGGCTCCTTATCCTGGTCGCGGAGGCTGAAGTCGGGGGCGAGCTCGCCGACGCGGGGCATGAGTAACTCCTTCATCTTCGCTCGGCGCGTCGATGGTCCGCCGCTCCGACTGCCACCCGCGTCGTCTTCGCGAGGCGTCGGTCGAGTGTCGCGCCAGGCCGAAGATACTACGTAGCCGGTCTACCTGAACAAGGGGCGGGCCAGACTGCGGGACGCGACTCACCGTGGGGCCGCGGCGAACCTCGGAAGGCATCCCTCTCGGCGACCTGTCAGGCCCCCCGGAGTTTGACGAGACCGTACGGCCGGACCCGGATGCGTGACCAGGCGCCAGAGGTCCAGTACACGTCGCGCTCGGCGAGATCGCGGGCCACAGCCTCATCTGCCACCCGCACCACGATGAAGGCTGACTCTACGTCGCCCACAGCACCGGCCACGATCACGACCCCATTGCGCATAAGCTGGGCGAGGTTGGTGAGGTGGGCGTGGCGGACCCGTCGCCGTCGTGCCTCTCCGTCGGGCGCGAAGTCCGCCTCGATCGCCCACACCTGCTCGATCTCGACGCCTTCCGGGATCTCGCAGCCGTCCATCGACTGTGCCTCCAGTCCTACTGCCGCGCGGTCGCGCACTGGCAGCGTAGTGCCCGGACCGGAGAACGGGCGACCGACCGGCGTCGAGGCTCGCTGCCGCCCGGACGCTCAGGTCATCGTGCGTTGGAGAAGGTTCGCTCCGTCGTATCGAGCCGAAGAACGATCGGTCAACGAGCCCTAGAGCGAGCCTGGCAGAGTGCCGCTGGAGCGCACAATAGGATACCGACCGTTTGTCCGAGGCTGAGGCATCGGTAGATCAGAGGGACCAGTGGTTGCTCGATATCCGGTCCGCTGTAATGCCTGCAGGAGACAGATGGTTCTACGTATCCAGGTTAGCGCCGTACTGTCTCCGTTCGATCCCGGAGGAACTCAACCCTTTGTGTTCGCGTGTCCTTACTGTCGGGCCGAGGCTCACGGAAAACTGAACGCGGTGGCAGGTGAGTCTTCGCCTCATCTGGCAGCGAGGACTTCGAGCTTGTCCTTGCGGGCGAGGGACCCGACGACGTAGCCGTTACGGTGGCGACGGACGTTCCGGTTCACAAGTCGCTCATTACCGGGCCAGCCAACCAGATGATGCTTACCCCATATATCCGCGCGCTGAATGCGCTCGGCCATGCTGGACTGGATGAGCTGATGCCGGCGACTATGGCGTTGCGGGGACGGCGCGAGGAAGTATTCCCCTACCTGAGGCGTGCAAGCCTCTCGTTCCTCAGAGGGGATGGTGCAGGAGTGACTGCCGCTCTATCGGACTCCCCGGCGGCAGACAGCATTGACTTCTCGATGGTGGATCCAGTCGAACTGCTCCGAGTCGCATTTTCCGAGTACTGCGAGCCCCTCGGAAAAGCCTCACTCATCGAGGATGCCATCACCGAGGCAGATCAGGTGGTGGAGGATGCCCGGGCCACTGACGGCGTTGGCCTGGAGAAGCTGTTGACCGCCCTGGAGGGAGGCCCACTTCCCGAACACTGCAAGCGCGTCTTCGACACCACGCTCACCCTCCTTGAAGACGCGGCCGCGATCGAGCCCGCCATGTGGGCCGACAGAATCGATGCCATCGACAAGTGCGGTGAGTTCAGGGTGATGCGGGACGATTTCGATTTGTTGAAGGTCCGCTACCAAGATGTGTTCGAACTTGGATCGCGCTCTCTTGCTCTCATGGCTCGAGTGGCCAACATCGCCCGGCGTGGCGACGTCAGCAGGCATGCGGACGGACGGACACGGAGTCTCAACGATGCACTGAACCACACCACAGCCCGACATCGGGAGGCGTGGCTAGTTGACTTCCCGGCCGCGAAGTATCTCTACGATGCAGTCGCCCGGCACACTCGGAATGACATAGGGCACAGACTCGTTCGCTACGACATCGAGCTTGGATCTCTCGTCTTCGACGACGGAACAGAAGAGAACTACCTACTCTTCCTGGTCGACTATCTCGAGGCGGTTCGGCTGTCCCACTACTTGGTCGACCGAGCTATGGCGCTACGAACGTTCAGTGAGCCCGGGATGGGGACGCCTGCTTGACGGCCGTGCGAAGCGCGGCACTGCGACCCATCATCCGTTGGAGGTCGCCTAGGTGGCCGGGGAATTAGCCCCGAAGACCACGGGCCTCGGTCAACCTGCCTCCGCAAGCCGAGTGAGAGCGCTCGGCCGTTGTGCACTCGGAGGAGGGAGCGGCGCGGAGAACAGTCGTTCTTGACAGAACGACTGTTCTCCTATGTCTGGGTGGACTCCGCTGGGTGCCTCTCGAACGCAAGCATGAGATCCGCTACAGCCACGACCAGGTCGAGAGCCTCGTTCGCTCCTCGATCCGCTTCTAGCCGCGGATCCATCGCCATCTTGGCCAGGTTCGCGACCGCCAGGCGATATTCGAGTTCCACCTCGAATCCTTCGATGACTGCGGGCGCAGAACGGTCTGCGCGGCCGACTGATGCCGCCGCGATGATGGCTCGAGACCGCGCCAACAGCACCGTCGCCGCGGTCGGATCACCTCTAGCGGCGAGCGTCCTGATCTCTCTGATCACTTCGGCAGGATTCATGCAGTGCCAACCGAGCTCAGACGGCACGGTTTGCCCGCCTCTCGGGGTCCGCGCCAGAAGTGACGTCGCTCTGTAGCGCGCGAGCTCGTCGCGGCGAACCAACCAGAAGGCCCCTGATTTCCACGCCACCAAACGGCCTCGGTCGACCTGAGCCCTGAGAGTGTTCGTTGTGATGCCCAGTTCGCGGGCCGCCTCCCCAAACGTGAGCACATCCATCCGCTTCTCCTGTTGCCGTTCTAGGATATGCTGGCAGCTGCGAATTCGCAGCTGCCCAATCGCGCCCCGCTCTGGCCCGAAGACGGAATGGCAGGGGGATGACCCTTGAGCCGGAAACGCGTATCTGAACGACCAACCGCGATCGACCTGTTCGCAGGCGTCGGGGGCCTGTCTCTTGGACTGGAGCAGGCCGGATTCGACGTGCTCACGGCCGTCGACAGCGATCCAGTCCACGCGCTCACCTACCACTACAACTTCCCCTGCACCGAAGTGCTGTGTGAGGACATCACGGGCCTATCGGCCGGGCGGCTCCTGTCCGCCGCACAACGAGCCGCGACAGCGCTCGGCCGGCCCTGGGACGGTGAAATCGACTGCATTGCGGGAGGGCCGAGCTGCCAAGGGTTCTCGGTGATCGGCGCGCGCGACCCGACTGACCCGCGCAACTCTCTCGTCCTTGAGTTCGCGCGACTTGCAGGCGAGATCAGGCCGCGATACGTCCTACTCGAGAACGTCCCTGGATTGCTGAGCCCGGGACACAAGGACGTATTCGCGGGATTGACTAGGTCTCTGTGCGACGCGGGCTATGACCTCGGGGGCACGCCTTGGACGCTCGACGCGTACGACTTCGGCGTGCCGCAGCGACGGCGCCGCGTTTTCCTAGTTGGCACACGCCGCGGCCTAGCTACTCCTGGCCGCCCCGCTCGGTCGCTGCACATAAGCGCGTCTGAGGCCCTCGGCGACCTGGTAAGCCTGGCCCGTTACCCGACGGGGGAAGGTGTCAACGAGATCGCTCTGTCCGACGAGGAGGCGGCGGCGTTGTCCGCCGCGGCAAGTTCCTACGTGGCACGGCTCCGCGGGCAACACGCGCCAGAGGATCTGTCGACGCCACGCCGATGGGAGCCGCGCTTCGTTACCTGCACTGCGGGGACGACGCATTCCGATTCGGTCCGCAGTCGGTTCGCAGCATTGAAGCCCGGGGAGCGTGAGTCACTCTCAAAGCTGCCGCGCCTAGATCCCGCAAAGCCCAGTCCCACCCTCCGCGCCGGCACCGGGCGCGACCACGGAAGCCACACTTCAGTGCGACCTGTCCACTACGCCTCGCCTCGCGTCATCACCGTGCGAGAGGCGGCTCGGTTGCATACCTTCCCGGATTGGTTCCGGTTCCATGCCACCCGCTGGCACGCGCTGCGCCAGATCGGGAACTCAGTGCCGCCTGCGCTCGCGCAAGCCATCGGGTGTTCGGTCGTGTTGGCCCTCGGCTTGAATCCGAAGAGGCGTGCCCCAATCGATCTCGGAGACCCGGGGAACCTCGAGATGTCGCTCGAGAAGGCCGCGCGTGCCCTCAAGGTTCCAGCGTCGCAGCTTCCGCCACCCCGGCGTCCACAGCAGGCGAAGTGGCCTCTTGCAGCGCCTCTCTGACCCGCAGAGCCACGACCGCGGCCCGCTCGTGCTCCCACGACCTGATCACTCGCCATCCGGCTGCCGTTAGGTCGGCATCCTGCGCTGCGTCGCGACGTCGGTTGCCGGCGATCTTCGGTCCCCAGTAGTCTGCGTGGGATTTCGATGGCTTCGGATGCTGCCCGCAACCATGCCAAAAGCATCCGTCCACGAACACGGCGATCCGCGACCTAGGGAACGCGATGTCTACTCGTATGGTGCGGCCTCTGCCCCTAACCGGGTAGTCAACGCGGAAGCGTGCGCCGCCTCGGTGAAGCTCCGAACGAAGACGGAGCTCAGGCAAGGTGTCACGGCGGCGGTTCCCCTGCATTACGGCTCGCGCGCGTGCCGAAGAGGCGATCGGCGGCGCGACGGTCTTCATGGCAGCGACGGATACCAGCGATGCAGCCTAGAGTAGGCATCCAGCTCGTCCTGAGAGAGCCACGACAGAGGGCTGGCTGAGCCGGGCACCAACGGTAGGGCGTCGTTGAGTCGGAGCATCTCCCGCAGCGTGAGCGCGGGCGGCGTGAGATCGTAGGACTGCTGCCCTGTCCTGACATAGTCAAGATCTTGGAATTGGGCCTTTGCCAGCTGCGGCCGATCGCCGTCAGCCACGACGAGGCCGCCCCACGTCAGCATCTTGGCGTTGTCTGCATACGTGAAGTTGAAGAGCTGCTCGAAGCGCGCGGGATGGACTCGGCTCCGCATGGCTTGAGCGACTTGGTCGGCAACGATGTCGTAGCTGAGTCGAGCCAGACCCCACGGATAGAGATTCGCGTTAGTGACGCTGGTAGGAACGAGCTCTTCGCCAACTCGCCGAACCACCGCCGCGCGGCGCTGCGTCAGCTGTGGCTCGGGCTCGACATTCACCGTCGCGACAAGGAGGCTCCCCGACTCCAGACGGCGAGCGCAATCGACGACGTCAGCGATCACCTCGCGGCTCAGCTTCCGCGTGTAGTCGAGCCACACGATCGTGTGTGGCTCGAAGATCATCCGTGGCAGCACGGTCCTCGACGTACCGGGTTCGACGACGATACTCCCGAACGGTCTGTTGAACAGGAAACGCTCCAGCGGAGCGTCCTTCTCGATCGACGTCATCTTGGTGATGCCAAGTGTTCTCCACATGAGTTCGAAGTCAACGAACTCATGTGCGCCGAACCCAACATAGGCATACTGCGACAGCGGTCCGAATGCCGAAAGCCGTCGAAATGCCTCGACGAGCATGAGGCGCTCAATCGATTTCGCAGGCCGGTTGAGGTAGCTCCGAAGACTCATCGCTCGACCTGGGTCTCAAGGAAGAACTGGAAGGTGCGACGTCCAACTTTAGGCGCCGAATCTGTCTCGAGCGCGTCAGCAACGGCGTCGAAGTCGTCCCGCGCCACTGCATAGGCGATCCGCTTGATTGTGTCCTCGGCCGTTCGTTGTACAGGCTCTGGGTACTTCATCACTTGCGATAGCGGTATCTCGGCGAGGGCGACTTGCTGCGCCTTCGCGATCGCCGGAGCTAGTACTCGGTCTTCCTCCGGTACCTGCTGCCCCTCATTCTTCGCCTTGTTGAGGAAGCCCTGGACGCTGCGAAGGGCCGTGGTCATCTGCGCTTTCGTGATGCGGAACACGCGGCTGTCGCGATCGACGCCAGTCTTGGTCGTGTTCCACGGAAGAAGGGCTGAGTCTCCGTAGAGATACACGTATCCGCGGAAGTTCCGATATTGCGGGTGGTAGGCACTCGCTCCATCTCCCCAACCGGTAAGCGCGGACGTATCCGCGGCGAGCAGCAGTCTGTTGTTGCAGAAGAGGTACCAACCGGCCTGCGGCGCGTACGATAGCTCCTCGGGCTCGAGGTCCTCGATGTGGCCCCCGTCCTTGGGCGCGACAATCCCCGCATATAGGTCCATTCGAACGGACCCGCCATTCGCAGCAATCGTCTCGGCCACATGCACGGGCGAGATCAAGTCCGACAGGGCGAGCTCGGGACGGGACGCCCGCAACGGGTCGCCGTTGAGATGGATCTGCATCCCCGCGTCGAGTGGGGGCTGGTGGCGGAGTTCGAGGTCGGTCCGAAGCCTGCCGAGGATCCCGGGCGATGCGAAATCCTCGCTGACGCTCTCGTGCAGTCGGTGTACGGCGATCGTTGTGCCGCCCGTTTCTCCTGCGGTCGGGTGGTAGTCGGGGTCGGCGACAGAGAACGGGAAACGCCATCTCGGATCTTGGTCTAGCGCCCATGCCTCTACATCGACAGGGAGAACAAAGTGGGAGCGCTCTGTGGTCGACGTGACGGTGAACTTAGTTCCGAGCTTGAACAGGGCCCGCTTCATGCCAACGCCGAACTGACCGACCGCCAGCGGTGAACCGGGGAAATCCTCCGGCCGGCCAAACCGAAACGCGTACTTCTCGGCAGTGTCGAGGTCGATGCCACCACAGTTGTCTCGTATCTCGAAGCGATCGGCGTTCGCCTCGATCTCCACGAGGAACTGCGAAAGATCCGGGAGTCCGCCGGCGGCGGGAGTGTCATCGGCCTGGCCAAGCGCGCTGGCCTGCGCCGACGGCTCGCCGTTTCGACCACGGGCGAGAAGCACGCGCGCGGCGTCAACGGAATTGTCGACGAGATCCACAACGGAGGGGATGAGCTCGATGTCTTTGACGAGCATATAGATAAAGAAGTGCTTCGCGGGCGTCGCATCCGCCGCCGGTCGCGTGCTCTCAGCATCCGCCTGGACGTCAGTCATCTCTCCCTCCGTGCCCGACCCGCCTTCGAATCCCCGGCCCATGCTCAGCGGTTCGATGTCGGGAGCTTGAGTCTACCGCTCGTGGAGGAACCGATAGCTCCGCTCTTGCACATTCGAGGGCTTCGGCCTCCCGCGAACGAGGGTCGCGCGTAGATGGCCAGCGAGGAACCCACTTCGAAAGTCAAGCGAGCCCCTTAGCGACCCAGGCATGACCGGAGCGGGCCCGGCGGCCTTGAGGCCTTTCAGCTCGGCCCTGACCAACGTCTCCTTGACGGAGCCTGGAACCTGGCACCTCAGGGCCTCCTGAACCGCCGCCCAAGTGACTCACGCGATGGTGTGGCTACTCGGCCATTGGCCGACGATCCCGGCCCGGTGGCGGTCAGTCAGTGGCTGCGTCGAAGGCACTCAAGCTGCTTGAGTGGCGGTAGGCTTTGAGAGTGCAGGCCAACGTCCTTTACCTCGAGTCGACGGTCCTGCCGGCACTGCGCAGCGAAGCCGGGGACGTGAGGGATCGGGCAATGCAATGACCGACAGGACCCCGCCGATGGGCCCGATGGGCGGAGAGGACGCGGCCCGACTCGACGCGATTACCGCACGCTGGAATGAGGTCCTGCGCAAGCTCCTTGATGCAGGCGTCCCTCAGATCGAGGCCGTACGCCTCGTCACCCAGCGACGCTCCGCGGAGATCGAGCAAGATCCCGCGCTCCTGGCCCTGGACGCTCGGCGTTATCGAGCGTCTCAGGAGCCCGATGAGGCTGCAAGGCGGCTGGCTGACGAACTCGGGATGCCGGAGGATGCCATCCCGATGCACGCTCCTCCGGCGACAAAGGACGGATGGCGAGTCGATATGTTCGGCGAGCTGTTGACCGATGACCCGCCGTTGGACGGCCCGCCCGAGTGGCCCGGTTGGCAGGCGGGTCCTGGCTCCGTAAGCGCGGAGTGGCTGGACGAGAGGTTCGGCGACTCGCTGCCCGCCGACGAGCGCGCCCGGCTCATCGAAGGTCGGCCAGCGCTCAACGTCCGGGCCTGGCAGATAGTCCTGCGACGGGATGGCACCCGCGCATACCTCCGAGCCGTGCGGGACCGCCTCGGAACCTGGGAGGTATCTGTGCGGGGCGTCGAGACCGCCGAGGATGCGCGGCACGTCCTGACCGGGCTCGGCTTCCTGCGCCGCCAGATTGTCCGGGCAGGGGGCCGACCGCCGGGCAGTGGCAAGCGGCTGAATGAGGCGCAGGCCGCCGTGAAGAAATGGCGAGCGAGTACCGGCAAGGACGGTTGGCCCACCGCGGCGCGTCTTGGCCAGCTACTCAAACCCCAGGTCACCGCTGAAACGGCCCGAAAGTACCTGGCGGCGCTGAAGAATGCGGAGGCGAACAAACCGGGCGAATAATCGCCCGCAACCGATTGCCTGCCTAGAGGCGGTTCGACGATGGGTTCGCGATGGAAACCACGATGCGAACCTCCGGGCTCGATCTCAAGCTCCTGCGGATCGCCCTCGGCCTTACGGTCCGGGAGGTGGCTCACGTCGCGGGATGCTCGCGCACTTATGTCAACCGCATCGAAGCTGCCGGTCGACCGTCCGATCGGGCCTGCGCGAAGTATCTCGACGCCCTCGCTCAAGTGTCAGACCGAATTGCGCCGGATTACGCGACCGCCATTCGAGCCGCGACTGCGGCCCTCGCGGCCGCAGTCCGGGTTGGCGTCAGGGCTGAGGCTGCGGGCCAACAGAGCGCGCCGTCAGCGCCGGGCCCCCGCCCCGCCGTTAAGAAGGAAATGGCGTCTCGTGGTATCTGACCCCGGGCCTAGTAACGCCGTTCCCAATACCGAGGACAGCAGGGGAGGGCTGCTCGCACAGCTCCTGCCCCAGCACGCCGCCCTGCTGACGGCTTCCGCGATCAGTGAAGAGATTGCGCAAGCCCGCGGCTACCGGAGCCTGGAGCAGAAGGCACGCCTGACCGAACTCGGGTTCTCGCCGACGCAGGCTCGGGTGCCCGCGCTGCTTATCCCCATCTGGAACGTCGGGGGCGAGATCGCGTTGTACCAGGCGCGGGCGGACGAGCCGCGGATCGTGGACGGCAAGGCGGTCAAGTACGAGACCCCCCGGGGATCGCGGATGGTGCTCGACGTTCCGCCAGCCTGCCGCTCGAACCTCGGGAATCCGAGCGTCCCTCTGTTCGTGACCGAAGGCGTCCGCAAAGCCGACGCGGCAGCTTCGATCGGGCTGTGCTGCATCGATGTGATCGGGGTCTGGAGCTGGCGCGGCACCAACGAGGTCGGCGGCAAGATCGCGCTCGTCGATTGGGACTCGATCGCCCTCAACGATCGGCTGATCTACATCGTCTTCGACTCGGACGTGATGACGAAGATCGGCGTCTATCAGGCGCTCGCACGTCTGAAGGCGTTCCTCGAAAGCCGCCATGCCCACGTCCAGCTCATCTATCTGCCGTCGGAGCCCGACGGCGCGAAGGTTGGCTTGGACGACTATCTCGGGGCTGGCCACGGCGCCGACGACCTGCTCGCGCTCGCTACGACCGAACTGCGGCCAGCTCCAAGCCCTGATGCGCAAGCAGGATCGCCCTACCGCGAGACACCGGCCGGTCTGGTCTGGGACAAGCCAACCGCGAACGGGACGGTGGCCACGCCTCTCACCAACTTTCGGGCCCGCATCGTCGCTGAGGTGGTCGAGGACGACGGCGCCGAGCGGCGCCGGCTGTTCGAGATCGAGGGTGCGGTCGGCGGACGAGAGGCGAGCTTCAGGCTCCCGGCAACCGTGTTCAACGCGATGAACTGGCCGACCGAACAGCTTGGTGCCAACGCGGTCATATACGCCGGCATGGGTCTCCGAGATCACGCGAAAGTCGCCATCCAGTTGCTCTCTGGCGAGACGCCCGAGCGGATGGTCTACACCCACACCGGCTGGCGAGAGATCGGCGACGAGTGGGTTTATCTCCACGGCGGTGGCGCGATCGGGCCGCTTGGGCCGGTGGGTGAAGGGATAGAGACCCATCTCGAAGGCGCCCTCGCACGCTATGTCCTGCCGGATCCGCCCATTGGAGCCGCGCTCCAGACCACAGTGCGTGCGAGCCTGGGCTTGCTCGACGTCGCTCCGGATCGGGTCAGTGTGCCGCTCTTGGCGGCGACATACCGGGCCGCCCTCGGTGGCCCCGACTTCAGCGTCCACATCAGTGGTCCGACCGGGGTCCTCAAGACCGAGCTTGCCGCGCTCGTCCAACAGCACTTCGGCGCCGCCATGGACAGCCGGAATCTGCCCGGGTCGTGGAGTTCAACTGCCAACGCGCTCGAGGCGGTGGCGTTCGCCGCGAAGGACGCCGTGTTCGTTGTGGACGACTTCGCACCTGCAGGGTCGGCGACCGATGTTCTGCGGCTCCACCGCGATGCCGATCGGGTGCTGCGAGCCCAGGGCAATAGTGCGGGCCGCGGGCGCATGCGGGCCGACACGACCCTGCGCCAACCGAAGCCGCCGCGCGGGCTCGTCGTTTCCACCGGCGAGGACGTGCCACGCGGCCAGAGCCTGCGGGCGCGGCTATTCGGTCTCGAGGTAAACCCCGGTGACGTTGATCCGAAGCGGCTCAGCCTGTGCCAGGCAGATGCGGCGGCCGGGCTCTACTCGAAGGCCATGGCGGGGTTCATCGGCTCGATCGCCGATCGTTACGGAGACGTCCGAGCCGGCCTACGCGAGGAAGTCGTCCGGCTGCGAGGTCAGACGCTCGGGTCGCGGGCGCATCGACGAACGCCCGAGATCGTCGCAAACTTGGCCATCGGGATCGATCATTTCCTGACCTTCGCCGAGGCCGTCGGGGCAATCGAGCCGCCGCAGCATGTCGCGCTCTCGAAGCGATGTTGGCTCGCCCTCGAGCAGGCCGCATCCGGCCAGGACGAGCATCAGTCGGCAAACGAACCGACCACACGCTTCATCGAGCTGTTGGCCTCAGCCATCAGCAACGGCCGTGCCCACGTCGCAGGCGAGGACGGTGGCGCCCCACCCAACCCCGGAGCTTGGGGGTGGCGCATGGAGACTTCGGGCAGTGGCACATTCCAAGGGGAGGTCTGGCGTCCCGGGCGCGAACGGGTCGGGTGGTTGGTCGAGAACGACTTGTTCCTCGACCCCGACGCGTCCTTCGCCGCAGCCCAGTCGATGGGCCGCGACACGGGCGATCCGTTGGCGGCGCAACCGAAGACGCTCCATCGGCGCCTGGGTCAGGCTGGACTTCTGCTTTCAGTTGACGAAGAACGACGTCGACTTACTGTCCGTCGGACGCTGGGCGGGGCGCGGCGGTACGTGCTGCACCTGGACGCCTCTGTTCTCGAACGAGCGGTCCAACCAGCCCAACCGGCCCGTCCAGTCTCCGAACCAGAGGGTTCTGGGCCGTTTCCGCGGGCCGATGTCGTCGCTCCTGTGGACCCAATCGGCCCACAAGATGCGTCCGAAGCGGCTCCGGTCGAGCGTGGATCGATCCCGATTGGGCCCAATGGGCCGATTGGGTCGGTCTCCACTGGAAGAGACGATCCTCTCGATGACGGGATCTCTCTAGTCTCGATTCCCGCCGACGGCCCTGAGCCGTCCGAGGACCAGCTGATCGGTCTCGTACGTGAGCAGCTCTCGACTGGGCTTCGGGATCACGCTTCAGTGTGGATCTCCTCGGGCGAGAAGATCGTCGATCTCGAGCTGGCGGCCAGGCGCTGGTTGGCCGAGCTCGAGCATCCGGGCTGGATCGGCTCGGTCGCTCGCGACAAGCTCGTCCGCCTGGGGCGCGCTCTCCTCAACGACGGCGCAGGGGCGTGAGAGCTATGACGCCCCGCCTGGCCGAGATCATCGCCCGCATGGTCGAAGCGGTGCTCGCTGCCGAGGATTCCGCCGCGGGCGGAGGTAACATCTCCCACCCACGCGAGCTGCCGAACCGGCCGGTCGCGCTCAAGGGCCCGAAACGGCACTCAGCCAAGGAGGCAACACGATGAGCCTGGCACGGGCGGTTGACCTACGACCCGAGGATCTGGCGGGTCGGCGCTGGGCGGGCTACGTCAGAGATTCGACCGTGGCCCAAGCCGCGCGCTATGGGCCCGACCTACAACGGGCCGAGCAGAGCCGCTTCGCGGAACGCTACGGCCTCGTTGCCACGGACCGCGAATACCTCGATCTCGTGTCGGGCAAGGACACATTGCAGCGGTCTGACTTCGCGCGGATGGTCCGTGACGCCGAGGCAGGAGTCTTCGATGTGCTGCTCGTCTACGACACGAGCCGCTTCGCGCGGAACATCGAGGACGCCTATACGTATCGGCGCCGCCTCGCCGCTGCCGGAGTGATCATCGTCTTCTGCGCCGATGGCCTCATCGCCGGCAACGTCGATACCTACGAGCTCGAGGGCCTCAAGACAGTCGCCGACGCCGCCTACATCCGAAGACTCTCGCGCAATGTCGGGCGCGGCTACGAACAGAAGTGGCGTCTCTTTGCCGATCCGGGCGGCCGTGCCCCGCTCGGCTTCGCGCGAGTGGGCGACCGCCAGCTCCTCGAACCGGTCGAAGGTCCTGATCTCGATCTCGTTCGAAGGGCATTCGATTTGTATGCCTCGGGCACCTGGAGCGACACGACCCTCGCCGACGAGCTCGGCCTCACCGAGGCGGGAGTAGCCGAGATGCTCGTGAACCGGCTGTATGCCGGCCGTGCCGTCCGCCACAAGGGCCGCCCAGACGAGGAGGAGCGCCCAGCCCGCTTCACGGCCCCGATCGAGCCTGCCCTCCTCGATCGAGTCGGGAAGATCCGGGCCGACCGGTGCACCCGCCACCCGGGGATGACCATCCTGCGACGGTCGTACCCGCTCGTCCGGCTCATGCGCTGCGTCCATTGCGAGAGCACCTTCCACGGTGACGCGGGCAACGGCTACCGCCGCATCCGACACGCCCGAAGACCAGCCTGCGGGCCGTCGGCCACTTACCGGGCCGAGCGTTACGAGGACCAGATTGCGAAGCTGTTCGCTCGCGTCCGCCTCACTCAATCCGACCTTCAGCAGGTCCTTGGCGCGATGCGATTGGCGTCCGCTGCGCCCGCCGAGCCGAACCAATCGGATCTCTTTGCCGCCCGGCAACGCCTGCAGCGTCAGCTCAACGCAGGCGAGATCAGCATCGATACGTTCAGTCGCGGCTGGAAGGGACTAGAGCGTCCAACCTCAGTCGCCGCGGACAGACCGGACGAGGTCCGCCTCGGGCGGGCGCACAAGCAGCTTTCAGACTTCGGCACCCTCTGGCGGAACCCGACCGTTCCCGATCAGCTTCGTGAAGAAGCGATCCGGGAGATCTTCGAGCGCTTCGAGGTCGACGGACCCGAGATCGTCGCCGTTCACCCACAGCCGAACGAGAACGCGTGGTTGCTCGGGCTCGTGGCCGAGCGAGAAGGAAGGTTGCAGATGCAACAAGTGATGGGACTGGTCGGGGCGAGAGGAGTCAGGCCGACCGTAGCGACCTGAATGTCCCATTCCGGCTCGAGTGCAAGGTTGTCGGCAGGGAGCAGTGGGTGCGTCGGGCCGGGTAGGAAACGGAGCATCTGACTTCAGCGGGTCGGAGTCCGTCCGGGCGGGCCAACACAGCATGCTGCGGTCTTTGACGCGAAGCTCAATCGTCAGGCAGTCCTCTCGTGGGGACGACGTGCAAGAACGGCTACCGCGTCGGACTCGTCATTGCTCCTTTGATATCATCACGCTATCGACAAGTCGGGCGTCGAGGCTCGGAGTCTCACTGCTGGGATTGGCGACACGTCTGATATGAACCGCCAGGTGTCTGTGGACGAGGGGGTCTCGTCGCTAGACGGCCGAGCCGGTCACCCGATCGTGCCATCGGCGTATCTGCGCCTGGTCGTGCTCTGCAGCGAGCATGACGCGCAACCGGTCGTGAATACGGGAACCTTGTACCAGTAGCCGGCCACGGGGACATGACGATGGAGCGCAAGCCCTTCCTGCTGCGGCTCGATCCGGCCACGATGGCGGCTCTCCGCGCCTGGGCGGGCGACGACTTGCGCAGCCTGAACGGGCAGATGGAGTTCCTCCTTCGTCGCGCCCTGCGGGATGCGGGTCGCCTTCCTACGGCGAGAGGCACCCGCCCGGCGGCATCCAGAAACACCAAACCAGGGGAGCGGGAGTCCGCGAACCCAGAACGCGCCGCAGTCGCACCGGAGAAAGCATGAGTACCCATCGCCGACTCGAAATCGACGGGATCTCGAAACGATACGGGGAAACAGTCGCCGTACAAGACCTGGGCTTCGACATCCATGCCGGCGAGTTGTTCGGCTTTGTCGGGCGCAACGGCGCGGGCAAGACCACCACGATGCGGATCGTGCTCGGAGTCCTCGCTCCCGACGCGGGCGAGGTGCGATGGGATGGCGTGCCGCTGGACTTCGGGGCGCGCAGGCGGATCGGGTACATGCCCGAGGAGCGTGGTCTCTACCCGAAGATGCGATCAGCCGAGCAACTGGCATATCTGGGCGAGCTTCACGGGATGATTGGCTCGGAGGCCCGAGTTTCGGCCCTGCGCTGGCTGGAGCGCTTTGGCCTGAAGGACCGGGCCAACGACGATCTCCAGGCGCTCAGCCTCGGCAACCAACAGCGGGTCCAGCTGGCCGCCGCGCTGGTCTTTGGTCCGGATGTCCTCGTGCTCGACGAGCCGTTCGCCGGACTCGACCCGGTGGCAGTCGACGTGATGAGCGCCGTACTCCGAGAGCAGGCCGACGCAGGAGTCCCCGTCATCTTCTCCAGCCACGAGCTCGAGCTTGTCGAGCGAATCTGCGACCGGGTAGGAATCATCGATCGCGGCAAGATGGTCGCCTGCGGCACCGTGGAGGAGCTCCGAGCCGGGGGGCAGGAGCGCCGTTGGATCGACGTGCCCGGGGCCCCAGACGACTGGGAGGCCGGCGTCCCGGGCGTCCGGCTCGTGCACGCCGACGGCACGCGGCGACTCTTCGAGCTGGATCCGGGCGTCGACGATCAGGCGCTGCTCCAGGCGGCGTTGAACACCGGTCCGGTGCGCGAGTTCGAGCGTGTCGAGCCCACCCTCGGCGAGATCTTCCGGAACGTTATCGAGGAGGCGGCGGCATGAACGCGCGGTTCCCGGGCCCGGGAGGAACGCGCCGCCTGCCGGCCATCGTCCTCGTCGCTCGCCGCGAGGTCCGTATGCGTCTGCGCTCGCGCGTCTTCGTCGGCGGCACCATCGTGATGGCGGTCCTCGTCGTGGTCGGCATCATTGCAGCGTCGCTGCTCGCCGGCAAGACCAACCCGGTGCGGGTGGGCTTCAACGGCGGATCGCAAGCGCTCGAGCCGGCGTTCAGTGCGTCGGCCGCGGCCCTGGGTGCGAACGTGACGGTCAGCGACATTGCCGACGTCACCGCCGGGAGGGTGCAGGTAACCGCGGGCACGCTCGACGTGCTCGTGATCGGGTCGCCGACCGCGCCGACGGCCGTGGCGAAGGATTCGATCCCATCGAACGTCGAGTCCGCCCTGTCGCTGGCCGCGGAGGCCGAACGCCTTTCCGCCGCGGGCCTCTCACCGGCGGCAATCAAGTCGGCCATGTCCCTGGTCCCGGTAGAGCTTCTGGCGCCCACCACCCCCAAAGACACCCAGAACCTGCTCGCCAGCCTGGCCCTGGGAATAATCCTCTGGATCGCGCTCGGCCAGTACGGGAATATGGTGGCCCAGGGCGTGGTCGAGGAGAAGGCGACGCGGATCATGGAGATCCTGCTCGCCACGATCCAGCCGAGCCGCCTGCTCGCGGGCAAAGTCATCGGGATCGGCCTCGTCGGTCTCCTGCAGCTCACGATCGTGGGCGCGGCCGCGCTCGTCGCGGTCCACGTGACCAATGTCGCCGCGATCCCGGCCCTGGGCGTGGCCTCGATCCTGGGCGATATCCTCTGGTTCCTGCTCGGCTTCCTCTTCTATGCCACTGCCTATGCCGCGGTCGCCTCCCTCGTCTCGCGCCAGGAGGAGATCCAGAGCGCCGTCGCCCCGATCTCGGTCTTCCAGATCGCGGGGTACCTGCTCATGTACGCCGCGCTGCCGAATCCGAGTGGCCCCCTGGCCACGGTCTGCTCGCTGCTTCCGCCGTTCGCCCCAATCCTCATGGCGGTGCGGATCGCGTCCAGCGACGTGCCGTTCTGGCAGGTCGGCCTGGCAGTAGCGCTTATCGTCGTATCCATCGGCGGCCTGACCTGGCTGGCCGGCCGCATGTACACCAACGCAGCCATGCGCATCGGGGCGCGGGTGCGGTTCATGGATGCGTTCCGTGGGTAAAGCTCGCAGCTAGGTCCAGTCCGTTCAGGCCCCCTCGGGCCACAGAGATAGGAAGGAATCAGATGCCGTCTCGTGTGATGGACCATCCATTCTTGACCCTGCTGGCGGTGGTCTCCGCGATCCTCATCCTGGTCGGACGGGTCAACCACGACCAGTGGTGGGGCAACTGGATCTTTGTCGCCGGAATCGCGGTCCTCGTGGCTGCAGGCGCCCTCTTCATTCTCCTGACAAAGAAGTGATCGAAACGACCTCGTTTTGGCCCGATGCGGCACCCAGCATTGGCCACCATCGGCGCCCGCCCCTCAGCTGAGCTTCCCTTTTGGAGCGCCTCTCCGCCGCCGGTCGCGTCGGGGTGACCCGGGGTCTGGGGACGGTCCAGATCGCATCGTGGCCATGGTCGCCTGCTTTCCCGATGTACGCGATCACCGCCCTACGGCGGCTTCGTCGCGAGCGGGGTCGTCTTGAGTCGACCCGCATCGTCCCCGCCAACTAAGCGCGTGTCCAATGCGCAGGAGCCACGGTCGAGGACGCCGTAACGGACAGGTAGTGCCACTCTACCCGAAAGAGTGGCTCCGGCGGT
>JBIOII010000022.1:0-26099 GCA_044449785.1 Candidatus Limnocylindrales bacterium
CGCAGTGCTTCCCCCACCTGTAAACCGATCTGGCGGGGAGAACCGCCCACCTTCAGCAACTCGAACCTGCGCGCCATCTAGCTCTCCTTACCATCCCGCGCGAGGGCAAGCAAGACGGGCCGACCCGCGGATCGGTCAGCCATGCAGAGCCCCGCCCGTGAACCCACGCACGAGGTGACGCTGAGTAAAGAGCACCAACACGAATACCGGAAGCGTCACAATCGTCCCAGCCGCACACAGACTGCCCCAAGCGATCGATCGCCCACCAATGAACGACGTAAGACCCACCGTCGCCGTAGTGCTCTGTTGACTCGTCAGTATCAACGCAAACAAGAACTCATTCCACACAAACAGAACCGTGAGGATCCCAGTCGCAACGACCCCAGCCCTCGCAATGGGTAGAGTGATGCGCCAAAATGCCTCAAATCTGCCACAGCCGTCAACAAGGGCTGCGTCGTCGAGCTCTTTGGGAACCTCGTCGAAGAACCCCTTCAACAGCCACACAACCAATCCAATATTCATCATAATGTAGATCAAAATGAGACCGGCGAGTGAACCGTTCAACCCAACCGCGGCGTAAACACCGAAGATCGGAACCACTACCGCGATTGGTGGAACAAACCGGCTCCCCAGTATGAAGAACCCGAGATCCCTTTTCCCACGGAACGTCAGCCGCGACAAAGCGTAGGCAGCCGGGGCTCCGAGGACCAGACAGACCGAGGCGGTCACCGAGCTGCATATAGTACTATTCAGCAATTGCTGAGGGAAATACGGGTCCGCGGGCGTGTACTCGCCCGGACTCAGAAAGTAATTGCCGGACAAGACCGCTGCATAGTTCCCTAGGGTAGGCGAGAACAGAAGCTTCGGAGGATATGCGGTTACGTCCTGCGGCCCCTTGAGGGAGGTCAAGATCAACCATGCAACTGGTGCTAGGAATACACCGATAACCGCGAGCGTGGCGATCCACCACAGCGGCTCATGCCACCAGCGTCGCCCAATCATGCCGTCACCTCAACGAGTTTGACATGGCGGAATCGCACGTACAGGTTAGCTCCAACGATGATCAGCAAGAGGAGCAGTATCGCAATGGCAGAGGCCCGGCCACTATCGAAGTACCGGAAACCTGTAAGGTAGTCATAATACACGGCAGTCTCCGTGGCGTAACCCGGCCCGCCCTGCGTGAGCGTGTAGATGGTGTCGAAGGTCTTGAACGCGTCGACGGCGCGAAGCAGCACCAGCAGATCGATTAGTGGCATGAGGCTCGGCAGGGTGACGTATCGAAACACCTGCCAGGAGTTCGCGCCGTCGACGCGCGCTGCCTCAGCGGGCTCGTCCGACAGTGCTGAGAGGCCTGCGAGCAGGACCAGGAATACGAAGGGAGTCCATTGCCAGATGTCCACAATGACCAAAGACGGCAATGCGAGCTGAGAATTGTCAAGCCAGGCAGGGGCCGGCAACCCAACAGTATTCAACAGATAGTCCAGCGTGCCGAATGACGGATCGTACAGGATCCGCCAAACCAGACCCGCCACGATCGGCGCAATCATCATCGGCAGAATAATCAACGATCTAGCCGTGCCTGCGGCGCGCGT
Source organism: Candidatus Limnocylindrales bacterium (assembly GCA_044449785.1). Lineage (GTDB taxonomy): Bacteria > Chloroflexota > Limnocylindria > Limnocylindrales > CSP1-4 > Fen-1039. Next base: position 1,593 of record JBIOII010000022.1, read on the forward strand.
CTGGCGCCTCAGCAAGAGGGCGATGCCCATTCCAACAACGAGCTCGCCACTCACCGCGAGCACCACGTAGAGCGCGGACCGCGTCAGACCATCCGTGAACTCATGATCCTGAATGATCAAGGCGTAGTTGCGGAGAAGAACGAATGCGTCCTCGCCGCGGACCTGACCATACATGCTTGAGATCACGAGGTACGTCAACGTGATCAGCGTCGTGATCCCCAGAAAACCGAGGGCGGGCGCTAACATACGGTAAGCGAACCGACCCTCTCGTGAATTCATCCAGCATCTCCCTGATCCATGGCCGACGGGCGAAGCCTGGGCGCGCTCAATGTCGTCGCGCCCCGGCCTCGCCCGTACGCGTTGCGAATCTAGATGTAGCCTCCGTCCTTCATCTGTTGGACCACGTCAGCTTGACAAGACTGCATAGCAGTTGCGGCGTCGGACCCGCCGGACACAACCGATTGGACGGCGACCCCGATCCGGTCACCCATCGCGTTCCATCCGGGGAACCGCGGCCTGAAGTCAGGCAGGGCCAGGTTCATCGAATCGATCGCTGTCTGAAGGTATGTGCCACCACCAACTTGGCCAATCTTCTGCTTGAACGCATCTGTTTGGAAGGAGCTCGTTCGCGCCGGATCGCCCGTAGCCAAGCAACGAACGTGCTCGGACGCCATACTCGTCGAGTACTCCAACCAAAGCCAGGCTGCGACTTTGTTCTTTGATGATGCGGGAATGGCAAGAGTGTGAGAGTAGATGGCCGGGAATGCCCCCGCGGGACCGGCAGGAACCACGGCGCAAGCCCACTTGCCTGCGGTCTTGGACGACGTTGGGTCGTCGATCAACGGCGCATGCGGCGTCGCATCGACGTACATTGCAGTCACGCCATCGCGAGCGCCTTCCATGGTTTCAATGTTGGTCCAGTTAGTCACACCGGGGGGGCCGTAGAGGTGATCCAAGTCCCCGTAGACCTTCGTCGCCTGGATGGCTTGGGGTGTGTCGAGCGTGGGTGTGTAGTCATTCGGGAAGTTCTTGAAGAAGTCCCCGCCGTATCCACGCAGGAAGCTTGTCCAGATGTAGATGTTCTGCCCCTGTCCCCGAGCCCCTCGATTTCCAATGCCGTAGATCGTAGGCGGGTTGTTCAGCGCCTTTGCTGCGGCCATGAGGTCATCAAAGGTCTTGGGAGTGGCGATCGCTTTGGCGTCGAATAGATCCTTCCGGTACATGAGTATCGAGCTCTCGGCGCTCATCGGGATGAGGTACTGCTTACCGTTGTACTGACCAGCCCCCCAGATTCCCTTCAGGAAATCTCCCGAGTCGTACCAGGCGGCGTCCGTGTACTTGGGGTTGCCGAGGTATGTATCAAGCGGCTCCAGATATCCAGGCTTGGCCCAGGCTGAGAGGAGAGTGAAGTCGACTTGGCAGGCATCGATGGAAGCTGAACCTGACCGGAATTCGGTGTTGAGCTTGTCAATCTCAGTATTCTGGTCTAGTTGGGCCCAGTTGACGTTGATCCCCGTGAGGTCCTGGAACGCTGCAATCAGTTGCTGGATGGACTGTGCCTCTTGGGTCGTTATCATCTGGGCGTTGATCGTCGTCCCGGCAGCTTGACGCCAATCGATGTTGGGGGAAACACCGCTCGGAAGCGGTGCCGGTGTGATGGTCGGACCGACGTTTGCGGGAGTGCCACCGTTCGTCGGTGTTGCTGTCCCAGTTGCTGTCGCAGTTGCTGTCGAAGTTGCCGCAGTAAGGGTCGCCGCTGTTGATGAGCAGGCAGCAACCGCGAGCCCGGCTCCGGCCACAAGACCCATCTTAAGGACGGTCCTGCGTGATAACGGGCTTGTCGGGCGCTCTACAAGGTCCGAGCTCTCGTTCGTAGTGATGGTGTGTACCTCCTCCGAGACATCGTGCCGGAGCCGGCTGTGGTCGACTCGGCAATAATGGATCCCAGTAAACTCAGCTCCACTCCCTCCTCTCCCGATGCTTTCAGGATTGCCGCGGCGCGATAGACGAGACCCCGCCGGGATTCCGAATCACCTTTGCATCCCTACGTTAGGCATCCTTCGTCCTGAGCGGCCTCCGGATGAGAACACGGGGCGACTGCTTCGCACGGTGCCTCCCAGCCACGGTTGCGCGTCCCATGGCTTCCAGGAGCGCGAGAACGGGAGCGGGCGGCGTTTTGACTGTGCTCATTCGCGAAGGGCACAGCCGCAGCCAAGCAGCCTGCGGATGCGAGATGGTCCTGACTCGATCGGCCGTCGCGCCGCCACACATGATCCAGCGACAGGAGCAGCCCACTGCAAGACGCCAAACGGCCTGAAGAGCTCATCGGTCGATTGGACCTCCGTCGTGGTGCAGGATCGTCTCCACGTCGTGCCACGTCGCCTGGACGAGCCGCTCCATCGCACGCGAAGCGGCACGGCCATTACGCGTTCGTATCGCCGCAACTACGAGGGCATGATGCGGCGTTGCCTTGCTTGGCCCGCCCGGAATCCGTACTGTCACCCGGCGGCTCGCGATGAGCGCCTCGTGGATCGTGGCGGCCATCCGCGCAAGCAGCTCGTTGTGAGCCGCGCTGAGGATGGCGCTGTGAAACGCCAAGTCGGCGCCGATGTACGCGTCCGCGTCATCGGTCAAGCGCACCATATCCTCGAGTAGGCCTACGAGGCCCAGCAGTTCGACCTCGGTTCGTCGCCTGGCGGCTAGCGCCGCAGCCGCCGGCTCGACGATCATCCGTACCTCGGACAACTGGCTCAACAGGCCTTCGTCTCCCCCGTCCTCGAACAGCCAATGCAGGACGTCGGGATCGATGAGGTTCCACCTATCCCTCGGCATCACGCGCGTGCCAGTCTTGGGCCGTGTGTCCACGAGGCCTTTCGACGCGAGGACTTTCACAGCCTCCCGGATCACAGTCCTCGAGACGTCCAATTCAGCGCTGAGATCTGCCTCGTTCGGGAACGTCTCACCGGGAACCACGCCGCCCTTGACGACGCGGCGGCCCAACGTGTCGACCAGATCGCGATGCAACCCGCGACGCGAGGGACGAGTACGAGGCTGGGCAATCATCATACGATAGCAGGATAGCGAGGTTGTCAATGACCCTCGTCGTCGGTTCTCTACTTCCAACCACGCGAGGATGACGGCGAGACTCCCGACCGCGCAGATAGTCCGTTTCTGCGTCCGCACTCGCCTTGCGCAGCATCTCGAGCACGGCCATCCTGTCTCGGCCATCGTGGTTCTCCTTCGAGGGCGGGGCGAGGGCTCATCTCTGCGCTCATGGAGGCCGAGGTGACTGAGCTGACGGTGTGCCCAAGAGCGAACGAGCACCCGAGCGTCGTCTCACGACCCGGACCGGCTATCGGGAGCGCCGTTGGGATAATCGCGTGGGCACGATCGCTCTCCCAATCCCGCGGATCCGCGACAGGAGCTGCCTTCCATTGGCTCCTGAGATCTCACCGGCCGGCCGAGCTGGCCCTCCTCTCGGTAGTCTGGGAGGCATACGTAGCGGGCGTGCCCACACGCCGCGTGGAAGCTCTGGTCGAAGCTCTCGGAGTCGCCTCCAGGAGCGAGAGCGAGGTCAGCCGGATCTCCGCCGCACTCGATGCCGAGGTGGAAGTCTTCCGCAGACGAAGCCTTGCCGGCGAGCCTTATCCATGCCTCTTTCTCAATGCCACCGACGTCGAAGTGCGCGACGACGGCCGGTGGTCAGCACGGCCTCTCTCGTCGCGGTCGGGGTGGCCATGAGAGGCGAGTGTCGGATCAGGCGAGTGTCGGATCATCGGACTCGATCTCGCCGCCGGCAACGACGCGGGCAACGCCATGGGCCCCCTTCCTGCACGGGCTCATCGAGCGTCGTCTAACGCGCGTCTGCTTGGTGACTAGCGACGCTCGCCGCGGGCCTGGTCGCCGCGTGCACACGAGCGCGGCTCGCTTGATCTTGTCTCTTTGTGCCGCTGCTATGATCTGGCTCGATCAAGGGGTCAAACGTTTCCGCATGGCCGCGCGTACCAGGTTCACGCCGAAGGACGTGGATTCACCATCACGCCGAGTATCGCCGCACGAGCTTCAATGGAGCCCCTCCCTCACGGCGGGAGGCCCGACTCGGGTCGCGTCCCGGCATCGCCGGCGATGCCGGGCAGTTCGCAGGCCCCACGGGTGACGAGCCCTTCGGTGGCGCGTTGACAGTCCGCGGTATCCTACTATCGTATGATGATTAGCCATCAAACCACGTGCGTCCCCTGGCGGGCTCATTCGCGCGTAGGCGTGCCGTCCGACGCCCACCGCAGTTGGTATGACTGGGCCTTCTACCTGGAGGCCTGAACTACTCGTCGGATCCGAGGTGACAGCTGGTGGCGACCCTTATCCGGGCAGGGATTGTGGGGTGCGGGAAGGTCGCGCGGACCCACGCCGATGCATTGGCATCACTGCCGAGGTCCGAGCTTGTGGCAGCATGCGATCCTATAGAGCAGCGGGCCGAAGACTTCGCGCGAGATTACGGGGCCCGGCCCTATGCCGACATCGAGACGATGCTAGGTGCCGAAGCTCTGGACATGGTTTCCATCTGCTCACCCCACCCGCTCCATTCCCGGGCGGTTTGCGTTGCCGCTGCGCATGGTGTGAATGCCTTGGTTGAGAAGCCCCTAGCCCCTGATCTGGCGGGATGCGATGAGGCGATCGAAGCGTGTCGCCGCGCGGGAGTCAAGCTCGGTGTAGTCAGTCAGCGGCGCCTATATCCCCCGGTGATCCGTATCAAAACGGCAATCGATAGGGGCAAGATCGGCATCCCTGCCCTGGCGACCCTGTCAGTCCTTGGGTGGCGCGACAAGAGCTACTACGATTCAGATCCATGGCGGGGCACGTGGGAGGGCGAGGGAGGCGGAGTACTCATCAACCAGACACCTCACCAGCTCGACTTGCTTCAGTGGTTCATGGGACCGATCGACGAACTATCTGGCTACTGGGACAATATCAACCATCCTTACGTCCCGGTGGACGACACCGCTGTGGCGGTGATTCGCTTCCGCAGCGGAGCGCTGGCGAGTGTGGTGGTCAGCAACTCACAGAATCCGGGCTTGTGGGGCCGACTACACGTCCACGGATCAAACGGAGCATCTGTCGGGGTGATCACCGAATCCGGATCCTCGTTCGTCTCGGGCGTCACAACGATGGTCGAGCCCCCAATCAACGACATCTGGACCGTTCCCGGGGAGGAGCAGCTGCTGCCGGAATGGCAGCGAGAAGACCGGCTTCCCGGTGCTGCCGCCAAGGTCATGAGTTACTACCACCGACTGCAGATTGAGGATTTCGTTCAAGCAATACTCGAAGATCGTGCCCCTCTGGTCGATGGCGAGGAGGGCAGGAAGGTGGTCGAGATGATCACGGCGATTTACCGTTCTCAGAGAGACCACGGTCCGATGAAGTTCCCCATCCGCCCGGAAACTGGCCGAACCGACTACGACGGGCGATTCGGCCATGTCGCGCTTAGCTCGCAGCCCGCGCACTGATGAAAGCCCTCCAGCTATCGAAAGTGGGCCTGTTGGAGTATGTCGACGTGGCTCAGCCTGAAGTACGCCCGTCCGAGGTCCTGGTTCGCGTACGTTCGTGCGGGATATGCGGCAGCGACGTTCACGGCGTCGATGGGAGCACAGGGAGGCGCATCCCGCCGGTGATTATGGGCCACGAAGCTTCGGGTGATGTCGTCGCGATCGGCAGTGAAGTCGATGGTTGGCGCGAGGGCGATCGGATCACCTTCGATTCGACGGTCTACTGCGGATCTTGTCGCTTCTGCGAGCGTGGGCTCGTTAATCTCTGCGACAACCGCCGCGTTCTCGGCGTCTCCTGCGCCGAATATCGCCAGAACGGGGCTTTCGCCGAGTTCGTAGCTGTGCCCGCCCGCCTCCTGTATCGTCTGCCAGCTGGTGTCTCATATGCGCAAGCGGCCCTTGTCGAGCCCCTGTCGGTCGCAGCTCACGCATATGCCAGGGCGAGCGTCGAGGCAGATACATCCGTTGTCGTCGTGGGATGCGGGATCGTGGGACTGCTGATCATCCAGTTGCTTCGCGCCCGTGGGGTCGCCAATGTCATAGGGGTCGACGTGGACCCCTACCGGCTCGATCGAGCCGCGGGCATGGGCGCGAAGTCCACGTTCAATTCGGCGACCGACGATGTCTTGGGTTCGGTTCGAGAAGTGACAAATGGGTGTGGTGCCGACGTCGTTTACGAGGCGGTCGGCATTGCCGCCACCTTCAAGCTTGGAGTCGACCTGCTGGACAAGAACGGAACAATCGTGCTTATTGGCAATCTGGCGGACTCCGTCAACCTGCCGCTGCAATGGGTCGTGACGCGCCAACTGACACTCGCCGGATCTGCCGCGTCATCCGGGGAGTACCCGGAGAGCATAGACCTGATCGCCCGGCATTCAGTGGACGTGGACTCATTGATCAGCGCAGCCGCGCCGTTGAGCGAGGGTAGCGCGTGGTTCCGGCGACTTGGCACGAACACGGAACACCTGCTGAAAGTCGTGCTCGAACCCTGATCGGAGTCTGGTGCGGCGGAAGGCGCACCGCCGTCGGCCGGACCGCCATCCGCAAACGCAAGCGCCTGAGGTGACACGCGGCCGATTGGGCCGCGTCGAGTGCGGGCTCGGCAGTTCATCCAGTAGGAGCCTCGACTAGGGGCCGCAGCCCGACAGGTATGCGCTCTGCACGACCACTCTAGAGCAGAGGCACGTCAAAGGCCGCCAAGTCTGCGTGAGTCGGTAAGTGCCCTGTCGCTGCAGCTCGCCTGAGGAATCCTGAGTAGCCGTCAGGGCAAAGCCGGAAGTCGCCTCTAACTCCCCCATCGTGCATGTTGCGAGCTGTCTCAAGCGCGTCGGCCGCACCCCCGCTAACGATGTCGAACGGCACGCCCGGGCGTAGGCCGTGTTGCTGATCGGCGAGCAATAGGTTAAGCGTCGCCTCCGCGCCGCGCCAGCCAATAGCCAGCACTCGATCGACTTCGCGAAGACTTACCCGGAGCAGGAGCTGCTGCTCAGCGGGGCATTCAAACGACCCGGGGGCATGGAGCGGGATAGCCAGAGCGGGCATGATGAGCTGGCCGCTCGAGTCGCAAGAATCTGTGGAAAGGACGAAATGATCGGTCGCAGCTTCCAGCACGGCGGTCGCTCGCTCTATGATTGCTTGTTCAGGGTCAGTCGCGGGATCCCATGGAAGATTGACCACTCGCCCCCAATCGACTGATCCGTGAAGCTTGACCAGCTTGTAGCGGCCATCCACGTAGGAGCCGAAACTCGTACTGGTCCATGCGAACACACGGTGCAGCGCCTGCTCAATCAGTGTGTCGTAGTTGAGCGTCACAAGGAGTACTTCAGGCGGCGAGGTGCGCGCAATCAGGTCCAGGAGGAAACCGTTGTTAGTGACCCCGTGGAACTGTCTCGGCCACTCGCGGCTGCACTCAGTTATCAACCATCGCAGGTAATACCGCAGAGCCATGAGCTGGCGGGCAACTCTCTCCTCACAGCATCGATGCAGGTATTCGTCGAACACCAACTCGATGTCGCGCTGGCCGAGACTCGCCCGCACTTCGCTAGCGATTACCGCGGCCGGCTGGTACTCAGCTAGGGCGGAACCAATCAGACCTGGTCGATCGTCGAGCAGGTTTGCTGCGAGAGGGGGCCGGTAGTCGTCGCGCGGAACAGCACAGGATCGGCGGGTGACGCTGAGGTCAACGCCATCGTAGCTGGCGCCGGCGCCGAATATCACCATCAGCATGCCGCATAGGATACGCTCCACCGGTTCGCGACTTCGCCCCGTGGAGCGAAGCATCGCCTTGCCATCGCGGCGATCAACGCTGGATGCGCGCCGATCCTCCCGTGGCGAGGGCCTTGACCTGCGCCAGCGAGGCCATAGTGGTGTCGCCCGGGAAGGTCGTGAGCAGCGCGCCGTGGGCCCAGCCGAGACGGACTGCATCGACGAGCGGCGCGCCCGTGAGCAGGCCGTAGAACAGGCCCGAGGCGAACCCGTCGCCACCGCCGACGCGGTCGAGGACGTCGAGGTCCATGACCGGCGCCTGGTGCGTCTTGCCGCCGGCCCAGACCACCGCGCTCCAACGGTGGCGGCTCGCCGAGCTGACGTCCCGCAGCGTGGTGGCCACCAGCTTGACATTGGGGTAGCGCGAGACGACTTTCTCGATCATGGCCACGAAGGCACTGGCATCGAGCGCCGAGGACTTCGCGCCTTCAGGCCCGGAGATCCCGAGCGAGAGCTGCATGTCCTCTTCGTTGCCGACCAGGACGTCGACGTTCTTCAACAGCTCGGAGGTGACCACCTGAGCCTTGGCGTTGCCGCCGCGAGCCTGCCAGAGCTTGGCCCGGTAGTTGAGGTCGAAGCTGACGATGGCGCCGCAGGCGCGGGCCGCGGCCATGGCCTCGAAGAGCACGTCCGGAGTGGTGTCCGAAAGGGCCGCGAACAGGCCGCCAGAGTGAAACCAGCGGACGCCGCGGCCGAAGATCGCGTCCCAGTCGAAGTCCCCCTTGCGCAGCAGCGCGGCGGCCTCGTTGGCACGGTTGTAGAAGACAACCGGGGCCCGCACGCCAAGCCCGCGATCGGAGTAGACAGTGGCGATGTTGGGGCCGGCCACGCCGTCGTGCGCGTAGCGCTTGTAGAAGGGAGTTACGCCCATGGCTTTGACCCGCTCAGCCACGAGCTCGCCCACCGGGTAGTCCACCATCGCCGAAGCGACCGCGGTCCGCAGGCCGAAGCAGTCCGACAGGTTGGCGGCGACGTTGAACTCGGCCCCACTCACGTGGATCGTGGCCTGCGTCGCCTTGCGGAAGGGGATCAGCTCGGTGTCCAGGCGGATGACCAGACCGCCCAGGGCGAGCAGGTCGAACTCGCCATCCGGGCGGATTTCCAGAGGGCCGCTCACTTGCCGCCCTCCTGGTCCGGATGAGGCAGCTCGAGGTGGCCGCCGAAGCCAAGGCGCATGGCCGAGAGGACCTTGTTGCCGAAGTCCGCCTCTCCGCGAGTGGTGAAGCGGGAGTACAGGGCGGTGGTGAGAACCGGAGCCGGCACGGACGTGTCGATGGCGGCGATGCTAGTCCATCGGCCCTCGCCCGAGTCGGCGACCACGCCGCCGAACTCTTCGAGATGCGGGCTTGTCAGAAACGCCTGGGCCGTCAGGTCTAGCAGCCACGACGCGATGACGCTTCCGCGGCGCCACAGCTCGGTGATTGAGGCGAGGTCCAGGTCGTACTTATAGAGCTCGGGTTCGCGCAGGGGCGAGGTCTCGGCGTTGACCTCGCGCGAGGTCGTGCCGGCGTTGGCGTTGTGGAGGATGTTGATCCCCTCCGCGTAGGCGGCCATCAGGCCGTACTCGATACCGTTGTGGACCATCTTGACGAAGTGGCCGGCGCCGGCGGGGCCGCAGTGCAGGTAGCCCTCCTCGGCCGTCGCGGGCGTACCGATTCGGCCGGGCGTGCGGCTGGTGGCGCCGACGCCGGGGGCCAGGGCGCGAAAGATCGGGTCGAGGTACTCGACCGCGTCCGCGGGCCCGCCGATCATCAGGCAGTAGCCCCGCTCGATGCCCCAGACGCCGCCGCTGGTGCCGCAATCGAGGTACTTGACGCCCGTCGGCTCAAGCTCCCTGGAGCGGCGGATGTCGTCGTGATAATAGGAATTGCCGCCGGCGATGACCATGTCGCCGGGCGATAGAAGCGGCACGACCTGGGCGAGCGTGGCATCGACGGAAGCCGCGGGGACCATGATCCACAGGACTCGGGGCTTGGAGAGCTTGCCGACGAGCTCCTCCAAGGAGTCAGCCCCACCCGAGATCGCGCCGTTGTCCACCATCTTGCGGACCGTCGCGGCGGTCCGCGCATAGCCGATCACCGTGTGGCCGTTGCGCAGCCAGCGACGGGACATGTTCGCGCCCATCCGGCCGAGGCCTACCAAACCGACTTCCATTCGTGTGAACCTCCTTGATCTCATGGCCGGGCAACGGGTGTCGAACTTCACCTCGGGCGACACACTGCCAGAGAGCGCCGAACGTGCCGCCGGATCGGTCAGGCGACCTCGCGCAGGCTGCCAAACTAGGCGCCCTGGGAGGCGGAACGGTTGCGTGGGCCAAGGGTAGACGATGCGTCACGGCGCGTCAGGCTTCCAGGTCCTTCAGGCTCGATCACGGCCAAGGAATTCCTGCGAGCCTTCGGAGACGCCGTTCGTGCGTGGCGCAAATAGCCGAGCAGCACGACACCAGCCACCGAACAAGGTCTTCAGCCGCGCGACCAAAGGGCAACCCTGGCCGCTGAAGAATCGGTATTGACTTGCCCAGTCGTCAGGTCTAGCTTTGCCCAAAGTTCCACGATCTGCCATAATCTCGGGCATTCTCGGCTAACTCCGGGGGGCCCTTTTCGCGGTTGGGAGTTGGTCCGATGGGCAACTCAACGCGAGAACGCCGGCGCACGGCGAGTCTGCCTGAAGAGCGCCGGAGGACCATCCTCGAACTCGTCGAGACGCAGCCACTCGTCCGCGCGGACGACCTCGCCGAACAGCTGGGTGCCTCCGTCGAGACAGTGCGTCGCGACCTGCTAGCCCTCGAGCAAGAGGGCTTGACGAGGCGGGTCTATGGCGGAGCCACTCGCCCGGTAACGCACGCAGTCGAGCCTCCATTCGAGCTTCGGCGCGTGACTCGCATCGCTGCAAAGCGGGCGATGGCTCGTCTGGCAGCCTCGTTGGTGAATCCCGAGACCGCTGTCATCTTGGACATCGGCACGTCGGTAGCCGAGATCGCTCGCGTCTTGCCCTCATCGTTCCACGGTAGGGTCCTGACAAACTCCTTCCTCGCGGCAATGCAACTTGCGAACCGGGCCGACATCGAGCTGTACGTGAGCGGCGGCAGGCTTCGTGGCGGTGACCTCGCCTGCTACGGACCTCACGCCGAGGAGTTGTTCGAAGGCTTCTATGGTGGGATCGCGTTTCTCGGCTCGGGCGGCGTGCATCCCCAGATCGGACTGACGGACCACCACGTCGGCGAGGTCCGTACCCGCCAGATCGTGCTCCGTCACGTCGACGAGGCCTACGTCATGGCCGACTCCTCGAAGCTCGGCCAGGTCGCACCGGTGAAGGTCTGCGATCTCTCACAGCTGGCCGGAGTCATAACCGACGACGGCGTCGACCCGGCGATCGCGCAATTGCTGCGAGACGCCGGGGTGCGACTGCTAGTCGGGGAGACCCTCCCGTCCGACTCGGAGACGGAGGGGTCGCCGATGAGCTGAGCTCTCCAGCGTCCCGCCGGCTTACGTCCAAACGGTTCGGCCAGACAACTCGAGTAAGAAGAGGAGCCGCGATGTCCCCGGAGTCCAGGGGGAGTAGCGAGCAGAAGCTCAGTCAGTTGGGGTATTCGCAGGAGTTCTCGCGAACGTTCGCCCGCTTTGCGTCATTCGCCATCGGCTTTGGCTTCATTTCGATCACGACCGGTATCTTCACAATATACGGGTTCGTCCACGTTGATTCCGGACCCATCGGAATATGGACGGGGCCGATCGTGATCGTCGGCCAGCTCGCGGTTGCCCTGGTGTTCGGGGCGCTGGCGGCCCGGATTCCGCTGGCCGGCTACTCGTATCAGTGGATGTCGCGGTTTGCCAACTCGCACATCGGTTGGTTACGGGGTTGGGTTGCCTTCACGGTCGTCGTCGGCCTGCTCGTCGAGGTCGTGCTCGGCCTCTTCGCCAAGCGCTCCAACGCACTCGCGAGCCTCTTCAGCGCGGCGACGCTCCTGCCCGCAATCATCTATGCCGCGACGGTCATCCTGTACACCGTCGAGTGCCACAAGCTCCGGTTCCGCCTCGGAGCAGCCGAGCCGATGGTCATCCTCGTGGCCGTCGTCTGTCTCGCCTACGAGCTCTCAATCGTCTGCGATGGCTCGTTCTCGAGCCCGTGGCTCTACGTGGCGGTCATGGTTCTGATCGGCGTCGAATACGCTTGGATGCGGGTAACCTGCCGCTCCCTCGTCATGCCCGGCGCGCAGGTCGCTCCCGGCGACGAATTCACGCCGGCACCCGCCACGGTTCGGTCATGAGCAGCCTCGCAATCGATCAGGGAACTTCGTCAACCAAGGCGCTCGTCGTTGGCGAGGACGGTTCCGTCCTCGCCACGGTGGAGGTCCCGGTCCACCCCGTCGCTCTAGCCGACGGCGGGGTGGAGCAGGATCCCGAGGAGCTTTGGCGGTCGGTCGTTGAGGCCGGCCGCCAGGCGATCGCGGCGGCCGGCGAGCCGGTGACTGCGGTCGGTCTGGCCAACCAAGGCGAGACGGTGCTCGCCTGGGATCGTCTGACCGACCGGCCGCTTTCGGTGGCGCTCTCCTGGCAAGATCGACGGGCGACAGACGTGTGCGATAGGCTCGCCGGGCAGGCAGCGCACCTCCAGGAGATCACCGGTCTGCCGCTCGATCCCTACTTCGCGGCGCCCAAGATGACGCGCATCCGCGAGCGCCTCACTCGCGAGGGCGTCGTTACCACGAGCGACGCGTGGCTCATCCACCGTCTTACGGGCAAGTTCGTGACCGACACCGCCACGGCGTCGCGGACCCTGCTCCTTGACCTCGACCGCACCACCTGGTCGGAAGACGCGCTTCGGGCATTCGGGTTGGAAGGCGAGGCCCGGCCGGACATCGTTCCCTGCGCGAGACTCGTGGGTGAGACCCACGCGTTCGGGCCCACGATACCGCTTACCGGTCTTGCCGTGGACCAGCAGGCCGCGCTCTTCGCCGAGGCCTGCCACGACGCCGGACAGGCGAAATGCACCTTCGGGACCGGGGCGTTCCTGCTGGCAAACATCGGCCCGCTGGCACGCCGATCTCAATCAGGCCTGGTCACTTGCGTGGCCTGGCAGCTCGGTGACGATACGACATACTGCCTCGACGGGCAGGTCTACACCGCCGGCGCTGCCGTCAGTTGGTTCGAGGAAATAGGCCTAATCGCCGAGCCGGCGGATCTGGACCGGCTCGGCGGATCGGTCGTCGACGCGGACGGAGTGACGTTCGTGCCCGGACTCGCCGGGCTTGCCGCTCCGTTCTGGCAGCCGAACGCCCGCGGCGCTTTCGTGGGTCTGTCGCTGGCGACCAGCCGAACCCAGCTTGTCCGTTCGCTCATAGACGGGCTGGCGGCAGCCGTCGCGTGGCTCGCAAGGGCGGCCGCGGACGACCTTGGGCGACCGATCGAGCGTCTTCGCGTCGACGGCGGCCTGACCCGCTCGAGAACGCTGATGCAAGCTCAGGCCGACCTGCTCCAGGCGCCCATCGACGTCTATCCCTCGCCGAACGCGACGGCCCTGGGTGTGGCCGCGTTGGCCAGGATCGGGACCGGCGACCAGGCGGGTGGTCTTGGGATCGCCCGGAATTGGACCCCGGTGGCCACATACGAGCCCGCGATGTCGGCCGACGAGGCGGAAGAACGGCTGGCGCGCTGGCGCGCTGCAGCCGAGGCCACAATCAGACTTGGAGGTGAGCGCGCATGATGGGTCGGGATCCAGCCACGCCTTACGACTTGGCGGTAATCGGGGCAGGCGTGGTCGGCACTGCTATCGCCCGCGAGCTGGCCCGTTACCGTCTCGAAGTTGTCCTCATCGAGGGCGGCTCCGACGTTGGCGTCGGTACCAGCAAGGCGAACACCGCGATCCTCCACACCGGCTTCGACGCCAACCCCGGCTCGCTCGAATCGAAGCTCGTCCGGCGCGGCTCCGAGCTCTTGCACAAGCTCGGGCCCGATCTCGGCATTCCGATCGAACACACCGGCGCCGTCCTCGTCGCCTGGAACGAAACCGAGCTCGCCGAGCTCGATCCGATCCAGGAGAAGGCGCGTGCCAACGGGTACGAGGTGACGGTTCGGTTGACCGCCGAGGACGTCTACCGCCTCGAGCCCTACCTCGGGCCCCGGGCCATGGCCGGCATCGCGGTTCCCGACGAGAGCATCGTCTGTCCGTTCACCGCCTCGCTCGCCTTCGCGACGCAAGCCGTCGCGAACGGGGTCACCCTGCTACTCGATAGCCGGGTCATCGGTGTCACGGCCGGTCTCACCGGCCACACGATCGAGCTGTCGGGCGGACGGCGGCTCGAAGCCCGCTGGATCGTCAACGCGGCCGGACTGAACTCGGACATCATCGACGGCTACCTCGGGCACCATCGGTTCACCGTGACGCCCCGGCGGGGCGAGCTCATCGTGTTCGATAAGCTCGCGCGGCGGTTGATCGACCATGTCCTGCTCCCGATCCCCACCAAGATCGGCAAGGGCGTGCTGGTCGCACCGACGGCTTATGGCAACGTGATGCTCGGCCCCACGGCCGAAGACCTCGACGACAAGCTCGCCACGGGGTCGAGCGCGGCGGGCATCTCAGGTCTCTGGGCCAAGGGCCAGCGCATAATGCCGCGCCTGCTCGACGAAGAAGTTACGTCGGTGTACGCGGGCCTCCGCGCCGCGACCGAGCATTCGGACTACCAGTTGTTCCTCGAGGCCGACGAGCGGTACTTGTGCGTCGGCGGGATCCGCTCGACCGGCCTGACGGCGTCGCTCGGAATCGCCGAGCACGTGGCCGGCCTTCTCAAGGGAGCCGGCGTAAGGCTCGACGAGAAGCCCGACTTCGTACCGGTGAAGATGCCGAACATCGGCGAAGCCCGTCCTCGGCCCTACCAGAGTGTCGAGGCGATCGCGCGGGACCGGGACTACGGGCGAATCGTCTGCCATTGCGAGCGGGTGACGAAGGGCGAGATTCGCGATGCCATGAGGACCACGATACCGGCGCGAAGCGTCGACGCTCTACGTCGTCGCACCCGGGCCCAGTCGGGCCGCTGTCAGGGCTTCTTCTGCGCCGCGGAGGTTGACGAGATGCTGGCTGCCGGGACCGGCCAATCCATCGAGTCGATCCTAGTTCTGGTTCCGCCGGGTGCCGGCGCCGCGCCCGGGGTGGCGAAGGACACGAAGCCGGCGATGGCGGGAGCGCTCCGATGACGGCCGAGCACGCGGACGTTCTCGTTGTGGGCGGCGGGCCGTCCGGCCTCGCCTCGTCAATCGAATTGCGCAGGCTCGGCGTGGGCCGCGTCGTCGTTCTCGACCGCGAGCGGGTCATGGGCGGCATACCGCGCCACTCGGACCACCTCGGCTATGGGATGGTCGACCTCAAGAGGGTCTTTACGGGGCCTCGCTACGCTCGCTGGTATGCCCGCCACGCCGCCGCGGCGGGAGCTGAACTGCGCCCAGAAACCTCCGTCGTCGGCTGGTCCGGGGATCGGACGGTTCGCATCACCAGCCCTTCCGGAAGAGGTGAGATTGAGGCCGACGCGGTCGTCCTCGCCACCGGCTGCCGCGAGCGGCCACGTAGCGCCAGGCTGGTCCCCGGCACGCGGCCGGCAGGCATCTTTACCACCGGATCGCTCCAGCAGTTCGTACATCTCCACGACCGGCGCGTGGGCCGGCGGGCGGTCGTCGTGGGCGCCGAGCACGTGGCTTTCTCAGCTCTGCTGACCCTCGAGCATGCCGGGGCGAAGACCCTCGCCGTGTTGACCGAGCAACCACGCCACCAGTCGTACCGACCGTTGGTTTTGGTCACCGCGACACGCCTCAGAGTGCCTGTGTTGGGTGGTCAGAAGGTCATCGGCATCCTCGGGCGGAAACGGGTTGAGGCGGTCGAGGTCACCGACATGGCAACCGGGGCGTCAAGGCAGATCGCCTGCGACACGATTGTGTTCACCGGCGACTGGATCCCGGACCACGAACTGGCGAGGCTCGCCGAGCTGGAGATGGATCCGGGGACCAAGGGCCCGAGCGTGGATGCCGCGCTGCGGACGAGCGCGAAGGGCGTGTTCGCCATCGGCAACCTCCTCCACGGCGCAGAGACCTCGGACGTCGTTGCTCTCGAGGGACGTCACGTCGCGGGCCCTATCCGGGCCTGGTTGGGGGGCGATAATTGGCGGGACTCCCCGGTGCCGGTGCTCGGCGACGAGGCTATCTCCTGGATCGCCCCCAATGCAATCCAGCCGGGAGAAGCAACGCTGCCGCCTTCGGGTCACTTCACGATGAGAGTCGGGCGGTTTATCGAGGGTGCCCTACTCGAGGCACACCAGGGGAGCACTGTGTTGTGGGCGGGTCGCCCGACCTCGGGCATGCTCGCATCATTCGCGCCATTCCTGCCCGCGACGTTCCTGCATGGCGCCCTGGTTCCGGGGCGGCCTGTGCACATTCCGGCATCCTGGATTAGCCGGGTCCGCGCCGACGCCGGTCCGGTGACATTACGCATCAAGTTGTAGATCTCACGGGTCGCACACAGCACCGGTCAGGCCCGACTGATGGCCCCCGCAGTCGCAGCGAAGAGCGGACCTCGACCCGACACCTGACCTAGCGAGCCCGGCCCATCACCGGCCGACCAGACAAGACGCCTGCGGGTCCAACGAGGTGGGACAAGCGGCGCAGAACCATCCACCCCGTAGGCGGTCGGCCGGATCTGGTGGGCCGCTCGGGAGACTAGCATGAACAGTCTCCGAGTTCTCCCGACACCTGGGAGCAGATCCACCATGTGACAAACGACGGCGTCACTCCATGCTTGTCGTGTTCGAAGCAATGAGCAGGAGAGGCGCCGCCGTGGTCAATGATGGCGTTCTGTATCGGTTCCGACTGGACGTCGGCGACGAACGCGACCAGACCTTAATGCGCCCAGCCGAAGACCGGCACGGCTAGTGCCCTGATTCATAATGCTCGGTAGGTAATCGCACTCCGCAAGCCCCTTCGAAACAACCGAAGCGCAGGAGGTGACGATGGCCCGCCGGGCCGAGCTCTTCGTCCGTGCGTTGAGCGACGAGGAGGCGACCCACCTCCTCAATCAGGTGCGCCGGGGCAAGAACGCCGTCGTGCGTCATCGAGCGATGCTCCTGTTCGCCTCGTTCCAGGGCCAGAGCGTCGGCCAGATCAGCCTGATGTTCCAGGCCAGCGCCACGCACGTGGCCGCCCTCATCCACGCCTTCAATGAGCAGGGGTTCCCGGCCCTGGACCCTCGGTGGGGCGGGGGCCGACCACGCCGGATCGATCTCGACGAACGGACCGAGATCGTGAAGGTGGCCCTCGCCCGTCCGGCTGACCGGGGCGAGCCGTTCACGCGCTGGAGCCTGACCAAGCTCCGGGCTCACCTGGTCCGGTCCCGGATCGTGCCGGCGATCAGCCGCAGCCAGCTGTGGCGGATCCTCCACGAGGCCGGTGTCCGCTTCACGCACCACAAGACCTGGAAGTCCTCGCCCGATCCCGAGTTCGAGACCAAGAAGAACCGGATCCTGGACCTGTACGCCCATCCACCGACAGGTGCCCGGGTGCTGTGTCTCGATGAGTTCGGCCCCCTGAACCTCCAGCCGCGGCTCGGGCATGGCTGGCATCCGCTCGCCGAGCCGGCCCGCTTCCGGGCGACGTACAAGCGGACGGACGGCGTTCGCCAGCTCGTGGCCGCCTACGACCCGGCCACCGGAGCGCTGTATGGGCATCTGCACGACCGCAAGACCTGGCGCGAGATCCGGGAGCTCCTGCGCTCGCTCCGGGCCCGCTTCAGCGAGCATCTGATCGTCGTCCTCGACAACTTCAGCCCGCACAAGAAGACCGAGCTGCAAGCGTGGGTCGCCGACCACGACATCGAGCTCGTGTTCACGCCGACCTATTCGAGCTGGCTGAACCTCATCGAATGCCAGTTCCAGGCGCTCCGCTCGTTCGCCCTCAACGGCTCCGACTATCCGAGCCATGCCGACCAGGACGCCGCGATCCGGGCCTACCTGCGCTGGCACAACCGGAACGCTCGACCGGCCAAGGCCTGGCGCCTCAACGCCGAGGTCCACCATTCACTACCCGACGTTGCGGCATGAGGCACTAGTCGACCTTCGGGCCGGCGGCCGGCAGGTCTGTAATCGGAACTTCCGGCTGCGGTGCCGCGGGAGAGGCACCGGCGAGGTCGACGGGCGCACCATATTGCGGTTGGACGGGATAGACCGGAGCGCCGTACTGCGGCTGCTGGTAGGGCTGCGGAGCGTATGCCGGCTGGGCCGCGTAGTACGACTGGGCCGGCGGCTGGAGCTGCATCGGCATCGGCTGCTGGGGCATCGGTTGCTGCGGCATCGGCTGCTGGGGCAGCGGCTGCTGGGGCATCACGGGCTTGACCGGTGTCCCGAGGAACCCATCAGTGATCCCACCGGAGGCCTTCTGGAACTCTCGGATGCTCTTGCCGATCGCGGCCCCGACCTCGGGCAGCTTCCCCGGTCCGATCACGACGAGCGCGATGACCAGGATGATCAACAGGTGTGCGGGAGATAGCCCTGCCATCGAAACGGTTCCTTCCTTCCTTCTCTTCAGCCAGCCTGCTGGGGGCAGACCGGGATCGCCTTCTGTATCGAGGCCCGCAACTGGTCCGCGGCAGCCTCGGCGCTGATGTCGCGCTGGGGCTCCGAAAGCAACTCGGAGCCGACCAGGAATTTGCGAATGGATGCCCGCGGGAGCGGCGGGTAGAAATGGGCGTGGAGCTGCCAGTGTTCCTGAGGGTCGGTTCCGAACGGCGCCTGTTGCCAGCTCATAGAATAGGGGAACGGCATCTCGAAGAGACCCTGATCCTGCCCGACCACGGCAATACTCTCCAACCTGCAGACGGGCCCGATTATCGCGTATCTCCGCGATGATCTTCGGCCTGCTGCCGTCCTACGAGGGAAGGCACAGGGCGACAGGCACGGCCAACATTCTGCCGCGCCGGCAGACACCGTTCTAGCTGGTTCAGCCTAGTCAGGTCGCGGAAGATCGGCCCTTGGGTCCGGTTCAAGCGTGCGGTCAGAGTGCACGAACGGAGCGCGGGAGGCCACGACCATCACCATAAAACTCATTATCGCGATCGCCGGGCAGCACCCGGTGCGCCCGATCCGGCCACGGTGAGGCCGATTGGTGGCGCTAGACATTCACGGATCTGATTGGGTTCTGGCCGCCTTTTGCCTTGTGTCGAGGACGACCGGCTCTGGTGGTCTCCAGACCGCCAGACCGTCCGAGTGCGGATCGGTAATATCATCCCGGCTGACGGGTTCCAGCAGACGGTGGCAGGAAGACGGAAACGCTTCCGCGACAAGCTGACAGCCGCCATGGCCGCGTCTGGATGGAGCGTCGGGACTGCGGCGGGGACATTCATCCGCACTAGTTGGTGATGGTCAGCTCCAGGTGGCAAAGCCGCGATCCGGTTCGCATCTTGACGGGTCGAGTTGCCATGTCGTGCTATCCCTTGGGTCGGAGGGTTCGGCCGGCGATTCGGCAGAGGGTTGCACTAATCCCTTCTTAGCGATACCCGGTCAGGTCAATCCGCTCGAGCGCGGCCGAGCATTCCTCCGCCGCTACGGCTCGCCCTCCCAAGACCACTGCTCGCGCAGCGTCCGTGACGCAGCCTGGGCGACCTTCTGGACTTGTCTCCTGGTCGAGCAGCGACGGTCCTTGGCTGATCAGCTGTTGTACCTTGCCCCCCGAGACGACTCGTACGCCGCCGACCGAGTGATCGAACCAAGGCAGGCGGGCTCCGTGGATGCAGAGGACGGGCGTGGCTATCGTGTGCAGCGGAGCCAGCCACTCCCCGACGATCTGCTGTACGGCGAAGGCTTCGCGATAGACCTGCTCGACCACCGCCTGCCGAGGCTGATCCTTCACGAACAGCCGGCCATTGATGATCGACACGTCGCCCGAGAGGTTCTTGGTCTCGACGACCCACACGCCTGTCGGCCCAATCGCGATCGCGTCTATGTCACCTCTACCGTCGGGCATGAGTCTTCCGTATAGGAGGACGAATCCGCCCTGCAGGAGCGGCTCCAACGCACTGGCCGTTCGGCGTTCGCCTCTTGCTCCTCTGTCCCAATAGAGAGCCTCCGGCGGCAGGTGAAAGACCGCGACCATGCCAACTAGACACACCGACATCCCTGGGATCCCGGCCGCCAACCCCGGCGCCGCCACGCCCTCGCGCCGCCGTCGCATCACCCCATCACGATAGAACACGCAAGCGGGGCCTACACATATGGCGCGTAGCGGTTGGCGACCAGCTAACCAACGCCACCTCGCGCCACATCGGACGCGCCGAGTTGTCCTAAACACTGTTGGAGGAGCTCACCAGCTCCCGTCCGAGTTCCTCTCAGGCCCTTCACCGCTACGTCGGGTGCGAGTAAACTCTGGCCGCGTCCCATGGGAGGAAGGGGGGACGTTATGAACCCGTCCAGATTGCCCCGGCCATCGATCGGGTGGCGGTGGCTTGGGCTTTTCGTGGCTGCCTACGGTGTGATACTGGTTGGGACCATCTTCTTCGGTTTGATGGTCCAAACCCCCGGAGCCACGTCTTCGCCGCCGGCCTCCCCGATGCCGAGCCTGTCCCCAACCGCGTCTCCTGGCTTCGCGCAGGCTGCGAGCAACTGGGTAGGCAACACCGACAACGCTTCCATCGCATTCTTGCTCGCGATCGCCACTCTGATCGTGGCCATCCCAGGCGCGGTGATTCTGTCCGTCTTCGCGCTGGGCCGCATCGGTCGAATGCTACTTCAGGAGCAGCTCATCATCGCCGACATCGTCGCGCCTGGCGCCAAGGACACCCAGGACGGGACCGCCAAGGACGGGACTGCCAAGGATGCCAAGGATGGGAGCGCCAAGACCGGCAAGGACGGGACTGCCAAGGATGCCAAGGATGGGAGCGCCAAGACCGGCAAGGACGGGACCGCCAAGGATGCCAAGGATGGGAGCGACTGGCTCAGTCAGACGCTGCGCGAGGGTGTCTCGTGGGAGGCCCGTGATTTCCAGAGGCGCTACCCCGACGAGCGACAGGCGGCCCCGCCCACCAGTGCTCCGAGCGCCGACCTGACGGCCTTCGCTGAAGGGTTGAAGGACGTGGCGCCGTCGCCGCTCGCAGCCTTGATGTCGGCCGCTGCCGCGTTGCTACCGCCGGCTGGCATTAAGGTCGAGTGCTACCTAGCACCCGACCCAGACTCTCACCAGCGGCTCCGCTTGGACGCCCGAATCTCGAATCTCGCTGGTGGAGGACATCTCGAACTGGAGTCGGTGGTAGGCCGCGTCGGGGAGTCCAATGCACAGGAGATTTCGGACCAGGCGAGCGATTTCGTCGGCGAAGCTGGCCGATGGCTCATGATCCGACTCCTGAGGCGGCGGCACCTGCCCGACGGTTTGGCCACGGATAACAAACACAGCAACGAAACTCGGGCGTTGTGGCACAACAAGATCGGAGTGGAGCTGCTGTGGCTGGCCGCGTCGGCCAAGGCTCTGGATCCTGAGCCCCTTTGCCTCGAAGCAATCAGGGAGTTCGGTGCCGCGACGAAACTGTGGCCAACACCGAACAAGGAGCCACAAACCGAACAAGGAGCCACCACCGAACAGGAGCCACCACCGAACAAGGAGCCGACACCGAACAAGGAGCCGACACGGAGGAAGCACCCGTCCCAGCCCATCCTGAACCTCGCGGACACACTGAGCTATCTGGGCGTTCAGCGAAGAAGTGCTCACCTCCAGGAGCTCGCCATAAGCCAATACGGCGTCGCGCTGTCCACAGCAGAGAGTGCTCACGAGGGCCCAAGAACTCTAGACCTCATCAAACAGTCGCGTCTTGTCGCGCAGATGTGCAGCGACAAAAAGGCCGACAACGAGGAAGCCGAGCAGGCCATCGGGAAAACAGCGGCGATTCCTGGGGACATCAAGAGGCTCGTGGCAGCCAAGAAGTACGAGACGCTGTACTGCAGGGCTTGCCTGTACGCGGTCCGTGACCAGTGCCCGGGCCGTCGGTCCCCGGAAGATGCCGCCCACGCGGCCAAGTACCTGGCGCACGCGCTGGCTCTCCAGCCCCTCCTGGCGGAGTGGGCGAAGTTCGACCCGGACCTAGCATCCATTCGGGACGTCGCGGACAAGATCGCCGAGTCTGCCGATCTGCTCCATATGGTTACCGATGCCAAACAGATCGATGGTCTCGTAACGGACATCGTCGCGAGCATTCGCAGCTGCGCCGCGGCTGCCGGCCGCGGCGCAGCTGCCCGTCAACGCACGGTGCCAGCCAAGCACTCGAGCGCCTCTCCATCGCCACGACGAAACGCTCCCGGTGGTCGAGAGTCTGGAAGCTCACGCACACAGCCCTCCAGGCCAGGGCAGCCTCGAACGCCAGGCCGACGAAATCGGTCCGCTCCTCCGAGTTCCGGAGGTCGGAGCGAGTCGGCCCCGACCTGACGCAAGTCAAGGGAGATACCGTTCGCGCTCGAGGGTGGTCCTGGTGACGGCCGGATTCGGTTACTGCCAGACCCATTGGCTAACCTGCGGTCTAGGGCCTGGCGGGCCATCACCATAAAACTCACTATCGTGATGACCTGGGAGTCCTGACTTCGGTCGAGGCTCGATGTCGGGTCTGTGACACCCGAGCTGGCACAGGCCGGCCTGGGCTTACCCCGTTTTCGTGGACACCTAAGATCGCGGCAGCGTCCGCGGGAAGGAGTCCAGCGTGGGGAGGAAGCACCAGCACTACAGCGCGGAGTTCCGGGCCGAGGCCGTCCGTCTGGCCGAAACGTCGGGCCAGTCGATCCGCCAGGTCGCGATGGACCTCGGCATGTCGAACGAGAGCCTTCGCCGGTGGATCGCCCAGGCCCGCGAGCGTCCTGCGGGGACTCCGCTCGCAGCCGACGAGCGGGCTGAGCTCGTCGAGCTTCGTCGGCGGGTGAAGGTCCTCGAGACCGAGCGCGAGATCCTGCGAAAAGCAGCCGCCTTCTTCGCTCAGGAGACCGAGCGGACCCGGTGACCCGGTTCCGCTTCGTCGAGCAGGAGAAGGCGAGGTATCCGATCCGGATCCTCTGTTCAGCCCTCGGAGTCTCCCCGAGCGGCTACTACGCCTGGCACTCCCGGGGTCCGTCGGCACGTGAGCTCGCCAACGCCACCCTTGCCGCCGAGATACGCCGCTTCCATGCCCGGAGCCGCGGCACATACGGCGTGCCCCGGATCTGGGCGGACCTCGTCGAGGCGGGCCGACATGTCTCGCGCAAGCGGGTTGCGAGGCTCATGGCGGCCGATCATCTCGCCGGCGTCCATCGGCGACGGTTCGTCCGCACGACGATCCGCGACGACCGGGCTGATCTTGCACCTGACCTCGTGAACCGCGACTTCACCGCACCAGGCCCAGACCGGCTCTGGGTCGCCGACATCACCGCGCTTCCCACCCGGGCTGGCACCTGCTATCTCGCCGCGATCACCGACGCCTGGAGTCGCCGGATCGTCGGCTGGAGCATGGCGAGCCACATGCGTGCCGAGCTCGTCACCGCGGCGCTCGACATGGCCGTCGCCCGTCGTCGACCGGGCGAGGGACTCGTCCACCATTCCGATCACGGCTGAACAGGGGAGGCATGGACACCCGGTCCACATCCCGGCCGCCGGGCGCCCATATGTCCACGCGGCCAAGTTGGTCGCTCGGTTCGGGAGGATTTCCGGCCAGGTGTCTGCGGCAGGCTCGTTAGCGGGAGGAATAGCACGATGGATATCACCGAGGCGATCTCTGGCCGCCGCTCGACGCGCGACTACACGGGCCAAGCCGTGGACGAGGAGACCGTTCGGCGTCTGATCGACGCCGCCGTGCATGCGCCGAGCGCGTCGAACGGGCAACCCTGGACGTTCACCGTGGTTCGCGACCAGGGCCTGCTCGACCGGATCTCGGATGCTGCGAAGTCCCACATGCTCGCGACCTTGCCAGATGGACCGCAGTCCGATCGTTACCGGACGATGCTGGGCGATGCGAGCTTCCAGATCTTCTATCACGCCCCGGCATTGATCCTGATCTCGGGGATCGCGCAAAGGCCGTGGGTCGTTGAAGACTGCGCACTGGCCGCCGAGAACCTGATGCTCGCTGCATACAGCGAGGGACTTGGAACCTGTTGGATCGGCTTCGCGCAGAGCTTCCTCAACACGGCGGAGGGGAAGGACGCGCTCGGCCTCCCCGAGACGTGGGTGCCAGTTGCGCCGATCATCGTTGGCCATCCGAAGAGTGAGATAGCGCCGGTCGCTCGAAAGGAGCCGGAGATCCGTTGGATTGGCTGATGGTCCCCACCACACCGGACGCGCCGCTCCCTCCGGAGGATTGGAAGCGGAGCGGGGCCTGTGAGTCAATCTGCGATGTGCGCGACCGCAACCCGATGCCACCGAGCCGGCTTGAACCACTATCACCCGATCGTGCAGGAATGGTTGATCGCGGAGGACTGGGTCGGGTTTGCTAGCCCGCGCTCTTGCCGGGAACCGAGGGCCCGCTGGGAGGGACGGATGGACTGCTCCAGGAAGCTGAGACCTCGGTCCGAAACGTCGCGATCGTTCGGCTGATCGCCGACGCGGCGTACAGGGCCGTGTACGCAGCCCACGCGGCCGGTGGTGCGATGGCAAGCGCCGTTGCGCAGACGACAGCCCCTGCGCCCGTGGCTGCCGCCGTCGCGCCGACGAACCGGCTCTGGCAGTGGACGCGA
>JBIOII010000023.1:0-24713 GCA_044449785.1 Candidatus Limnocylindrales bacterium
CCCTACGAGCGTTTCTGCTTCGCCTGCTTCGACGGCCGGTATCCCGTGCCGGTCCCATACGACACGACCCGCCACAAGTTTGTCCTGGAGGACGCGCAGGGCGAGCCGGTCTCGCATGGCGAGGCCGAAGCCACGGCCACCGTCCACCCGCATGAGTGAGTTCGGAGGCCGCCGGTCCGAGGCCGGCAGCCCGCCGGGCGCCCGAGGTGCGAGCACGGGCGTGAAGCGGGGCGGCGCCTGGGACGCATACCGCCGCGCCGGTGTCGACATCGACGCTGGAGAGCGGGCGGTCGAGCTGATGAGAGCCTCGGTTGCGACAACGCGGCGCCCTGAGGTGATCGCCGGGTTGGGCGGTTTCGCTTCGGCGATGGCCCTGCCAGCCGGCATGCGCGAGCCGGTCCTGGTCAGCTCAACGGACGGCGTCGGCACTAAGACCGCGATCGCGATGGCGCTCGGCCGGTATGACACAGTCGGCTACGACCTCGTGGCGATGTGCGCGGACGACCTGGTCTGCGCCGGTGCCGAGCCGCTGTTCTTCCTCGACTACATAGCAGTCGGGCAGGTCCATCCCGAGCGGGTCGCGGAGATGGTGGCCTCGATCGCCGGCGGCTGCCGCCTTGCCGGCTGCTCGCTCATCGGCGGCGAGACGGCCGAGCATCCCGGGCTGATGGAGCCGGACGAGTTCGACATGGCCGGATTCTGCGTCGGCGTGGTGGAGCGCGACCGGCTCATCGACGGAACGGCGACCCGGGCCGGTGACGCGCTGATCGGGATTGGCTCGTCGGGGCTGCACAGCAACGGCTACTCGCTGGTGCGGCGGATCCTGGCCGAGGAGGACGTACCCCTGGACGAGGGCTACGCCGAGCTCACAGGCCGGATCCTGGGGCCGGCGACGGCACCCGAACCGGAAACGCTGCGGCAGAGCCTGGGCGAGGTGCTGCTCACTCCGACGCGGATCTACTCGGGCGCCATCGTGCGGCTGCGTGCCGGGCTTGACCAGGCCGGCTTCGCCCTGAACGGCGTGGCCCACGTCACCGGCGGAGGGCTGCCCGGCAACGTGCCGCGTGCCCTGCCCGAGGGACTCGGTGCGCGGGTTCATCCGTCCCGCTGGCCGATGCCGTCGGTGATGCCGCTCATCGGGGCTCTGGGCGGGCTTTCCCACGCCGAGCTGCGATCGACCTTCAACGGCGGGCTCGGGATGGTCTGCGTGGTGCCGGCCGAAGCCGCTACGGCGGCAGTCGCGATCCTGAAGGCGGACGGCCTGCCCGCGTGGCAGATCGGCGACGTCGTGGCCATCGATTCGCCGGACCGACGCTACATGGAATCCTGAGGGATCGCGGCAGGTTGAGGGCGCCCCAGGGGCGCCGCACGTACCAGACGGAGGAGGAAGGCGTGGCCCATCGGATCGCGGTCGGCGTCTCGGGAACCGGCAGCAACCTCCGCGCGCTGCACGCCGCGGCGGTGCGCGGCGCGCTCGATGCAGAGATCGTCCTCGTCTTCAGCGATCGGCCGTGTGCCGCGCTCGATTGGGCCGTCGAGCAGGGGATCGAGACCCTGCTTGTGCCGGCGGCGCCACACGGTGACGATGCGGGCCGGGCAGAGGAGGATCGGATCCTCGCCGAATCCGTGGCCGCGGTCTCCCCCGAGCTGGTCGTCCTGGCCGGTTACATGCGCATCGTCGGTCCGGCGATGCTCGCTGCGTTCGCGCGAAGGCTGGTAAATCTCCACCCGGCGTTGCTCCCCGGCTTTCCCGGGGCCCACGCGGTCCGCGACGCCCTCGCCGCGGGCGTCAAGGTCACCGGCGTGACGGTCCATTTCGTAGATGCCTCGCTCGACGGCGGTCCGATCGTGGTCCAGGAAGCCGTGCCGGTCCTGGTCGGCGACACGGAGGAGACGCTGTTCGAACGGATCCATGCGGTCGAGCACCGGCTGCTGCCGCGCGCCGTCGGACTCGCCCTGGCCGGCGCGCTGACGATCGACCCCGACGGCCGGACCGTTCGAATCGATGCCGCCCGAGCGGCGGAAACGATGCCGGTGCCGAAACGGGCCCTTCTTTCAGTCTCCGACAAGACCGGCCTGACCGAGTTCGGGGCGGGTCTGGTTCGCCTGGGCTTCGAGCTGGTTTCAACGGTGGCACCGCGCGGGCCCTGCGGGCGGCCGGTCTGCCGGTTACAGACGTCGCCGCCGTAACCGGGTTCCCCGAAATGCTCGACGGGCGGGTCAAGACGCTCCACCCGCGGGTTCATGGCGGCATCCTGGCCGATCGCCGGCTGGCCTCGCACCGCGAGCAGCTGGCCGCGGCGGCGATCGATCCGTTCGACCTCGTGGCTGTCAACCTCTATCCGTTCGCCGCGGCCGCTGAGAAGCCGGGCATCTCGTTCGACGATCTGGTCGAGGAGATCGACATCGGCGGGCCGTCGATGGTCCGCGCGGCGGCGAAGAACCACGCCTCGGTCGCAATCGTGACCTCGCCGGCTCGCTACGCGGCGGTGCTCGAGGAGCTGGAGGCCAACGGTCGGGTGGGGGAGGGCATGCGTTCGGCCCTGGCAGTCGAGGCCTTCCGCCAGACCGGGGCGTACGACGCACGGATCGCAGCCGAGCTGCCCGGCCGGATGGCCGCCGCCGGCGTCGATCTTCCGGACGAGCCCGGTCTGCCCGGCGCGGCGGACCCGTATCCGCAGACGCTGGTGGTCGGCCTCGAGAAAGTGGAGACACTCCGCTACGGTGAGAACCCACACCAGCAGGCGGCCCGCTACCGGCGCCCCGGGACCAGTAAATGGGCCGGGCCGTTCGCGTTGGGCGGGTCGATCCTTCAGGGCAAGGCGCTCAGCTACAACAACGTCCTCGATGCCTCCGGTGCCGATGCTATCGCCCGTGGGCTCCGCGGCCCGGCCTGCGTCGTCGTCAAGCACACCAACCCGTGCGGCGCCGCCGAGCGCGCGACCCTCGCCGAAGCGTGGCAGGCGGCACTGGCCGGCGATCCCGTCTCCGCTTACGGCGGCGTGGTGGCGCTGACCCGCGAGGTCGACGCGGCCACCGCCGAGGGGCTCGCCGCGATATTCCTGGAGGTGATCGTCGCTCCGACCTACGCGCCGGAGGCGCTCGCGATCCTGGCCCGCAAGACCAACCTGCGCTTGCTCGAGGATCCGGTCCTGGGTTCGACCGATCCGGCGCCCGCCCCCGACCCGCTTGGCTCGATCCGATTCGCCGGCGGAGGCGTGCTCGTGACGGCGCCGGACGTCGTGCCGGATGATCCGACCACGTGGAAGCTCGCTACCTCGCGTGCTCCCTCCGTGGGCGAGATGCGCGACCTTGATCTGGCCTGGCGGCTGTGCCGGGGTGTCGTCTCCAATGCGATCGTGCTCGTCAAGGACGGGATGGAGATCGGCCTCGGCTCGGGCCAGACGAGCCGCGTCGATGCCGCCCGGCAAGCCGTCGCCAAGGCGCTCGCGTTCCACGGCGCCGAAGCGTTACGGGGCGCCGCGTGCGGCTCCGACGCGTTCTACCCGTTCCCCGACGCGGTCCAGGTCTGCCTCGACGCCGGCGTCACGACCTTCGCCCAGCCGGGCGGCTCGATCCGCGACGCGGAGGCGATTGAAGCTGCGGAGAAGGCCGGCGCGTCGATGCTCATCACGGGTGTCCGCCACTTCCGCCACTGAAACCGGCTCCACTGCTGCCGGTGCGGCGCCTCGGAAGGTGGCCGGCCGGCTACCTGATGGTCTTGAGGTCTTCCTCGATCGGGCCCCGGTCGTTCGGATCGGCTACCGCCTTTGCAGCGACGCGGGCCCTGGCAAGCCAGGCGTTCCTCTCGTCCCTGTTGCCGGCCAGGGCGTATGCCCGCGCGAGTGCCTCGTAGGCGTACGCCTCGTCCCACGTCTCGCCCCCTCGGAACTCAGTCAGCAGCTCCAGGCAGCGCCGGGCGTGCCAGATCGCCGGCTCGGGGCGGCCGAGCACAACGTACACGCGCGAGCAGAGCCACTCGCCGCGGACGAAGGTGATCGGATCTCCGACGTTGCCCCAGTGGTAGCGGGAAGCGTGGGCCTCATGGAGCATCTCGTCGTCCTGCTCGGGTGTCCGCTTCGGCAGGTCGAGGAGCCGCCAGACATCGTTGAACAGGCCGGCCGCCAGCCGGCGTTCGGTATCGCGATCAAGTTCGGGCAGTCTAGTGGTGGCCATGACGCCGCCAGTTTCGTCCCCGGCCGGACGGCCGGTCAATATGGCTTCGCGGCGCCTGATACCATCGGGCGCCATGAGCCCCGATCGCTTCTACGTCACGACTTCCATCGCTTACGCCAACAACCGGCCCGGACTGCACACGCTCTACGAGGTAATAGGCGCAGACGTCCTGGCGCGCTGGCATCGGATGAAGGGCGACGACACGCGGTTCCTGACCGGCACCGACGAGCATTCGGTCAATATCGCTCAGCGGGCGGCCGAGCTGGGCCGGCAGCCCAAGGAGTTCATCGACGAGATGGTGGGTCTCTTCCGCGCCGCCGAGGACGCCCTCCTGATCGCTCCGGATCGCTTCATTCGGACAACTGATCCCGATCATGTCCGGTCGGCGCAGGAGATGGTCCGGCGCGCCTACGCCAACGGCGACATCTACCTCGGCACCTACGAGGGCTGGTATTGCCCGGCGGAAGGTTTCAAGGCCCCGTCGGATGTGATCGAATCGCCCGAGGGCAGCCGTTGCCCGAGTCACCCGACGGTGACTCTCCAGTGGCTGTCCGAGAACAACTGGTTCTTCAGGCTGTCGGCCTACCAGGCGAGGCTCGAGCGGCACTTCGAAGACCATCCGGACTTCGTCCAGCCGGACTACCGGCGCAACGAGATGCTCGGGTTCATCCACGGCGGGCTCGAGGACTTCTCGATCAGTCGTGCTGGGGCTGCGTGGGGCATCCCATTCCCGATCATGCCGGACGGCTCATCGTCGCTGCGGACCGACGGGACTTGGGACCCCGCCGCGGGCACGATCTACGTCTGGTACGACGCCCTGATCAATTACGTCACGGGCGCCGGTTTCCCCGACGACCAGGCATCTTTCGAGCGCTGGTGGCCGGCGGACCTGCACATCATCGGCAAGGACATCGCCCGCTTCCACACCATCTACTGGCCGGCGATGCTGTGGAGCGCAGGCCTCGAGGCGCCGCGCCACGTCTGGGTCCACGGCTTCCTGCTGGCCCAGGGCGAGCGGATGAGCAAGAGTCTCGGCAACTTCCTCGATCCGATCGACGTGGTCAAGACGCTCGGCGCCGACGGGGCCAGGTACGTCAGCCTTCGCGAAGTCGCCTTCGATCGCGACACGGACGTTTCGTGGGACTCCTTCGTGCGCCGCTATAACGCGGATCTCGCGAACGACTTCGGCAATCTCCTGAACCGAACGATCTCGATGGCGAACCGTTACTTCGGCGGCGAGCGCCCTGGTCCCGGGCCCGCGGCCGGCCTGGCGAAGGCCTGGGCCGAAACGCTTGCGGCCTATGAAGACCGGCTCGAGCGCTGCCGGTTGCATGATTCGCTATCCGGTCTCTGGGAATTCGTCGGCGCGGCGAACCGGCTCGTGGATGCGGAACAGCCCTGGACACTGGCGAAGGCAATGAAGGCCGGCGACGAGGAAGCCGGCGCACGTCTGCGGGCGGTTCTGGGCGATCTCGTCGAAGGGTGCCGGCTGATTGCACTGGCTGCCGCGCCGTTCATCCCGACGGCGGCCCCGCGCGCACTGGCCCAGCTCGGCTACGCCTACCCGTACGGCCCGAACGGAAATGGCGGTCCGGCCCTGCTCGATGAGCTGCGTTGGGGAGCCCACGAGTGCGACGCCGGCAACCTGGCTACAGCCGAGCCGCTCTTCCCGCGCATCGAGGTCGATGCTGCGGCGCCGGCGGCGAGCTGAGGCCGGCCGAGGAGCCCGCCGATGAGGCTAATCGACAGCCACGCCCATTTGCAAACGGACGCATTCGCGACCGACCGCGAAACCGTGGTCGAGGGCGCGCGCGCGGCGGGCATCGAACGGCTGCTCGTCCCGGGTTGGGACGCCATCTCGTCGGCGGCAGCGGTCGAGCTTGCCGCCGAATACCGCTGGATCGATGCGGCGGTGGGCTTGCATCCGCATGACGCCGCGGCTGCCACCGAGGCTGATTGGGCCGCCGTGGTGGAGCTTGCCGGGGACCGGCGCGTCGTGGCACTTGGGGAGACCGGCCTCGACTACGACCGCATGTACTCACCGCCCGAGGCGCAGCTCGCAAATCTCCGACGCCACCTGCGCCTCGCCCTGGAAACCGGCAAGCCGGCCATCCTCCACTGCCGCTCCGCGGCCGGAGCGCGGGATGCCCAGGACGCGTTGATCGCCGAGCTCCGCGCCGCGGGCTTTGGGGGACGAGCAGGGCGGGCAGCGTTCGCGGATCGCCCGCGCGCGGTCCTGCATTCGTTCTCCGGACCGGTCGACTATGCCGTGTCGGCTCTGGATCTCGGGCTGGCGGTCTCGTTCAGCGGGCTCGTGTTCCGGCGGGGGGAAGAGGCGTCGGCCGAGGTCGCGCGGATCGTCCCGAGCGATCGGCTGCTGATCGAGACCGACGCTCCGTACCTGGCGCCGCCGGGCGTGCCTCGGGGCTCCGTGCCCGGTTTCTCGGGCCGGCGGAACTCCCCGGAATGGGTCCGCGTCACCGGGGAGTGGCTTGCTGAGCGGATCGACGCGACCCCCGATACGATTGGGCCCGGCCTCGTGGCTGCCTACGACGCAACCTTCCGGAGCCACTCCGGGGTCTGATGCGCCCGGGTCCAGGTGTCTCCGGGCCGAACGCCCTCGCGGAGAAGATCGGGCTCTCGCCGGCGAAGACGGCCGCGAAGGGCCTCACTGATCGCCTGAATCAGACGGCCTCGCAGTCTTGACGCCGGCTCGCTGCGGTGCCGCCGCGCCCCATTTCTTCTGGAAAAGGCGAGCAGTCCGGCCCGCTCCGGCAGTACTATCGCCAGGTCATACAGCCAACGTAACCATTGGCTGCCATCATCCCCTGGAGGGTTCTTCATGCAGACGCTCGTCGGGCGCCTCGGCCGCACCGGTCAGGGACTTGCCGAATACGCACTCATCCTCGCTCTCATCGCGATCGCAGCAGTTCTGGCTCTCCTTTTTCTGAGCGGCACGATTCAGACCATCCTGAGCACTATCGGCGCCAAGATGTAGTTGCTTCACCGGGTGGTGCCATGACCTTGCTTCTGACGGCCCGCGCGCGAACGGGTCAGGGACTTGCCGAATACGCACTCATCCTGGCCCTTATCGCAATCGTCGCCGTCAGCGCTCTGATGTTCCTCGGTGGAGGGCTCAGCAGCATCCTGAGCACCATCGGCACCTCGGTCTAGCGAGAAGAGTGAAAACGGGCGGCCTGGGCCGCCCGTTTTCGGTGCCCGGCGATCGGCGGGCGTCAGCTCTTCCTGCGCGCCTTCCAGACCTCCTCGCTCGGCCAGCGGCGGGCCCAGACCGGATCGACCCACGCGAACCTGGTAGTGGCTCCCTCGGGCGCCTGGATCTCGATGAGGTCTTCGATCTCGAAGCCGCTCTTCCGGAGCAGCCGGATCATCTCGCCGTGCGGCAGATGGAACTCGACCGACTCGTCACTCGGCCATTCGAAGCGGCACGCGCCGAACTGGTCGCTCAAGAGCCGATCGGTGGGCGGCTTGTCGTCCTCGTCGGGACAGCACAGGATGAACAGGAACGCGTTCCCCAGGAACGTCAGCCGACCTCCGGGTCGAAGCAGGCGAGCGGCCTCCGGTATCCATCGATAAGGGTCGGCCCAGATCGCCGCCCCGTACTCCGAGATGGCGAAGTCGAACGAGGCGTCGGGGTACGGCACCGACTCGGCGTTCCCGAGCAGCAGAGGAAACTCGAGCTTGTACTCGGCCTGAAGACTGCGCGCCGTCTCGAGCTGCTTGGGTGAGTTGTCGATGCCGACCGGTCGCGCCCCGCCGCGCGCGAGCCAGGCCGAGACATAGGCGGTGCCACATCCCAACTCGATGACGTCCCGGCCGGCAACGTCGTCGAGCATACCGAGCTCGCTCTCCGGAATGCCCCAGATTCCCCAGGACGGTTCCGTGGCCGCCCAGTTGCTGCGGCCGCCGGCCACCCAGCCGGGCGCCCAGCGATCCCATACGGCACGATTGCGTAACACGTGGTCGGGCAACTCGACAGGTTCCATCTCGCTCCGGCCTTTCTTGTGGCGCCGCCGCAGCGTCGGCTTCGCGGGCATTGGCTCTGGCCCCGGCACCGGCCGAGACAGCCCCACGAGCTGTCGGACATGCCCGGGGGAGAATACGACGTGCTGTTCCCCGGCTCCACTGAAACTCGCGGGAATGCAACCGCCGGTCTGGTCCGAACACCGGGCAGGTCGGGTTCCGCCCCCGCTTGACAGCCCGAACGGGCTTCGTTAGGCTGTTAGCACTCTCGATGGTAGAGTGCTAATTCGACCGAGCAGCGTAGTTGCGACGTGACGGAGGAGCCCTTCAGGCACGTCACCGCGCACAGCCAAGGCCTGCGGGCTCGCTGGCTGAGGCGGTCGAAGAACTCGGGCAAGAGAGTCGGCCCGGTTCGTGCCGGTGTCGACAGGCTAGATCCAGGAGTTGCGACGGCAGGCAATCGCCGCCGTCTTCAGGAGGAAATGCGCCTTGGCAACTGCCACAGCGACCAGCAAGAAGCTGAAGCCTCTCGGCGACCGCGTCGTCATCAAGCCCACCCCCCGCGAAGAGATGACCAAGAGCGGCATCGTCCTGCCGGACACGGCCAAGGAGAAGCCGATGGAGGGAGTCATCCTAGCTGCCGGACCCGGCAAGACGCTCGATGACGGCAAGCGCGAAGCCATGGACGTCAAGGTTGGCGACCGGGTCTTGTACGCAAAGTACGCCGGAACCGAGTTCAAGGTGGATGGCGAGGATCTCCTCATCGTCAGCCAGAAGGACATCCTCGCGATCGTCGAGGGCTGAGACGGCCCCGGCAACGTCGATTACCCACTCGGCACCGGGGCAACCCGAGCGGCCGGAGTAGTGCGGAGGACACACAAACTTGGCTAAGCAGATCGTCTTCGACGAGTCAGCTCGTCGATCCCTCAAGCGCGGTGTGGACCGCCTCGCCGAGGCAGTCAAGGTCACGATCGGCCCGAAGGGCCGGAACGTCGTCTTGGACAAGAAGTTCGGCTCGCCGACCATCACCAACGACGGCGTGACCATCGCTCGAGACATCGAACTGGAAGACCCGTTCGAGAACATGGGCGCGCAGCTTCTCAAGGAAGTCGCGACCAAGACCGACGACGTAGCCGGCGACGGCACTACGACAGCCGTGGTGCTCGGCCAGGCTATGATCAACGAGGGCATCCGCAACGTCACGGCCGGCGCTAACCCGATGCAGATCCGCATCGGCATCGAAAAAGCCGTCGAGGCCGTGGTCGCGGAGATCAAGAAGCAGTCACGCCCGATCGACTCACGTGAGGAGATTGCGGCAATCGCCACGATCTCCGCGGCCGATCCTGAGGTCGGCGAGATCATCGCCGAGGTCATGGACAAGGTCGGCAAGGACGGCGTGGTCACGGTCGAGGAAGGTCAGTCTCTCGGTCTCGAGAAGGAATACACCGAGGGCATGCAGTTCGACCGCGGCTATATCTCGGCGTACTTCGTAACCAACGCCGACCGCATGGAGACGGTCCTCGACAACCCCAGGATCCTGATCACCGACCGCAAGATCTCGGCGGTCCCGGACATGCTGCCGGCGCTCGAGAAAGTCGTCCAGATCGGCCGTCCTCTTCTGATCATCGCCGAGGACGTCGACGGCGAGGCCCTCGCGACGCTGGTCGTCAACAAGCTCAAGGGCACCATCCAGGTCCTGGCCGTCAAGGCTCCGGGCTTTGGCGATCGGCGCAAGGAGATGCTGCGCGACATCGCCATCCTGACCGGCGGCACCGTGATCAGCGAGGAGATCGGGCGCAAGCTCGACTCGGTGGCCATGGAGGACCTCGGCGAAGCGCGCCGTGTCGTCGCCACCAAGGACGACACCACGATCGTCGAAGGCGCCGGCACACCGGAAGCCGTCAAGGCCCGGATCTCCCAGATCAAGGCCCAGGTCGAGGAGACTACCTCCGACTACGACAAAGAGAAACTCCAAGAGCGCCTCGCCAAGCTCGCCGGCGGCGTTGCCGTCATCAAGGTGGGCGCGGCGACGGAAGTCGAGCTCAAGGAGAAGAAGCACCGCATCGAGGACGCCCTGTCCACCGTGCGGGCGGGCATCGAGGAAGGCATGGTCGCCGGTGGCGGGGCAACCCTCCTCCACTGCCAGGCCGTCCTCGGGAAGCTCAAGCTCGACGAGCCCGACGCCCAGGTAGGCGTCGACATCGTCCGCCGAGCGCTCGAGTACCCGATCCGCCAGATCGCCGACAACGCCGGCGCTCACGGTGAGGTCGTCGTCGATCAGGTCCGAGGCATGAAGGTCGGCTTCGGCTACGACGCCCTGAAGGGCGAGTTCGGCGACATGTTCGAGAAGGGCATCGTGGACGCCGCCAAGGTGACCCGCTCCGCCCTCGAGAACGCCGCCTCGATCGCCAAGATGGTTCTGACGACGGAGACCCTCATCACCGACCTCCCCGAGAAGAAGGATGCCGGCCCCGGTGGTCACAACCACGGCGGCGGGGACATGGACTTCTAGGGTTCGGTCCAACGCGGACAGGCGACAACAAGCCCCGGGCTGGTTTCGTCCAGGGCTTGTTGTTTGCAGAGTGAGACAGCAAGACGTTTGTGGGGCGCAAGTTTGACACGTTGGACCTTCGGGCCAATCCTGATCAGAGGAAGCAAGCCCCAGAGGAGGTGCACCTTGTTCCGATTGCCCAAGCCGGCACTAGCCGTCTTCGCGGGATTGGTCGTTGTCTTCGCCAGCGCGTGCAGTAGCAACAGCGCCACGTTCCCCGCCGGTGCGACCGGCCCGGCCGGCGCCAGTAGCAACCCGACGACTGCCGCCTCGGTTGCCGCCACCCTCAACGCCAGCGATCCCAACTCGATCATCACCCAGGCCATCAACGGCGGAGCGGCCGTCAAGTCGTTCCACATCAAGATCGCGCTCGACGGCACCATTAAGGCCGCTGCGCTGGCCAGTGCCGACTCGTCTCTGGGCGCCGCCATCACCAGCGACGTGACGCTCACCGGCACGGCCATCGAGGGCGACGTCGACGTAGCCGCTCAGGCCGCTCATCTCACCTTGACGGTGCCCGCAATGCAGATGTTGGGCAACGTACCCATAACCGGCGACTTGATCCTCAAGGACAACGTCCTCTACTACAAGGTCAGCCTGCTCGGTCCCAAATATACGAAGACGGACCTCAGCAGCCTCACCAGCGGCCTGCCGGTCGCCGTCCCGACGCCGGGGGCTTCGGCCCTGACAAGCCTCACGGGTGAGCTGGCCCAGCTCCAGTCGCAAATGGCTGCGGCTGGGGTGACGGCGACCCTCGTCGGAGTGGAGCAGATCG
This sequence comes from Candidatus Limnocylindrales bacterium, assembly GCA_044449785.1. GTDB lineage: Bacteria > Chloroflexota > Limnocylindria > Limnocylindrales > CSP1-4 > Fen-1039. The sequence goes on from JBIOII010000023.1 coordinate 11,487, forward strand.
GCGGCCAGGATGCCTACCACATCAACGTCTCGGTCCCGCTCGACAAGATCAACGCCGCGATCGCTGCCTCCAGCCCGAGCACGGCCATGACGATCGACTCCGCGTCGATTGATTTCTGGGTCTACAAGGCCAACTACCAGATCGCCAAGGTCGAGTTCAAGGGTGCCTCCGCGGCGCTCGGCAACGTCGACTTCACGGTCACGGTCACGGCGTATGACCAGCCCGTCACCATCACGGCACCGGCTGCCGCGGACATCACGCCGTAAGGCCTCCTCGCCGGAGCAAAGCTCTCGGTAACAGTCGAGAACCCCGGGCAGGCGTCCGGGGTTCTCGACATTATGGCCGGCCAGGGGTTCTCGGAGGCGCCGTCGGCACCTGGAGCCGGGAGCACGGCTTTCAGGTCGAAGCCGCCTCTCTACCGCTACACTGCGACGGGCGCTATCGGGTGTATCTGAGCCTTGCCGGTGACCGTGCAACCATGCAGCCCCGGGCCGGCATCCGGTGTGGAGGATTCAGGTGTCTCGTCGGAAATCGATCGCAACCGCAGTCACCGGCATGCTGGCCGTGCTGGCGCTCGTCGCCGCCTGCAGCTCGGCGCCCCTGACCGACGTGCGAAAGATCCTGACCAACGCGCAGACATCTCTCACGAACCTCCAGTCCGTGCACTTCCACATCGAGGCTGGGGGTCAGTTCATCGTCGGGGTTGAAGCGGCCTCGCCGAGCCCGGCCATTACGGACACTCCGGTTCCGACCGACACGGCGACGCCCTCAGCATCGGTTGTATCATCCGGCTCTGCAAGCGCCGGTTCGTCGTCGTCTGTCGCTCCGCGGGGCTCCGCGACTCCGACCCCCACTCCCACTCCGACCCCTGCGCCGTCCGCGTCCGCTTCCGCCGGCCCGACGCCGTCTCCCATCTACACGTCCGTTCCGGTCTCGCTCGGCGGAACCGTTGCCGACGGCGACATCGATTTCGTCAACAAGACGGCCCACGTCACGGGCGGCTTGCCGGGTCTGCCGGGCTTCTCCGGTGAGCTGATCGTGGTGGATCCGTATGCCTACTCGCGCCCTTACGGTGCCACGAAGTACGTCATGGCGGGCGACTCGGACCTGACGATCAACCCGGCGCTGTCCAGCGGCCCGGAGTTCATCGTCTCGCAAATACTCGCCGTCGCCAACGACCCGGGCCTCAGCCCCGTCCTGGTCGGAACGGAGCCGGAGCCAAGTGGTCCCTGCTATCACATCCGAGTCAGCGTGACCCAGAGCGCCCTCAACTCGAAGCTGTCGAGTTCGACGGTCGTGCAAGCTCTGGGCAGCGGCAAGCTCGACCTGTGGATCACGCAGGGCGATTTCGAGCTGGAACGGCTCGAGTTCTCGACCAGCGACCCAAGCGCCGGGGCCGCGGCCGTTCGCCTCGTGCTGTCGAACTGGAACAAGGTTTCGCCCATCTTGCCCCCGCCGGCCAGCGAGTTCGAAATCCCGGCTCTCCAGTCGACCGGGCCCTAGGCGGCTCGGCGACCGCCACGCCGGGATGAACTGGGGGCTCATACAATTCCTCGGTGAGTCCAGCTCGAAGCCACGGGCGGCCGGCCCGACCTCAAGGCGACCGCGGCGCGGCCGCATCTGAGCCGCTCCACGGCTCGTTGGACCTGCCATCGGACATGGCCGCAGACGCGCCTTCGTTCGTCGGGGCGTCACCCGTAGACCGGCAGGGTGCGCCGTTTCCGCTCGAGGAGCCGCCTCCGCCGGACGAGGCGCCGCCGGAAGCGTTCGACGGGCCCCGGATCGAGCCTCGCGAGCCGTCGCCGTTCGAGCCGGAGCCGGTCGCGCTGGCGGAGAGACAGGCCGCCACCGAGGCGCTCGCCGGGCGGATCCTGGGGCGCCTCAATCCGGAGCAGCAGCGCGCCGTCAGCACCGTCGACGGTCCCGTGTTGATACTCGCCGGCGCCGGCAGCGGCAAGACCCGCGTGCTGGCCCATCGCGTGGCGTATCTGGTCGGCGTCAGGGGCGTTCGGCCGTGGCAGATCCTGGCCGTTACCTTCACCAACAAGGCGGCAGCCGAGTTGCGGGCGCGGATCACCGGGCTGGTGGGCGAAGAGGCCGGGCGTGAGGTGGCAATGGGCACCTTCCACGCCCTGTGCGCCCGGGTCCTGCGTCGCGACGGGGCGGCCATCGGCCTGGACCGTCACTTCGTGGTCTACGACTCGGACGATCAGCAGGCGCTGATGAAGCAGATCCTGCGCGAGGACGACCTGCCGATCACGGGCGAATACAAGCCCAGCGCCATTCTCGGGGCCGTCTCGCGTGCCAAGAACGAGATGCTCGACGCCGATTTCATCGCGGCGAACGCCCACACTCATCGGGAGCGAGAGATCGCGCGGCTGTTCCGGCGCTACCAGACACGGCTGAGGGCGGCCAACGCGCTCGACTTCGACGACCTTCTCCTCGAGGCGGTGCGGCTCTTCCACGATGCGCCGGCGGTGCTCGAGCGATACCAGGGCCGCTGGCGTTATCTCCACATCGACGAGTACCAGGACACCAACCGGCCGCAGTATCTGTGGGTCAAGGCCCTCGCGGCAGGCCACCACAACCTGTGCGTGGTCGGCGACGACGACCAGTCGATCTACTCCTGGCGCGGCGCCGACATCCGGAACATCCTCGACTTCGAGGGCGACTACCCGGACGCGACGGTCGTCAAGCTCGAGCAGAACTATCGCTCCACGCAGCTCATCCTCGACGCCGCTCACTCCGTGGTGGCGCACAACTCCTCGCGCAAGGACAAGCAGCTCTGGACCGACAACGCCGGCGGCCGGCAGATAGCGCGCTTCGAGGCCTATAACGAGGAGGAGGAGGCCGAGTGGATCGCCCGCCAGATCGAGGAGCTTACCGGCGGGCGGACTTCGGTGTTGACGCGTCGGGCCGACGAGGATGCGGAGCGCTGGGAGCGCGGCGACGTGGCGGTCATGTATCGCACCAACGCCCAGAGCCGGGCAATCGAGGAGGCGTTCCTGCGCTATGGGATTCGGTACCAGCTAGTTGGCGGGACGCGTTTCTACCAGCGTCGCGAGGTCAAAGATGCGCTGTCCTACCTGCGTGTCCTCCGCAGCGACACCGACCAGGTCAGCTTCGAGCGCATCCTCAACGTTCCGGCGCGTGGGATCGGCGAGAAGAGCATGGAGGAGCTCCGCGTGGCGGCGGCGGGCGGCAGGACGATCCGGCGGCGTGCCGTGACGGCCGAGGCCGGAGCCGCCGGAGCCGGAGCCACCGGAGCAGAGATCGGGACCGCCGGCGGCCCCTCGTATTGGGGCGCGATCCTGGCAGGGGCCGAGGGAAGCCTTGAGACTCTGGCTTCGCGAGCCCGCGGGGCGCTGAGTGGCTTTGCGGCTCTCATTGCCAGGCTGCGCACCAGGATCGGTGTACTGCCCCTGCCCGAGATGCTCGACGCCATGCTGGAGGAATCGGGCTACAGAGCAATGCTCGCCGACGGCTCCGAGGAGGGCGAGGAGCGCTGGGCCAACTTACTCGAGCTCCGCTCTGTTACCACCCGCTACGACGATCTCACCCCCGACGACGCTCTGGACCGGTTCCTCGAGGAAACCGCCCTCGTGGCGGACCAGGATTCCTACGAAGCCGGGGCCGATGCCGTCACCTTGATCACGCTCCACGCGGCAAAAGGGCTCGAGTTTCCGGTGGTCTTCATCGCCGGCCTGGAGGAGGGCGTCTTTCCCCACAGCCGATCGCTCGACGACGAAAAGCAACTCGAAGAGGAGCGGCGCCTCGCCTACGTCGGTATCACCCGGGCCAAGCGGCGGTTGTTCCTGTCGCATGCCGCCCGGCGGGCGACCTGGGGGAGCGGCGGCCTCTCCGTTCCGAGCCGGTTCCTGTTCGAGATCCCTGCTGCCCTCATGACCGGGCCGCGCCTTGAACGTGGGGACGACTTCGACGACGACGTGGGCCAGGTCGATCCGGATCTCGTTTTCGGGCGGCGGCTGGGGAGCCGCTTCGGAACGCCCATTCGGGCCGGCGGGGGTGCATATCGGAGCGGCAGCGGCCCGGCCGGCGCGCCTCGGGCGGGCGAGCCGTTCAGACCCACGCGGGATCTCGGGGCTCGGCGAGAGGCCTACGACTCTGGGGCCCGGTCCGGCAGCTTGAACGTTCCACACGGATTACCGCCACACCGTGCGGCGTCGGAGCCTGGCAACCCGCTCCGCCCCGCCGCCGCCGCACGGCCGCGAATTCCCGGGGAGCGGCAGTTCCGCGACGGCGACCGCGTCCGTCACGCCCGCCTCGGCGACGGCATTGTCGTTACCTCGAAACTGACCCGGGCCGACGAAGAAGTCACGGTCGCCTTCTCCAACGGCGGCGGCGTCAAGACGCTGCTGGCCAGCATCGCGAACCTCGAGGTGCTCGGTTGACTACAATTCCCCGGAAGCGCGCCCCCGAGGCGGCTTGTTGGGGTAAACCGTACGGAGCGAAGGCGGGACAGTCTCGATCATGACCAAGGCGAACGTTTCACGATCAAGTCGCGCCAAGACCGGCGGCAAGGCCGCCGGTCAACCCTGCGCGTGCTGCGGCATCGCTCGCGATCCACAGGGCCGGCCTTTCGCCATCACTTACGACATGCCGGATGTGATCATCGAGATCGAGCCGGAGTTGCTCGAGACGTGGGGCGAGGACCCGTTCCTGGTGATCAAGAACGTCGGCTTCTTCGTGAGGGTCCTGCTGCCGGTCCAGCTGACGGACGGCTTCGGGGCCTCGATCGGGACGTGGCTCGAAGTTCACCCGGACGACTTCCGTAAGGCGTGGCAGACGTGGAACTTCCCCGAGTACTCCGACCTCGCCATCGAGGGCTACGTCGCCAATACGATCGCGCCGTGGGGCCAGTTCCCGCACGCGCTGGTGCGCGCGGTCGTCCGAGACGTCGACCAGGTCCCGTATCTTGCGTCGAGCGACGATCCTCAGATCTCGAAGATCCTCGGCGATACCTGGCCACACCCGGAGGTCTTGACTGCCTACTCCGAGTTGCTCAAGCCGGAGCCGCCGGCCGGCAGCTGACGCAACGCTACGGAGCCCAACTCGCCGGTACGTGCAGCGTAACGGGCGTTGAGGGTCCCATTCGCCGCGGGTTTGATGTCCAGATCGTGCACGATCGGGCTGGCATCGTGGACAATCGACCCGGCGTCTCCTCACGGATGGAGAGCGACAGATGACCGAGCCGGTTGAGCAGACGGTTGGACTGCCGGTGGCGGCTGAGGCCGTCCAGGCGGCTCGAGCGCTCGGCGAGGGCGCGGCTCACGCCCGGTGGGACGAGCTCGTGCCGACCATTCGCCGTGCCAACGAGCTCTACTACGTCTCCGATGCCCCCGAGTTGAGCGACGCCGAATATGACCGGCTGATGCGGGAGCTCGTCGCGATCGAGGCCGCTTTCCCGGCCCTGGCAACTCCGGACTCCCCGACGCAGAGGGTCGGCGCCGCCCCGGGCGTCACGTTCGGGGAGGTGGTGCACGGCCGACCGATGCTCTCGCTCGGGAACGTGTTCGACGAGGAGGAGCTGCGCTCCTTCGATCAACGGGTCCGGCGCGGTCTGGGTCTGCCGCCGGCCCCGGCAGCGGCGCCGGAGTTACGGTACGTGGCGGAGCTCAAGATCGACGGGCTTGCGATTTCGCTCCGCTATGAACGCGGCCGCTTCGTCCAGGGGGCGACACGCGGCGATGGCACAACCGGTGAGGACGTAACCGCGAACCTGAGGACCATCGCCGTTCTTCCGACCCGCCTGCGCGAGCCGGCTACGGTCGAAGTGCGCGGTGAGGTCTACATGCCCAAGGCCGAGTTCGCTCGGATCAACGCCCAGCGCGAGGAAGCCGGTCTTCCCACTTACGCGAACCCTCGAAACAGTGGCGCCGGGTCGCTCCGCCAGCAGGATCCGACCGTGACGGCGGCTCGGCGGCTCTCGTCGTGGTCATACCAGCTCATCGAAGACGGACCCGACGGTAAGCCGGCGGCCGACAGCCAGTCGGCGGCACTGGCCCGGCTCTCGGCGCTCGGCTTCCCCGTCAATCCCGATCGTCTCGAGGGGCTCGACATCGAGAGCGTGATCGGCTTCCTGCACGAATGGCGCGAGAAGCGTCACGAGCTTCCGTACGAAACCGACGGCGTAGTCGTGAAGGTCGACCGACTCGACCAGCAGGAGCGGCTCGGCATGGTCGCCAGGGCGCCGCGCTGGGCGATCGCCTACAAGTTCCCGCCGGAGCAGGTGGAGACTGTGCTGGAGGACATCGTTCCGTACGTGGGCCGGACCGGGACGCTCACCCCGGTGGCCCACATGCGGCCGGCCAAGGTGGCCGGTTCGACGGTCTCGCGGGCCACGCTCCACAACCTCGACGAGGTGCGGCGCAAGGACCTTCGGATCGGCGATTGGATAGTGCTGCAGAAGGCCGGCGACGTGATCCCGGAGGTGGTCCGGCCGATCCCCGAGCGCCGGACGGGCGCCGAGCGCGAGTTCGAGATGCCGGCGGCGTGCCCGGTCTGCGGAACGGCCATCGTTCGCGACGAGGGCGCCGTCCGGCATTACTGTCCGAACGGGCGGTGTCCGGCTCGGTTGTCGCAGGAATTCGCCCATTTTGCCGGGCGCGGCGGGATGGACATCGAGGGCGCGGGTTGGGCTGTCCTCGAACAGCTTCTCGATCGCGGCCTGGTCAAGACACGCGGTGACTTCTACCGGCTCAAAGTCGAGGACCTCGAAAGCCTGGACCGGTTTGCCCGCAAGAGCGCCGAGAACCTGGAGACTTCGATCGAAAGGTCGCGCCGGCGGCCACTGGCGCGGGTGCTTAACGCGCTCGGCATTCCTCAGGTGGGCGAACAGACCGCCCTCGACCTTGCCGGTTGGATCGCCGATCGCTGGCCGGCGGAGGGCATGGATCCCGCCGGCTGGACGGCTCTCGTGGCCCGGTCACTACCAGGCGTCACGGCTGAAGAGTTCCAGGAGGTACCCGGAATCGGCGCCGTGGTTGCCGCCAGCATCGCGGGCTATTTCGGAGACTCGACCACGGCGGCCGTGCTTGCGGACCTCGTCGATGCGGGCGTGGTGGCCGAGCCGCCCGCCAGACGAGTGGCTCCGGGGAGTGGCGCCGCTGGCCCTCTGGCCGGCAAGACCGTGGTCGTCACGGGTTCCCTCACCGGCCTCGACCGCGCCGGCGCCGTCGAGGCCATTCGCGCCGCCGGCGGCAAGGCCGCAGGTTCCGTTTCGAAGAACACTTCGTACGTCGTCGCGGGCGAAAACGCCGGCTCGAAGCTTGCCAGGGCCACGGAGCTGGGCGTCCCCGTCCTGGACGAGGAGGGGTTCCGCCGGCTCCTGGCGGGGGAGGAGTAGGCGGCCGGGCCAGCGGAGTGGCGACGCGGCGGTGGTCTCGTGGTCCCCGCCCGCTCCTGGCCTGATGCCCCCGCGGCCGGCCCACCGATGCGAGCGGCGAACTCGCCAAGCCGGCCCTGGCCGCCCTCGATGAAGATCGAAAGATGATCCGCCGGGACTGGATCACGACAATGGAGAGGCTGGAGCTCACCGGCCTGGCTTTCATCGAGGCCAACGTCGAGCTCCGTTCGATTGAGGATCGCGACGCCGCTGCGAAGGCCGCGGAAACTCGGTGGCACGAACGCGCCGGCGTTCCCCAGCCGTCGCGAGGCACGCTCGGCGCTGGCGCCGCGGTTGCCTTCCCTGACGACGCGGCCGGCTTCGCGGCGCGCCTGACCGAGTCGATCGATCGCACTCGTCTCAATGACATCTACTTTGAATCCACGAGCGCCGACGAGCTTCGAGAAGCGCCTCCGCTCCGCCGGCTTCGTCTTCGATGCCCGAGACAACCAATGGCAACCCCGTTAGAGATCCTCGCGCTGGAGATGCGCTGCGCCGCGAGCGAGCTAGGACTGATCGAATCCTGTAACCGACCGGCGATCAATAGCGACCAAGCCCTGAGTGCATGGGCGCAGCTTCAGCTCGTGAAAGCCCTGGACTACGGCGACGAAGTCCAGCGAATGATCGATCAAGGCTCGCTTCGAATGACGACGCCCCGGCCCCCGCTCCGCTGGTCGGCTAAATCGTGACAGCAAGACCGGCCGCGTCGGGGGCCTTGTCACCGAGCAGACGACTCCGCAGTCCGCTGTGCGCTTGGTCATCCGGCCGAACCCTGAGAGACTGCTTATACACGGGGGGGCTTGGACGCGCGGCCTACACACTGGCCGCCGGGACCGCGCCGAGCCACTGGCGAGACCGACCCGCGTGGAAGGAGTGGTTCCGATGTTAGACACGGGCGCGACCCCTAGGAAGAGTCGGCGCAGGTCAACCTGGGCCCTTGCGATCGGAACCTTCTTGGCCTTGCTGGTCATCTGGCTTACCTGGCGGGATGGGCATGCCACCTTTCCGCCGCTGGTCGTGGCCGCGGTCAGCTGGATGGTGCTGGTCCTGCCGACATACGACCACAGCCGGCCGGCCGGAATAGCGGCAGCCACGGTGTTCGTCGCCATCATGGGCGGCCTGTTCGTGTGGTCTGTAGTGAGGGACGCGCTCGTCGGCTGGAGCTACGGTTTTGAGGGGGCTCTGAAGTGGAGCTGGAGCTCGGACCCGGGCGTCTTCCGGACCGAGCTCATTCTGGCGTTGTGCGCCGCCATCGTGACGCTCGTGTCCGTATGGAAGATCGCGAGAGGTAATCGAGCGACGGGGCAGATCGTGATGTGGCTCGGGCTGGGTGTACTCGGCCTGGGAATACTCAGTTACGGCGTGGCGCAGACCGGATTCCAGGTGGTGGCACCGATCATGGAGGCTTCACGCCCGGAGTGGTCCTACGTGTTCTGGGGCGTGATCGGCGCGGTCATTGGCGGCCTGATGGCCTTCATCGGCGCAGCCTTCATGTTGATGAAGGGGGCTGAGGCCCGGCCATCCGAGGCGGAATAGAACGCTCGATCCCGAGCCCGGTGCCGGCCAGTCGAGCGGCTGGGTCGGGGGGTAACCGCCACCGCAAACCAAAGCGTTTTGACCTACGTTCCGCGGCTCCTAGGGCCGATCCGAATAGACTTCCTTCCGCCCCGCCGACGCCTGCTGGGATCAGGATTGGCGGGGCTTTGGATTCACGGGCTGGACGAGGCCCTAACGGCTCCGAGTGTTTCATTGACGAGCTGGACGTGATCATCCGCGACAGCCTGATCGCCTACTCCCTCAAGGTTGTAAGGCCGAGCGCCGAGACGCCAGAACGGCCGGCCGTAGCGGTCGCGTAGACTCTAAGCCGCACCTGTACCGAGCGCCCGCCTCGTACCCCCTCAGAGGCGGGCGCTTCTCTGTCTGAGGCTTGGCCCTATGGCGTTCGGACCACCACGGCCCACAGGCACTCTGAGGCTACGTCGACGCGGTAGGGGCTGACCGTGTTCGCGAGATCGACCGCTACGGCATCGGCGCCCACGTTTGCCAAGCCAAGGTTTCCGACCTCATCTACCAGCGCGCCGTTTGCGTCGATCAGGTCGACCACGAGGTTTCCCTGACGGCCGATGTTCGAGCAGTCGAGTACGTAGGCAAGGTCGACGCTGGCCCCACTCGCCGCGAATGGCGAGCTCTTCTCGCTGCCTCTGGCGTTGACGCTGAGGAGCGCTGGAAGTGACAGGGCGGCGGTCGGAGTGGGAGTGGGTAATAGCGTCGGGGTCGGCGACGGAGCCACGGTCAGCGTTTCGGCGGCGACCGCCTCGCTTGGAACGCTCGGAGATGGCAACCGCGCTGCGCAGCCGCCGACCGCGACGGCGAGGATGAACAAAGCCAAGCCGCGGTTCATGGATCGGGCCTCGGGAGCACGTATACAGGGTCTCGGAAGAGGTGCACGGTGCGAGCTTAGGACCCCGCCCGCGGGCCCCTCTAGGACGAAAACCCGCTCTAGGTAGTCGCACGGCCTGCGACCCGGCCGGGCTCGTCGCCGGCCTGCTTAGCGGCGGACCATCGCCGCTCGGCGACCATCGCTGCCTCGCCCGCGTCTTCCTGGGTGCCCATCTGGTAGCCTTCCCGCAAGGCCCACCCGGACCCCTCATCTGTCGGGGTACATTCGCAGGTAGAGCATGGCAAACCTGAGCCGTGCCGACGTCGAGCACGTCGCCCATCTCGCCCGCCTTGGGCTGACCGAGGAGGAGTTGACGCGCCTCGAAGGCCAGCTCAACCACATCCTCGACCAGTACGCTGTGTTGGCGACCCTCGATACCGAGCAGATCCCGCCCACGGCTCAGACGATCGAACTGGCAAACATCCTGCGAGAGGACGTCGTCCAGCCGTCCCTTTCCGTCGACGCCGCCCTGTCCAACGCCCCGGAGCGGAGCGGCGACCACTTTGTCGTGCCCGCGATCCTCGGTGGCGAGGGTGGAGCATAACCGATGGCCGGGCCCACGCGCCTCTACGCGCATGAGATGTCGCGCCTGCTCCGCCGCGGCGAGGTCTCGTCGCGAGCCCTGACCGAGGCCCACCTCGACGCAGCCGAGCGGCAGAACCGCGCCCTAAACGCCTGGTTGGTCATCGACCGGACCGACGCTCTGGCAATGGCGGACGCGGCCGATGCGCGTATCGGCGAAGCGCGCCGCGCGGGCGCTGCGGCACTCGCAGCGCTCCACCCCCTGTGCGGAGTCCCGGTTGCGCTCAAGGACCTCGTGTCGGTCGAGGGCGGCCAGGCCACGGCCGGCTCGAAGATCCTCGAAGGCTACATCGCCCCGTTCGACTCCACGGTGACGGCGCGCCTGAGGGCCGCCGGGGCGGTGATTCTCGGCAAGACGAACATGGACGAGTTCGCCATGGGCTCGTCGACGGAGCACTCGGCGTACGGCCCCACGTCAAACCCCTGGGCCCTCGACCGGGTCCCGGGCGGCAGCTCGGGCGGGTCCGCCGCCGCGGTGGCGGCCTACCACTCACCCTTGAGCATCGGCACGGACACCGGCGGGAGCATCCGCCAGCCTGCGTCAATGTGCGGGATCGTCGGGCTCAAACCCACATACGGGCGGGTCAGCCGATACGGCATCGTGGCCTTCGCCAGCTCGCTCGATCAGATCGGGCCTCTAGCCCGGGATTCGCGCGACGCCGCCCTTCTGCTGCACGCAGTCTCGGGCCGCGACGAGCGTGATGCCACTTCCGCACCAATCCGGGTCCCCCGGGAACTGCTCAGTCTGCCTGCCGGCGACGACGAGGCCGCTACGTACCTGAAGGGCCGCCGGATAGCGCTGCCGAAGGAGTACTTCGTCGAGGGCATGGAGCCGGGCGTGGCTGCCAGGGTTCGCGAAGCGCTGTTCGCCATGGAAGCGGCAGGTGCGATCGTCGAGGAAGTCTCGCTGCCGCACACGCACTATGGGTTGGCGGCCTACTACATCATCGCGCCGGCCGAATGCAGCTCCAACCTGGCCCGCTACGACGGCGTCCGTTACGGCTACTTCGACCGCAGCTCGGGCGAGTACATCGCCGACTACCTCCGAACGCGGGGCGGCGGTTTCGGGCCCGAGGTGAAGCGGCGGATCATGCTCGGCACTTACGCGCTCTCGGCCGGCTACTACGACGCGTATTACCTGAAGGCGCAGAAGGTGCGGACCCTCATCAAACAGGACTTCGATGCCGTTTGGATGGCGGGCTTCGACGCCATCTGCGCGCCGACCAGCCCGACAGTCGCGTTCCCGATAGGGGCGAAGATGGACGACCCGGTCGCGATGTACCTGGCCGACACCTGCACGCTGCCGGTCAACATGGCGGGTCTGCCGGGAGCGTCGATCCCGGCCGGGCTCTCCAACGGGCTGCCCGTCGGGCTCCAGATCATCGGGGCGCCGTGGAGCGAGCTTTCGATTCTCCGCGTCGCTCGCGCCTACGAGGCGATCACGGCCAGAGCAACCTGGCGGGACCTCGAGCCCGCCGAGCTGAAGCTGACCGACGATCCCACCACGCCCAGCCCGATCGAGCGCAAGGAGCGCCTCAAGAGCGCCCTCGCATCGGGTTCCGGCGCAAGAGCCTGAGGACGCCCCGATGACCACTCCGCCGCCCGTCGATCCCTCGACGGCCACACGTCTCAAGACCGATCCATCGATTCAACCAGGAGCCGAGCTCGAGAGGCCGCCCCTCTCGACGCGGGTTCTGGCGCGCCGCGTGGATGAGGTCCCGCGCTCCGGAATCCGCCGCTTCTTCGACATCCTGGCGACGATGACCGACGTCATCAGCCTGGGCGTTGGCGAGCCGGACTTCGACACGCCCGACCAGGTGATCGAGGCCGGCCGCCACAGCCTGGCCTCGCGCCGCACCCACTACTCTAGCAACTACGGAACCCTCGAGCTGCGCCGCGCCCTGGCCCACCACCTCGAGCGGCTGTACGGCGTTCGCTACGACCCCACCGAAGAGGTCCTGATCACGATCGGGGCTTCGGAAGGTCTCGATGTGGCCATCCGGGCCACGATCGACCCAGGCGACGAAGTGGTCCTCCACGAGCCGTCGTACGTCTCTTACCGGCCCGCGATCATCTTCGCCGGCGGCGTCCCCGTGGGCGTGCCGACCACCATCGACGAGGACTTCGCTCTCGATCCGGCCAGGGTCGAGGCGGCGATAACGCCGAGGACCAAGGCCCTCCTGATCAACTATCCGTGCAACCCGACGGGTGCCGTCCTGCCGCACGAGGTGCAGGACGAGATCGCCCGGATCGCCGTCCGCCACGACCTCCTCGTCTACTCCGACGAGATCTACGATCGGTTGGTGTACGGCGGCTATCAGATGAGGGCCATGAGCGCGCTGCCGGGCATGCGCCGCCGTACGGTGCTGATGGGCGGCTTCTCGAAGGCGTACGCCATGACGGGCTGGCGCATCGGGTACATCTGCGCGCCGTCGGAGATTCTCGAGGGGATCCTCAAGATCCACCAGTACGTGATCATGTCGGCGTCGACCGTCGGCCAGGACGCCGCCCTCGAGGCCCTCAAGTCGGGCGAGCCGGACGTCTCGAGGATGGTCGGGGAATATGACCGCCGCCGCCGCCTGGTAGTCGATGGCTTCAACGCCATTGGTCTGCGCTGCTTCGAGCCGCGCGGCGCCTTCTACGCGTTCCCCCAGATCACTTCCACGGGGCTGACCAGCGATCAGTTCGCCGAGGGGCTTCTCCAGGAAGAGTCCGTCGCGGTCGTCCCGGGCACCGCGTTCGGCGAGGCCGGCGAGGGCCACGTGCGCTGCTGCTACGCCACCAGCGAGGCCGAGCTCCG
>JBIOII010000024.1:0-22241 GCA_044449785.1 Candidatus Limnocylindrales bacterium
ATCGCGTAGGATCCGCGCACCGTCCAGCGCCACCGCTGGGACACCTACCGGGGGACAGCATGACCAGAGTGATCGGCTACCACGATGTGAAAGATCAGAAGCATTGGCTTGCCTCGCCAAGGCGCAAAGAGCTCTTCGGCCCCCTGGGCGTCACCAACATCCGGACGTTCATCGACCCGCAGAACCCGACGCGAGTGGCGGTGAGCATGGACGTGGCCGACATGGACAAGCTCATGGCGGTGATGCAGTCGCCCCAAGGGGCCGAGGCGATGGATCATGACGGCGTGGTGGCCGAGACCTTGGTGATCCTCGTCGAGGCGTAGTTCATATTCGCGGAAGCCGAGCATTGCGAAGGCGAACCGCGTCGAGCTGATCAGCCTCAGCGCGGTCGGCAACTCGGTCTAGCTGCAAGCCGACGCCCATCCAAGCGCCGGTCCCGCAAGGGGTCGGCGCTTGTCGCTTACTGCCCATGTCACGAGACGAGGGACGCCCCCCGGACGCGAGGGTGCCCATCTGTCACGCCGGCCCCACCTAATCGAGGGCGCTGGCTGGCCAAGGGCACTGCGTGCGTGAGCGCTCGTACCGAGGCACGAGGCCCGCGAGTTCACCCGGTCCGCACCGAGGTAACGGCCGGGTTTGCGTCTTCTGGCATTGTGGAGGCCCGAAGTGCTGCGCTGCTCGCGGCGGAAGAGGGGACGCCGGCCACTGCGGCGACCTCGCGGAGGACGGACGCGAGCTCCGGGTGTACCTCGGCAAGGGAGAACTCTTCGACGAGCCTCGGGTTACCGAAACTCACCCCGTAGTCGGTCTGCAAACGACTTCGCAAGGCACCTAGAAGGTCCTTTCCAGGCAAGACTCTCAGTCTGGCTGGTAGGTCAGCCCAGTTCCCCTCAACCAAGGCTCGGGCGGCTGCATTGGCCTCCGGGATCGGAGGATACGAACGGGTTGCACGATACCGATCTTGGGCGAACCGCTCGGCGGCACGATCTATGGCTGCGTCCTTCATTCCATCGGATAGCTCGAGAGCCATCCGCTCGATCTCCGATCGCGTGGGAGTGGCACTTCCGCCGCGCTCTGCACTCACGGCGGCTACCAGGCGCGCGAGGACGTCTGGCTGGATCAAATAGCTCTCCATGCAATCCAGCTCGAGCACATGGAGCGGGCGGGTTGAGGCGACGGCCAGAGCTGAGCGCACCTCATCGGTTCGGGCATCTCGGTCACGGATTTCGTAGGAGACCACCGGGGCACCGAGAACAGCCTCGAATACCGTGAGTTGCTGGACGTGTTCAATCGATCTGCTCCCCTGGTCGGAACGATGACGACCCGGTCGTCGCCTGCAAACACCGCCAAACCCAATCGGGCAGCGAAGCGTTCAACGATGGCGACATCCGTCGGGCCTTCCAGAAACAGACAGCGCTTGTTCCGCACCAGCGCGTACGCGTCGACGCTGTCGATCGCACCCAGAGACTGCAGGATCGTGAGCTGGGTCGCTGCTTCACCCAGCCCAAGGGCTCGCACTGAGCCCTTCTCAATAAGAACCAGGCGGGAGGGGTCAACGTAATTGATGATTTCCTTCGAGTGAGTCGAGAGCACCACCTGCATCTGGCGAGTTCGCGAGAGATCGTCCAGAACGTCGATCACCGTCCGCTGAAGACTGCTGTGCAGATGCGCATCGGGCTCGTCGAGGAGGATCACGCCAGGGCTCCGGCTCAAGATGGCGGTCGACGATCCCCTCTCCGTCGTCGTCGACCTCGTCAACGGGGCGATCCTCGGACGCGACCCGCGGCGAGACACTCTTCATCGACGCGCGGAAGATGGGTACCCTGGTCGATCGAACGCACCGCGAGCTGACCGAGGATGATGTCACGACGATCGCCGGCACGTACTGACGGTCGTGCTCGGTCGGGCCGACCACGTCGGCAAGGAGTCGACACAGATGCCGGAGGAGGGGCTCGAGGGCGCCTGGGCGAACGCGAGGATGTTCCCGGAGCCAGCACCGGACGAGTGGACGACCGAGCTCCTGCCGCTACTCCGAGACTGGACGACTCCCGCGGTTGCCCGGTGTCTGGGCGTCAACGTGAGCACCGTCAAGCGGTGGAAGGCGGGCAGGATGCGCCCTCACCCGAAACAGCTGCCGCCGCTCGCGGCTTTGCTGCGCCGATGATCGCGGCCTCGTCTCCCTAAGGGACCCCACCGTCGTCGAGCGCCCGGCGCGCCGCGCGAACGTCCGTGCTCGCCTGGTCCCGGCGGCCCAGTGCGCGATTGAACGACGAGGGATGGAACGTGGGGACCACCGTGTACCGCCCGACCGGGTGCGGATCGCCGTGGATGCGCTCGAGCGGGGTGGTGCGCCCGGTGAGACGTTCCGTCGCCGATGCCCCAACGGCGAGGACGACCCGGGGGCGGACGAGCGCGAGCTGGAGGTCGAGGTACGGCGCGCAGGCGACGACCTCGTGCTGCCTGAGGGGGCGGTTGCCGGGTGGCCGGCACTTGACCACGTTCGTGACATACGCGTCCTGGCGGCGAAGACCGGCGTCGGCGAGCAGCGTGTCGAGGGTCCGGCCGGCGTCGCCGACGAAGGGGAGCCCCGTCTCGTCCTCGTCAGCGCCCGGCGCCATGCCGACGACCATGAGCTCGGCCGCCGGATTGCCGCTTCCGAACACGACCCGGGTCCGCGAGCCCGCGAGCGAACGACGCTCGCAGACGCTGGCGATCTCGCCCACGAAAGCGAGCCCCCGCCCGGTCGCGGCGCGCTCGGTCACGTCCATCTCTGGGCGTGAACTGTAGTCGAAGCTGATTACTCTTGGCTACCCGCTCCGGCGGCGCTTGTACGGGTCTTTCTTCCGTAAGCGCTCATCGGCCAGATATGCGCGGACGGCGGCTTCGGTTGTGATCCAGTACGAACCGACCCGTTGCCCCTCGACCCTGCCGGTCCGGACGAGGAGCCGCAGGTGCGAGGCGCTCACGCCGGTTCGCGCCGCCGCCTCGCGCAACGACAACAGGTCGTCCGCCAAGGCGGCCTCGGAGCGGGGCTATGGTCTGGGGCGAGTGTAGTGGCCCGGACAGCGTCTCTGCTCGCGCCTGCCCATCACGGCCGGGCGGGACCTCGGCAAGGAGTAGTCTGGTCTGCCCCGGCGAGACGCGGGTGAGCGTCACGAACTCGCGAACAGTGGAGATGGAGCGTGCCTCACAGCAAGGCTGACGTCGCGGACGTCCTTGGCCGGGTGGACCTCGGGTCATCTGTGGCTGAGCACGACGACCTCCTCGAGGCAGCCAGAGTCGAGACCTCGGTCTTCTCCGACCTCATGGCAGACCGCGTCGACCTCGTGCCCGGCACGAAAGGGTCTGGGAAGAGTGCTCTGTATCGCATCTTCGTCGACTTTCTGGCGCCGGCCCTACTGAAGGACCGCAAGGTCGTGATCGCACACGGGGTTCAGTCGCATGGGGACTCTGTGTTCCTCGCGTTTCAGGAGCGGTTCGAGACTCTGACCGAAGACGAATTCGTCGACTTCTGGTGCGTCTACCTTGTCTCGCTCGCCCACACGCAGTTCCTCAAGAACCCTGCCCTTCGGTCCTACCTTGGGGGCTGCGAATCCGAGATCGACGCCTTTAAGCGGGCGTGTTTCGCCGCCAAGATCCCCGACGTCGAGGCGCCACGTTCGCTTCGAGATGTTCTCGAGTGGGTCCTCAATGCGGTCCAGCGGACCAAGCCGCACGCCGCAGTCACAACTCCGGACGGCGTGAAACTCGAACTTGGTTTGTTCGGTGACTCCTCGAGTCAGATGGAGCAGGAGGAGGTTGCGGAAAGACAGCTGCCGACCTACATCGGGGCCGTTAAGGAGACTCTCGAGGCGATCCTCAGGAAGGCGGACCTGGCCCTTTGGCTCATGGTTGATCGCCTCGACGAGATCTTCCCACGCCGATCGGCGGTGGAGACGAGAGCCCTTAGGGGCCTTCTCCGAACACTGCGGGTGTTCGAGTCGCACCAGATCCGCGTGAAGGTTTTCCTGCGGGATGACATCCTCGACCAGGTCACGTCGGGCACCGAAGGCTTCACAGCGCTCACACACGTCACTGCCCGCCAAGCGGCGACCCTGAGTTGGACCGAGGACACAATCCTCACGCTCGTCGTCAAGCGACTCTTCACGTCTCGGGCGCTTTGCGAACTGGTCGAGGTGGAGCCGACCCGCCTTGGCGCTTCGCGGGATTATCGGGCCGAGAGCTTCTACCGAGTGTTCCCCAAGACCGTCTACTCCCCGCCAAACCAAAGCGACACCCTGAGGTGGATCTACTCACACACGATCGACGGTCGCGGCGTCGTCACACCGCGTGACGTGATCGATCTCCTCACAGCAGCGAAACAGAGACAGCAGGACGAATTCCGCGAGGACCCACTTGGGGAGTCAACCTGGGTAATCGGTAGCGGCGCCATTCGCCATGGCTTGGCCGAGATGTCAAAGCTGAAGCGCGACAAGGTGCTCCGAGCGGAGTTGCCACATCTCTGGCCCTACATAGAGAAGTTCATTGGGGGGAAGACCGAATACAGCGAGCGGGCCATCTTGCAGCTTCTTGGCCCGAGAAGTCAGGCTACGCTAGCGGACCTCGTGAATATCGGTCTCCTCAGCCATTCCGGTCCGCGTGGGTCATCGTCGACGTACAAGGTCCCGTTTCTCTACCGCGACGGTCTTGAGTTGACTCGCGGTCGACAAGACTAGTCGCCCACCGTGCTCAGCGCGTGGCCGCTCGCAGGGCAGCGGACCGCAGGGCCGGGCATGGTACCCCTCCGGGGCTGAGATCGAACCTTGCCGCGCGTTCCACGGCGGTCGCAATCTACCCGCGCTGTCTAAAGGCTGGCACCCTTCGCCCGGTTGCAGGCTTCACAGAGAAGCTGGACGTTTCGCGCGGTACTAGCGCCCCCCATCGAGACGGGAATGATGTGGTCGAACTCGAGGTTGCGTTGCGATCCGCATTGGACGCACTTGCCTCCATCGCGCCGCCAGACCGACTGCTTCGTCGCGTCGCTTATCGGGACTCGGTCGGGTGCGTCCTGAGACGGTCGAGAGGACCGGGTCGCGAGGGCCACCTCCGTTCGCGCGCGCTCAAGCCGCCGGGCAGCTCTGAGGTCTGCAGCCGTAAGGAGCGTCTCGACCTCTTCCGGCGTCAGATTGTCAGGCGTTGAGTACGCATGACCATGCAATACCCAGTAGTGACGACCGGTGGCGGTGATACCCACTGCCAGCGGGCGATGACTCCAGACGCCCGGATAGGGCCAAGGCCAGGTGTACTTCCCGATCGAGATCTGCTGCTTCTTGCCAAACCCGAACAGCACGGAGCGTGTGGTCGTTTTCGGATCGGATTCGCGTTTGAGTGGCACGCCGAGATCCTCCGACGTTTCGGTTCTGCACAGCCTACGACCAGCCCGGACCCTCCCGCCTCCGCCAGCCGCTCCAGCTCCCGCCGCGGACCCGCACGGCCCGGCCCAGCCGGACGACCGGGACCCGGCCGGCCGCGACGAGCTGGTACAGGGTCGAGCGCGAGACGCCCAGGAGCCCGGCGGCCCGCGTGACGGTCAGCAGGAGGGGCCCCTCGGGCGCGGCGGGCGCTGCGGGGCCGGGCGGTGCCGCGCGGACCGGCCAGGCGGGCTCGTCGACGGTGAAGAGGGCGTGGCCGCAGGCGGGGCAGCGGACGGCGGGACCGGGCATGGGAGGACCTCCGGAGCGATCGACGACGACGGCGAGCGCCGTGCGCCCGCGAGGGGGGCGACCGGCGCCCACACCCAAACCGGGGAGGGGGCGCGTTTCGCCCGCGTCTATCTCCTAGCGGCCGAGCGGCGGGACCAACGCGCCGAGGCCGGCGGGGGGGCGCGTTTCGAGGGGGCCTGTCTCTAAACCCCCACCTCGTTTGACAGGTTCCCGACGCCCTCCGACACTTCGAGAAGCGGCCGAGGCCGCCGGTGCAGACCCCAGCGGCCAGGTCCCCGGGCTCACCGACCAGGACACGCGAAGCGAGGAGTCTCATGTCTCGTCTCACCAGCTGGCTGCGCCCGACGACTGTTGCGCACGCCCATTGCGACGTTCCCTGCGGCATCTACGACCCGTCCGAGGCCGTGCTCGCGGCACGCACGGTCGCCCGGATGGTGGAGCTGATCGGCCAGATCCCGGAGGGCTCGACGGCGGTCGCCGACCGCAACAAGTTCATCCGCTGCGTGGCCGTGAAGGAGCAGCACGCCGAGAAGGTCAAACACGAGGTCCAGGTCATCTGGTCCGACTACTTCAAGCCCGAGCACCTCGCCGCGTTCCCGGACCTCCACACGAAGGTCTGGAACCTGCTCAAGCTGGCCGGCAGGAACAAGCAGAACGTCGACGCCCAGGCGGCCGCTGATCTCGAGGCGGCGACCAAGGAATTCGCGGAGATGTTCTGGGCGACCAAGAAGTAGCCGACGATCCGCGCCGGGCCCGCCCCGGCAGCCGCGGAGGCGCAAACGCGCCCAAGGTCGGGCGCGCTGCCGGCGGGCCGTGGCGGCTCCGGCTGTTCCTCGGCATCTCGGCGGTCCTGGCCGTCGCCTGGGACACGGGCGCCCTCGTGCGGCGCGCCCGGCGCGGACCATGGCGCGTGGAGGTCTCCGGCGAGAGCATGGTCCCGGCGCTCCGTCCGGGCGACTGGCTCCTGGTCGACCCGACTCCGTCCCGCTGGCCCCGCCGCGGGACGCTTGTCGTCGTCCGCGAGCCGGCCAGCGACTTCGTTGTGGTGAAGCGAGTCGCAGGACGGCCGGGCGACCGGGTCGCGGGGTCCGGCGGCCCACCGACCGTGCTCGGTTCAGCGGAGGCGTGGCTTGCGAGCGACGCGCCGGCAGCCGGGATCGACTCGCGACGATATGGGCCGGTCGACGTCGAGCGCCTGCTTGGGCGGGTCGCCTGGCGCTACGGACCCCGGGGCAGGATCGGCCGCGTGCGCTGACCAGGTCCGGCGGCCTTCTACCCGCCGGCGGCGCGGCCTTCTACCCGCGGGCGTTCCCCATCGTCGCTGTCGCGAGCGGCAGCCCGGCCGCCTGGACATCCGTCGCGAACGACGCAAGCCCTTCGTCGCTCGTGTCCCAGCGCGATGGGAACGCGACGAACCGGTCGAGGCCCAGCTCGGCATAGCCGCCGAGCCGGTCGACGCGAGCCTGGCCGTCGGCGCGGACGTCGTTGTCGCGGCAATACAGCGAGATGCGCAGGGTCGAGGGATCCCGGCCCTCCTCCTCGCAGCGGTGTCGCGCCACCGGGAGTGCTGCACGGATCTCGTCCGGCTCCAAGTAGACCAGGTTCAGCTCGTCCGCGTAGCGCGCGGCATACCGGAAGGTCACCTGCTGGCCGTTGCCGCCCACGATGATCGGGATGTGGGCCTGGATCCCTTTCGGGACGTTGAGGGCGCCCTCGACGCGCGCGTACGCACCTTCGAACGTGGCCCGCCCCGGACCCAGCATCCGGCGGATCACCTCGAGGTGATCGCCGAGCGCGCCGAGCCGGTCACGCAACGTCGGGAAGTCGAACCCGTACGTGGCCCACTCGTCTTCCTTCCACCCGGCGCCGATGCCCAGCTCGAAGCGGCCCCCGGAGATCACGTCGAGCGTCGAGGCCATCTTCGCCGTGAGCGCAGGGTTGCGAAATCCGGTGCAGATCACCATGTGGCCGATCCGGGCCCGCGACGTGGCCTGCGCGAGCGCCGCAAGCATCGTGAACGATTCGAAGGTGATCTCCTCGGTCGGGGCGGGCACCGTCGTGAAGTGGTCGAACAACCATAGTATTGTGCGCCGACTAATTGGCGGGCATGAGCGCCCCCGGCGAAATCGCAGAGTCCGTCGTCCGGTCGGGGCGAGAGGAGATGAGCCGCACAATATTGGGGCGTCCAGGACTACCCAGGCGACAGACGCCAAAGCCTCGTCAGAAGCGGAATTCCAGGCCGACACCACGTTCCCGGGCCCGTTGGTACACGAGCGATCCTACGGACATATCCTGAATCGCCAAACCGACGGACTTGAACAAAGTAACCTCGACGTCGTTCTCTCGCCCAGGTTTGCGCCCACATACAAGGTCGCCCAGGTCGGCGTAAGGGTGGTCCGGCCCTATCGCTCCCTCCTTCAATGGAATGATTAGGTCTCCCGCCTCGACCATGCAGGCAGGGGTGGAATCCGGCACCACCTTCGACTGCGCAATCGTGACCGTGTCTAGCTCGCGCCGGTCCGGCGAGTGGGACCCAATGCCATTGATATGCTGGCCGGGTTCGAGCCAATGTCCGTCGAATACGGGGACCTGAGAGCTCGATGCCGTGACTATGATGTCCATCCCTTGCACTGCGGTCCGTGGGTCCGCAACTGACTCCACATGAATGCCGAGCTCCTCGCTCATTTCTCTTGCACAGTCGGCGGCGCGTTCCCGGGCAGGGTCATACACCATAACTGCAGCGACTTTCCGAACGGCACAAAGCGCACGAAGCTGCGCTCGCGCCTGAACTCCGGAACCGAACAAGCCGACCGACGTCGCATCCTTGCGGGCGAGGTACTTTGCCGCCACACCGCCGACCGCGCCAGTCCTCACGGCCGTGAGGTAGCCAGCGTCCATCAAGGCAAGTGGAGCGCCTGTGGTGGCGTCATTCAGTAGCAGCACGCCAATCGTTGTCGCCACACCGTACTTGGCAGGGTTATCCGGATAGATCGTCACGACCTTGAGGCCAAGCGCGTCGATTCCTCCACCGATGTAGGCGGGCATGCCGAGCTGCACACCGTTATGCTCCGGTGGGCTGACGACCGTCCTCTGGGGGAGCACAGTGGCACCCTCGGCGTGCTGCCTGAAGGCATCCTCGACGACCCGGATTGCCTCGGGCATAGTAAGAAGTGACTGGACGTCCTTCATGGATAGCAGCAGGGTCATTTCGGAGAAGCTCCTTCCGCACGGCGTTCAGGGATGGATCTCCCGAAGGAACGCTAGCCTATCGTCCCGCTTGGAAAATGGACGCGGAACTCCCAATCGTGCTCCGGGATGATCAGATCTGCCTCACGCCTCAATCGGTCGTAGCCGCGCATCAGATCCGGCAAATCCCAATAGGAGCCCATTGGCCAGTTCAACTCAAGATTCCGATAGTTGTACATCACGTCGCCCGTGAGACAGACGCGACCGACGGACGTTTGAGCCATCACTACCATCGAGCCGGGGGTGTGGCCGCCGATCTTGATCAACTCAAGATCGGGGCCAAGCCGCACGTCCCCATCGATGACTGTAAGCCTGTCGAGTATGGATCCTATCTTGTACGCGTACTCGGGGTAGTAGAACATGCAGAAACTCGGCGGAACGAGAGCTTGAGGAAGCTCTTCGCGTTGGACGATGAAGCGAGCGTTCGGAAATAGGTCGGTATTTCCAATGTGGTCGAAATGGAGATGTGTAAGTATCACGGTTTGTACATCGCCCGGCGCGATGCCCGCGTCGCTCAAGCTGGCGATCAACTGCTGATCATCGTTCCTCGATGCGAGAAAGTCGACCCCGTACCGATGCTGCATCTCGGACACTTCGTCGATGTCGCCGAGGCCGGTGTCGACGAGGGTAACTTTCTCCGTACCTTCGAGCAGCCACACAGGCACCGGCACCATGACACCCTCCGTAACCGTCCCGTCGCGGCGCGAAATGTCGCGTCGGTATCCGTAGGGCAATACAGTTTCACGGGGAAAAGACGGCGTGACGCCGGCGTTGAGGAGGCTCACGGCCAGGGAGCTCTCAAGCTCACCGGTTACGAATTGTCGTATCCGAATTGCCATCGTCCGCACCTCGAGATTGAATGTTTCGTGGCGACAGGGATCGAGGCCGGTGTCGGTTCCGTAGGCACCGCCAGGGTGACACCGTGACCCGCATTGCCGAACCTGTGGAGGATCGCCAAGCGTCTCGACCGAAGCATCTCTACGCCGGAAGAGTTCACGACGCCGCCCATGCAGCGAGGGAGGCATCGACGGGTTCAACGCCGAGGCCTGGCCGGGTGGGCAACACGAAACGCCCGCGCTCCACCGTCGCTCCTCGAAATGGATCGTGAACCAAAGATAGGTGGAGATCGAGATCGGCGAAATCCGCGAGAGGTGTGAGAGTCGCGCCAGCTGTGATCCCGAGCGAAGACTCCAGCGAACAGCCGATCATGACGGACATCCCGTAGGCCCGCGCCGTCGAGATCATCGACAGCGCGGCGCGCATCCCACCGCATTTCATAAGTTTGATGTCGATACCTGCGCAGCGCCCGACAAGAGACGGGACGCTGTGGATGTCGCTGACAGCCTCATCCGCAATCACCGGAATGGCGGAATGCAGGTGTACCGTCCTTAGCCCTTCGAGATCACGAGGAGGCACGGGCTGCTCTAGGAGCGTCACACCAGCGGGGGCCAGGACTGAATCAACCATGCGTAGTGCGTGTTGCGCAGTCCATGCACCATTGACGTCCACACGAATGGGGACCGCGACCGCTGCAGCCACTTCGCGCACAATGTCCTCATCGTGATCGCTGCCTAGCTTGATCTTGAGGACGTTGTACGTTTCTGCAGCAATTGCAGCACGCGCCACCATGGCATCAACTGAATCAAGAGGTATGGTGTACCCAAGCTCTGCGGTTCGCGTCGGATCCAAGCAGAGCAGCTTGTAGACGGGTACACCTAACAGTCTGCCCACGAGATCGTGCAGAGCTATATCGACGGCTGCCTTGGCCGATCGATTGCCGATAACGAGCTGGTCGAGGCGATCCATCACCGACTGAATCGCGAAGGGATCGTCGCCAAGAACAGCCGCGAACAGCCGTAGGCAGGCATGAACGGAGGCAGCGGTTTCTCCCGTGTAGTAGGGATGCGGGGCTGCTTCGCCGAAACCTGACTCGTTGGCGACGGTCAGTTTGACAAAGACGTTATCGCTTGTCTCGTCTGCGCGGCCGGCTATGTGGAGCGGGGCGGTCAGTCGTAATGGGAAGTCGCGGGTCTCAATTGCAAGCATTACTCGTCTACCTGGTCTGGCCAGCGCCTTCTATGCACGCGGCGCTGCCACTGGCCGGTTGCGCACGTGTGTAGATGCCTGCGAGGAAGGTAAGCATGATCGTGACCGCCGTCCTTGCCGTAAGGTTTCGGACGTCGACCAACGGATCGAACTCAACGATATCAAGCATCCGGACCGACGTGAGTCTTCCCAACTCGAAGACTGCATCGAGCAGGTCGTTGATGTCGAGTCCGTCCGGCGTCGTGTTACCCGTGGCCGCAGGGCTGTACGCCTGAGCTAGGACGTCGAGATCAACGCTTACATAGAGTGCGTGGGTGCCAGTTGAGGCGGCAGTTATCGCCTCGCGCAAGACTTGCGCGATTCCCTTCTGGCGCACGCGACGCGCTGTGTGCAGCGAGAAGCCACTGCTCCGCGCCCATGAGACGTAGTCAGCGGAATTGGTAAATCCGTGGAGCCCGATCTGGGCGATATTCGAGCCACGGACGTTCGGACAGGTCTCGAGGACGCGTCGCAACGGCTGGCCGCCAAGGGGAACGCCTTCCGCAAGCTCTCGGACGTCGGTATGCGAATCGAAGTAGATGATCCCGACATTCTGTCCGACGTCTAGGTTTGCCAACGCACGGACGGCGCCTGCTGTCACCGCGTGGTCTCCGCCAATCATGATCGGCACGAACGGCGGCTGCACGTGCAGCAAGTCTGATATTGCGACTTCTATCCGGTCAATGCTCTCGACAGGATCGGTGGCACTCATCCGGATATCCCCCAGGTCGCGGAACACGAGCGGGTGGATGTCTATGTCGAGATCAGGGTTGAAAGTCGTGAACCCGTTGATGCTTGCCCGGACCGCATCTGGCGCACCCCAGGCTGAGTTCGGTTGGAGGCTTCCGCTGCTCAATGGCGCACCGACCAAACCGCAATCGATCGCCTCAGCTCCATCCCACGGGGTCATCCAGTGTGAGACACGGTGATCATGAGGGTCTTGCCATGGATCATGACGTGCAACTAGGTACTGGACCAATGCTACTGTTCCTCTTGGTTGGGTGGGCACATGTTGCGGTAGTGCGAGCAGGGCGCTATCTCTTCTGTATCACTCGTCTCAAGAAGAGCTGCGTCCGTGGATCCCGGGGTGCTTCGAAGATCGCTTCTGGGGGGCCCTCCTCCACGATGAGGCCCTCGTCCATGAACGCGACGTGCTTTGCCGCCTCTCGAGCGAAGCCCATCTCGTGCGTTACGACGATCATGGTCATGCCGTCGCGAACAAGGTCGCGCATCACGCCGAGTACTTCCCCGACGAGTTCAGGATCGAGGGCAGAGGTCGCCTCATCAAAGAGCATCACCTTTGGTTGCATCGCGAGCGCGCGGGCGATCGCCACACGCTGTTGCTGACCACCAGACAATTCGCTGGGGCGCGCTCGCGCCTTCTCGGACAGGCCGACACGCCGCAGCAGAGCCTGGCCGCGATCGACTGCCTCAGATTCCGGGAGCTTCCGAACGTAGATCAGCCCTTCAGTGACATTCTGGAGAGCCGTTTTGTGCGGCCACAAATTAAACCGTTGGAACACCATGCCGATGCTGGCCCGTTGGACGTCCAGTCGTCGCTGAGCCCCTCGACCGTACGGTGAGGTGCCAGCAGGAGGACCGATGCACTCGCCGTCAACGATGACCTCACCGTCATCCGGCACCTCGAGGTAGTTCATACACCGTAGTAGCGTCGTCTTACCCGAACCACTGGGTCCGATGACACAGAGCGTTTCCGTCTTCTCAATGCGAAGATCGACCCCCTTCAAGACCTCATGGTCTCCAAACGACTTGCGTAGGCCTCGAACCTCCACCATCGGTCCGACGGCGCGAAGAGAAATGGCCGACTCGGTCGAACTATGCATGAGCGGCTCCGAGGCGTCGCTCGAGAAGAATGCTTGCCTGGGAGAGTGCAAAGTTGATCACGAAGTAGACTACGGCAATGCCGGTGTACGCCTCAAACGGCCGGAAGGTGTTGCCCGTGATCAACTGTGCGACACGTGTCAGCTCGCCAATTGAGATCACTGCCAACAGCGATGTACCTTTGACGAGATTGGTTGCCTCGCCGGTCAGAGCTGGGATAATGCGCCTTATGGCCTGCGGTAGCACGACACGACGCATCGCCAGGGGGTAACTCATCCCGACACTGCGGGCGGCTTCCATCTGTCCCGGGTCGATCGATTGGATTCCACCCCGGAAGATCTCGCCGACGTAGGCGCCACTGTTGACGCCCATCGCGACCACTCCGGCCTCCGGGGCGCTCAAAGTCAACCCGAATTGCGGTAGGCCGAAGTATATGAAGAAGATCTGCACCAGGAGAGGAGTCCCCCGGATCAGGTCGGTGTACGCCCGTGATGTTGCCCTCAGCAGGCGGAGTCGTGAAAGACGTCCAAGTGTTGCAAACAAGCCAATTACCACCGCCAGGAGAAGCCCGCCGGCGGAAAAGAACAACGTAAGTTGGGTGCCCGACACAAACTGAGGGAAGTAGTCGACTAAGACGCCGAATTTGAGATCCATTCAGTTGGCGAGATGGGATGACGCAGAGTCGCTACGGTAGAGGCGTGACTACGCCCAGCCACTTCTGCTGCAGAGCCGCCAACGAGCCGTCCGCCCTCATCTGGGCGATCACAGCGTTCACTTCGTTGAGAAGATCCGTGTCAGGCTTTCTGACCGCGATTGCGAAGTAATTGAACTTCGGTAGCAGAACGGCGACTCGGTATCTTCCCGGGAATTGCTTCATCAAAAGCTGGCCATCGAAGACGCCCGCGGCAGCGGCGTCACAGTTGCCATTGTTGACGTCAAGAAAGGCACTCGGGAAGTCTGGATACGACTTAAAATCCTTGGCCGTCACATTGGCGTCTTGAAGCGCGGCCTGGGCTTGCGCTTCGACAGCAGAGTTGAGCTGGGAGCACAGAACCTTCCCTTGAAGGTCCTTCACGCTGTTAACGGACTGATCCGACGCTTTCGTGTAGATAGTCAGTTGGTCGCTCACGTACGGCTGCGAGAACGTGACTACCTGCTGCCGGGGGGCGGTGATCACGATCGACGACAAGATCATGTCGAACTTGTTCGCGTAAAGCGACGGAATGATCCCGGAGAAGGCTGTGTCAATATTGTCGAGCTTCACGCCGAGATGTTCGGCGATCTTCTGGCCAAGGTCTACGTCGAATCCGACGATCTGTCCGCTCGGATCTACCGACTCCCACGGCGCGTTGGTTGCTTCCATGCCATTCAGCAGCGTGCCGCGTTGCTTGATGGTGGAAAGCAATCCGCCCGCTGGGGCCGAGTAGGTCGGCAGCGGGGACCCTTGAAAGACGAGGGGGCCAGAGGCGGACACAGCAACCGTCGGCGAGCTCGAAGCGGGTGGCGGCGCCGACGAATTCGCAGGCGCCTGGGATGGACTCTGCGAAGAGGCTGCCCCAGCGCAGGAGGCGACAATGAGGCTGCAGACCACAAGAACCGCCGCGATCGACGATCGATGGCTTGACGCGTCGGGCCATCGCTGGCGGTCTTTTATGCGCGCGAGAATATTCGGTTCATGGGCAATGTTGCGACCTAGGCTGCGACCGCGCATCGTGTCCTCCATTCCTGTGTTCACGACATAATCACAAGCATCCGTTCGCGCTGATCAGGCACAGCCCGATGCACTCGGACGAATCGGCGTTGCAGCGACGGAGCATTAAGGGTCGCTAATGGCTTGGGCTCCCCCTCCAAGCCAATGAATGAGCTGTCCCCAGAACTTCTGATAGCTGGGCCACTCGGTGAAGGCCGGGCTACCCCAATGCGGCGAGCAGTCAGATGTGAACGCAGCTGTGCGTCCTCGCCCCATCCCCGACAAGACGAGCAGCGGATCGCCAGCCCCCCCGACTTTGATCAGCGTATCCGTCCCCGGTTTGGCGGTAACCCGATTATATCCAAGAAGATAGGGCCAATCGCGATCGACTCCCTCTAGAACTGGATGCCCCAGAATGACCTTGGGTATGACGCCGGAGGGGCACTCGATGCGGTCATCGAAGCCGAGCATCTGCACGGGCAGGATTTCGGCCAGTGCTGTGTGCTGATACCGCGCCTTGCCTTCAAATCCAGAGAACGACATGTACCCGCCAATCATCAATAGACCACCGCCCTCCGCGACCCACGCAGCAAGCAAAGCGAGACGGTCGGGCGTGCGAAGCCCTCGCTCGAAGGTGTCGGGATGGAGGAGCAGTGTGTCAGCCGGAATGTCACTCAGGATCACGACGTCGTAAGACTTGAGCTCATCGATGCTAGCGGGGAAGGTCGTTGGCGCCAGATGGTTTGGCACGTGTGTAACTGTGTGCCCATGATCCTCGAGGGCGGCGACGAACCCCCTGAGCCCTTCGGCATAGAAGCCAGTCGTATACGGTGCAAACCCTTTCAGGTGGACCCCATACGATATCCAGGTTTCGCCGGCAATCAAAACGCGCCGGGCCGCATCCATTGGTTACTTCCTCTCGACGTTCACAGCCTCAAAGCCCGGAGACTCCTGGCACGGACTACTTCATGCGAGTACGTCCGATACCTTCGGGTCCCAGGGTGAGGCCGAAGCGCAGACGTCTCCGCGGGTGCTGAGCCCGACGGGGCCGCGGAAGGTCGCGAATCCGAAGACGACGGGTAATCAGCCCTCCTGTCCACAATCGCCCCCAACAATCAATTGCCGTCGGGAGCTTCGACTGGCAGCATGGCGCGGGTTCGCACCCCCGAGGCTGGCACCTAGGTATGGGGCGCGCAGTTCACGCAACAGCCGCGTCGAACCCGCTGCCGTAGCGCGGTCTCGCAGACCAACCAAGGCGGCACGCTTCCACAACCTGTTGAAGGCTACAACGGAACGTGTACAATGTCAACGGTACAATGTCAACGGTACGCCGAAGAGTCGCCTCGTGGCGCCCCCATCCAAGTCTGTTAGTGGCGCTGGGGTCTGATGACCACGATTCGTCGCAGTGCTTCACCTCCCCCCTCGGGGACCGTTGCCCTCGACCGGCCTGGGACTTCCCAATCGTCCGACGTCGCCGCCGACGGCAGCACGCGCGGCGGGCAGGGTGCTGGTTGGGCCAAGGGTGGGCGTCGATCTCGCGAATCGGAGGCGGTGGTTAAGGCTCTCAGTGCTCTTGTGCCTCAACTCGGCCATGCCCTCGCACCCGGGACCGAAGTCGTTCTCCACGAACTCGCACGGCTGCCGAATTCCATCATCGCTATTGGTAATCCGCTGACCGGGCGTTCGATAGGCGATCCTCCGACCGATCTCCTTCTGCAGGATGTCCGTGAAAGTCGTTTCGAGGACCGGTTCCAATACGATGCCCTGGCGATGACCGGCAGGGCCTTCCGCTCCTCAACGGTCTACGTCCGCGACAGCTCAGGCGCTCCAATCGCCGCATTGTGTCTTAATCGAGATCTCTCAGGTCTGACGCGCGCTCGTGACTTCGTACAAGCCGAACTGACCGGCGCTGGTCCATCCATAGAGGGGAACCGCTCTGAGTCGGGCCTGCAGCAACGCACGGAGGCGTTTCCGCGCGGCATTCGCGAGCTCGCTGACCTGCTGCTCGAGCGTGCCATCACCGGAGTAGGGGTACCGACGTCCCTGATGACGAAACGACACATGCTGCTAGTCGTCGAGTACCTGGAGCGACACGGCTTCTTCCTCATTCGCGACGCCATCGAGCTTGCCGCGGCCGCGCTCGGCGTTACTCGCTACACGATCTACAACTACCTGAGAGAGGTCGGCGGAGGCTCGCGTATGCGAGGCAGGAGCGAGTTGCGAGCGGAGATTGGCGAAAAGTAGTCGTTGGCGAGTTCCGCGATTTGGACGGCTTCTTGTGAAGGGCCTTCGGACCGACGCGTCAAGCTCCCACCGGACCGGGCCTGGTCGTCTGCCGATCAGGTGGCGATCTGCGCCCGTCTGCATGGGAGGGCCGGGTCACGCCGCACCGTTCCAACGAGGTCGTTCGTTTCGCGGCTAGACCTTTTGATCCTCCGATGAGCGATACCGGCTGCGTTCGCCCTCGCCTCCGCGCGTCAATGACGATCCCGGCTCCGGCCGGCCAGCCAGAGTGACGGCGACCGGGCCTCCGACCCCCTACTCGCCACTCTCTTGCCGATGACGGTGCCGACGGAGGAAGCCGTGCCCTGGACGATCCTTCGGCACCATTTCGGGGACGGCCACCGGCGGGCGTGACGTCGCCAGCGACGGCACGTCGGCGGCGATCACCCGGCCCCGAACGGTCAGCCGGTACCGCCCGCGCTCCGGACTCCAGGCGTACCCTTCCCCGATCAGGTGGCGGAGACGATACCGGCAGGCCCGTTCCGACAGGCCCGCAGCCTGCGCGATGGCGGCTGTCGAGGCATCGCCGCCAGCCAGTGCGGCGATCACCAGCTCATCGCGGGTCATGGGATCCGCTCCCTCCAGCCTTTGCAGGGAATGCCGCAGCCTACCGGAACCGACCGAGAAGTCAGGGACTTCCGGGGGCTGCAGGATACCGGTTCTTCCGGTCCGCATCATCGCGTCTCCTCGGGCGATAGGGGTGGATTGCCGAAGCCAGCCAGAGCTCGCCGGAGCCGGCCGTTCGAGTCACGGCCCCGGTCGATCGAGCAGGAGCCGGTTGCCGACCCGGCAGACTCCCGCGGGCCGATCCCCCATTTCGGCCGCTGACCCCCGACAAGGAGTCGGGCGATGGTGGTTCATGGCCCTGTCACGTCGTCGGTCTGACGCGGGATCCGAGCTGGTGTGCGGGCCAACGGTGTGGCCGTGCCCGCCTCGATCAACGCGAGTAGCAGTCGGCGCTGCTCAGACGTGTATGAGGACAGCGGGCGAGCGCGACGAGCGCGCCTCTGCGCGATCTCTGGAGTGAGCCGGGGCATGGGTTGGGACCCTCGTTGGTCCGCCCGCCGCAGCAGGCTGATCAGGTCCCTGGTCCCGGCCGCGCCGGCTCAGGAGTCGCCTAAGACGAATCCCGTCTAGAACGCGTGTTCAGGATAGCGCACAGCGCGACGCGTCACGCGGAGGGTTCATCGAGCCGACGCAGCTCATCCTCGGGCAGGGCGCTGTCCACCCGACAGCGACGCCCGCAGTCGGGGCAGGTCACGACGAATGGCCGCGACGCCTTCGGATACGCCAGGGCGAGGACCCAGTAGCCGGTGCCGCCGCGAACACGACCGGGATCGCGGCGGCTCACCCAGTATGGATCGCCGCCCCTCGGACCGAATGGGGTCGGGCCTCCAGAGGCGAGGACCGGGACAGCTCGTGCGCGCGACGACGTGTTCGGGTCATCGCGGGCGCCCTCGGGCACCCCAAAGCTGGGCATCCCATCAGAAAGGTCCGACAGGTCGGTAAGTCCCTGGGCGAGCCATACCTTCTCGATCAGGTAGCCGGAGACCGGTGCAACGCTGGGAGCCCCGGACGTGACCGACCCGGCCGTGTGCGTCCACTTGCGGATCTGCTGCCAGCCGATCACCCGGCGCCCGCGTTGGCCGGTCCTGGCGCGCTCGTGGGCGCACACGGGGTCGGGGCACCTGAAGCGGTGTCGCCAGTGCCAGCGGTCGAGCTTGGGCAACGGCACCGGCGGATCGAAGACGACCAGGGGGTAGTCCGTCACGAGCATCGACGTGTTCGTGTGCCGGTCGCCTGGATGGAGGGAATCACCTCGGCACTTCCGCGCTCACGGCGCCGTCCGCACGCCACTCCGGCACTGACCAGCGGAACTCGACCGGGGCCATCGCCGCGTCGAGCGCGATGTACTCGAAGAGTGCCCGCAGCACGGAGTTGAGGCGGGCGGGTTCCCAGCTCCAGTCGAGGGTGGGGACCGCCACGACGCGCGCAGCAGCATCGAGGCGTTCTTGCTCCTGCTCGATGGAGTCCAGCTCGTGGCGGTAGGTCGGCTCGTCGAGGGCGCCGTCGGCGAACGTCAGGGCTAGGCGGCGCTTGCGCTCGCCAAGGGCCGTGCGTCGCGCGGCGTCGGTCTCGGCCAGGCGGACCGCGTCGGGGGTGCGCAGGCGCGCGACCTCGGCCTGAAGGGCCGGCAGGAGCCGGCGCTCGGGGACGCTGTGCGGATGAGGGTGGCGCGGATCGCGCCGCGCGTCGGCGCACTGGTAGCTGACGTACTTGCCAAGGTCGCGCTTCGGACTCAGGGTGCGTCCGCAGCTGCAGCGCAACAGGCCTGAGAGGAGGAAGGTCCCGGTCGCCCGCGCACCGCGACGCTGGCGCGGTGGGACGAGCGCGGGCGCCTCGCGTTCCACGATGAGGCGCACCGAGCCCGCCCACCACAGACGATCCCCGCCGTTGCGGGTCGGGACGCGGGCGACGTTGAGGATCTTCGCTGCACCCAGGAAGCTGCCGGCCTGGCGGAAGGCGTCGAGCACGACCGCCACGTCGCGCGAGGGATCCGCCAACAGCTGCCCGCCCACCACCTTGGTGCCATAGAAGGCGGGCCCTATGCGATCGCCCCGCGCGCGACGGACGCGAGCGGCGTCAGCAGCACGCTCCTGGGCCCACTCGGCCTCCGCCTGCGAGACGGAGGCGAGCAGGTGGACGAGGAGCCGACCCTCCACGGTGGCGTAGTCGAGGGCGCCCTCGCGGGTCCGGATCGCCACGCCGTGCGCCTCGCAGAGCTGGGCCAGGCTGACGTACTCGGACAGCGAACGGGCCAGACGTGAGGTGGAGTAGCCATAGACCGCCGACACCTCGTCGGCCTCGATCAGTGCGCGGAGATGCAGATACGAGCCGCGCAGGCGGGTACGCTCCCCGCGACCCGAGCGGCCCCAATCTTCGAGGACCTCGAGCTCGCCAGTCTCGCCGTATCGTTCCGCGAGGCTGCGGACCTCGGCGAGCTGGGCCTCATGGGAGACCGACCCCGAGCGCGTCGCGTCAACACGGGACCGTCGCAGGTACGCCACTGGCCTCCGCGCCATCACCACCCCTCCCTCGAGCATCGGAAGGGGCAGTTTGACTCAGTTCGGTGAACCTGTCAATGGACGAAGACCCAGATCGACTCGAAACCGAGCGCCTCGGCCTGCCTCGCCCGTTCGACCGCGTTTGCCCACGCATCTGCCGGGTGCCAGCCGTCGAACTCGCCCTTCCAGCCCTGGGGAACCATCACCCCGACGTCCACGCGCTTCGTCCCTCCTCTGCCGAGCCTATCATCGGTCGCATGGAGGTGCCGCAGCCGTTCGACCCGACCGTCCTCGCCCACTCGGACCCGGAGGCGATCCTGTCCGGCCCGCCGGCCCCATGGAGCGTGCTGCCTGCACCCGTGCAGCGGGACGGGCCGCCCTGGTGGATGACCGAGATGATCGCGGTGGAACCTGCACTCTGCGGCCGCGTCCTCCGGCGCCTGGGGGTCGTACGGCGCAGCTCGGGCGTGCCGGGCGTCCCCCCGAAGCTGGAGGCGCCCGGCCGCGACACGCCGGCCGGGCGCCTCGCGGCCGCGATCCGCGCCGCGCTGGAGGCCGGCAGCCCCGTGGTCGCCACGGGATGCGGCACGAGCGAGCACGGCGCGATGGCCTTCGCCGCGATCGTTACGGACGCCGTCGAGCGTACCGGCCTGCGCGGCACCGGCCTGCCGGGCGCCGTCCTCGCCCGCCAGGCATTCGAGGCATCCCTCGCGCCCCAGCGCGGCGGGCTGATCATCGGGATCAGCCACGAGGGCGCCACGGCCGCCACGCTGGCCTCGATGAGCGCCGCGGCCGCGCGACGGGCGAAGGTCGCGGCCGTCACGGTCAGTCGGTCGGCGCCCATCGGCGCGCTGGGCTCGCTCGTCGTCGAGACCGCGGAGATCGACCGGAGCTGGTGCCACACGATCGGCTACGTCTCCCCGATCCTCGCCGGCGTCGCGGTGGGTGCCGCGCTGACGGGCGTGGCCGGTGACGCGGACCCGGCCGCGATTCGTGCGCTCCTCGCCGCGGGCCTCGAGCAGGCCGGGCAGGCCGAGGTGATCGCCGCCGCGCTCGCCGGTTGCCGGGAGCTGATCGTGGTGGCGTCCGGCGCGGACCTGCCGGCCGGCCGCGAGCTGGCGCTCAAGGTCGAGGAGGCCGCCTGGCTCCCGACCACGTTCCGCGACACGGAGACGTCCCTGCACGGCCACCTCCCGGCGATGGACGCCTCGACCGGGCTGGTGCTGATCCTGGCGGACCGGGCAGGCCGCGAGGCGCGCTCGGCGCGCGCGCAGCAGGCGTTGGCGGCCGCGGCCCGCGTCGGGATCCGGCCGGCGGCGATCCTCGCCGCGGATCTCGACCGCACCTGGCCGGCGTTCCTCGCCCCGGCCGGCCGGATCCTCGTGGCGGAAGCACCGACACTGCCCGCTCCGGTCGCCGCGCTCTTGGGGACGGCCAGTCCGCTCCAGCTCCTCGCCGAGCGCATTGCGCGGGCGCGTGGGACGAACCCGGACCTGATCCGGCGCGACCAGCTCGCCTACCGGGAGGCGGCCGCGCTCGGCGACTGATCTGCCGGCGGGCTAACCCCGCACCAGCACCTCGCCGAGCAGGTCCACGTGATCCAGGTCCCAGGGCAGGAAGTCCTGCAGCATGATCCGCTCGCAGCCGGCCGCCTCGAACCGCGCCGCCATGGCCCGGGCCTCTGCCGGGGTGCCGTAGATCCAGCGCGGTCGTCTCGCCTCGAACCAGGCCGTCCCTTCGTCCGGCATCCCGAACGCGGCCAGGACCGCGTGCGCGCGGCGCTCCACCTCGGCGGCGTTGCGGCCAACGAGCGCGCCCACCATCGCCGAGTGGCGAAGTGTCGTCGGGTCGCGGCCGGCGTCGCGCGCGACCGCATCGAGCCTGGCGAACCGTTCCGCAGCCTGTTCCGGTGAGGCGCTCGAGAGGTTGAACTCGTCGGCAAACCGCACCGCGATGCGCATCGAGCGTGGGCTCCCCTCCCCGCCGACGATGATCGGGGGTGCGGGCTGCTGGACGGGTCGCGGACGAAGCCGCCCGCCCGGGACCTGGTAATGGCGT
The DNA here is from genome assembly GCA_044449785.1 of Candidatus Limnocylindrales bacterium. GTDB lineage: Bacteria > Chloroflexota > Limnocylindria > Limnocylindrales > CSP1-4 > Fen-1039. The sequence goes on from JBIOII010000024.1 coordinate 21,972, forward strand.
CCGCTGAATGACCAGCCGTCGGGCCCCTGCCATAGTCCACGCAGGATCTCGAGCTGCTCCTCGAGCATCTCGGCCCGGACGCCGATCGCGGGGAACGGGAAGCCGTGGTGGTCGTGCTCGCCCTGGTTCCAGCCCGCACCCACCCCAACGTCGAGACGGCCGCCCGACATCTCGTCGACCGTGCTCGCCAGCTTGGCGAGGTTCCCCGGGTGGCGGAACGTCACAGGCGAGACGAGGACGCCCAGCCGGATGCGACTCGTCTCGCGGGCC
>JBIOII010000025.1:0-21107 GCA_044449785.1 Candidatus Limnocylindrales bacterium
GCCGCGGAGGTCCGCCCCGGAGGCCCCGCCCCCCGACCGGGCATCCCGGGCCGGCTTGCGCAGGTGATGGACCAGGAGGACCCCGGCTTCCGTGTCAGCGATCGTCCGCAACGCTGCGATGACCGGCCGCATCGCGACCGCGTCGTTCTCGTCTTGGCGGTGCATCCGATACAGGGGGTCGAGGATGACGAGTCCGACCTCGAGGCTCTTGATCTGGCGGATGAGCTCGGCGACGTCGTCGGGTGCGTCGAGCCGGAATCCCTGGAACGGCAGGACGAAGAGTTCCAGGACTGCGGTCCCACCGGAAAGAGAGAGAAGCTGGGTGAGCCGGTCCTTGAGGTCGCCCGGCCGCCCTTCCTCGACGACAAGCAGGGTCCTGACGCACTTCGGCACCAGCCAGTGCGCCGCGAGCGGTGTCCCGCTTGCGGCAGCGATCGCGAACTGGAGCGCCAGCCACGTCTTGCCGAGCTTCGGTTCCGCGCCCAGGACAGCGACCTCACCCGGCCCGAGTAATCCCTGGATGAGGTCGGTGGGCGCGTCGCGGGTTGCGGCGAGGAACTCCTCGACGCGGATCGGAATGAGCGATCGGATGCGATCTGTCACGGCCACGGCTCTTGGTCGAGTGCGTCTGCCGCCGCAATCGCAAGCTCCGCGATCGCGGGCAGCTCGGACCGGAGCGCAATCCGGGCAGCCGAGCGCAGGTATGCCCGCACCTGACGACGATCCCGGACGAGCGCATCGCAGGCAAGGCACCAGAGCGGGGCTGGTCCCCGCCGTGCGCGGCGGAGGGGTCCGCCGCACCGAGCACAAGCCCCGCTCAGAACCAACTGATTGCGGTTTCTAGGGCCGAACGGGGCGCGAGCCATGTCAAGGTACCTGACGAGGCCGGCGGGCCGGCCGCCTGGCAGCTGGCGAAGGCTTGGTGGCGCGGGTCGGTCGCGCCGCGGCCGTCGGCGGGGTGGTGCTGGCCATAAGCCGCTCGGTCGCACGTTTGATCGCCCGGGCCGAGACGTCGCCGCCGACGACCGTGGCGCCGCGGGCGAGCGCGCCGGCGAGGAGCGCGCCCGAGCCGCAGAATGAGTCGACGACGAGCTGGCCCGGCCCGACCCCGGCCATCCTGGCAAGGGCGAGGCCGAGCCCCTCGGGTTTCTCGGTGGGGTAGCGATCCGCGGTCCCGGGGCCGACGGCTGCCACCGACACGAGGTCGACGCCGGTGAGGCGCCGGGAACCGGGCAGGCGCCCCACCAGGATGAACTCGATCTGGTGGCGCAGCCCGGTCCCGAGACCGGGATAGCGGCGGTCCCAAGCGATCGTCCGGACCCCTTGGAAGCCAGCCCGCTCCAGCGCGTCGAGGGCGTCGCGCAGGCCGGCCCCGTTCGTCATAACGAACGCGACCCCGGTCGGCTTCATCTTCCGGCGGGCAGCCGCCAGCACGACGCCGATCTCGCGCCAGGACAGCCCGTCCTTGAACCAGTCGCGCAGGTGGCCGGACTCGCTCCGGCGGTCAACGGTTGTGTACGGCGGGTCGGTGACCAGGAGATCGATCGAGCCCGGCGGCAGGGCTGCGAGGAGCTGGGCGGCCGGCACCCGGTAGAGGCGCACTCGGTCGGCTCGTCGGGCGGTCACGGGGCCGACCCTTCGCCCGGCGCCAGAAGCGTCTCGAGGCGGTCCTCGTCGGGTGGGTAAGGCTCGACGTACGCGGGCTCGGCGAACCAGTACAGCCAGGGGACCTGCTCATCCCGGCGCGAGACGGGCGCGCCCGTGTAGCCATGGCGAAGGCCATGGACGCCGCTGCGGCCGTGCCGGTGGGGGTGGGCGTGGTGATGCGAAGGCATGAGGCCACGCTCTCACCGGCCCACGCAAAAGGCCATCAACATGGCGCGACAACTCGGCGAACAGGGGTAGATTCGTCGCGTGCTTGACCGCGTCCGTCGCCCGATGGGCATAGCGATCGACGGGACCCTCACTCCGATCGCAGGGTCACGGCTCCGAATCGAGGCCGCCGGGGACGAATCGACCCTCTATCGCGAGATCGCGGCGATCAGAGGCACAGATCATGGGGTGGCCCAGGCGGCGAGCCGCTGGGGCCTGCTCGCTCGGGTGTCGTCCAACATCGCACTCGGCGCCAAACAGCTAGGAGCCTACTTCAGCGCGCGTCGGGAGGAGCTGTTCGTCGAGGCGCAGTCACCAACGGCGAACGGGGCGACAGAGCGACTGTTTCAGGCGACAAGCGGCGCGATGATCAAGCTGTTCGAAGCTGCCGTCGAGCGCGTCCGCCGAGAATACGAGGTCTCGGACGAGGACATGGCGGCTCTCGAACAGGCGGCCGCGACCGCCGACCTGAGCTCAACCCGCGCTCTTGCCGCATCCGCCGTGAACGCCGACCAATCGATCCGCCGCCGCCACTCGGGTGATGGCCTATTGCCCCGGTGGGTCCGCGACCTCGACGAGGCGGGAGATCTCGACGACGCTGCCCGCGCGTTGGGTACGGGCCTGGAGGCGATCGGACACGCCTCGACGCCGAGTGGCATGGCGGAGGCGATCTCGGCTTTCCGGGAGCTAATGCCTTCTGTCACGTCGACCGCCGATGACGATGACGAGCGGGACGCGGTGCTGGCCCCGCTCATCGAGGAGATCGAGCTGGGCACTCGCGGGGAGCGTGTAACACGAGAGGAGGACGACCGCTTGGAGGCAGCGTCCGGCCGCGTTGCCGCTCGGGCCCTTCTCGCGTACTGGCGAGCAGCGGACACGCCGGGCGTTGAAGAACCAGAGGGAGTTCGGCTTCCGGACCTCGGCGATCCAGACACGTGGCGGACGGTCATCGCTCTAGCCGCAGCGGTTCGGCGGCCGGACGGCGGTGCCAGTGGTTCGCCGCCGCCCCTGGTCCCCGCCGAGCGAGCCAGCGACTGGCGTGCCTTTTCGATCGAATGCGGCCTCTGGCGAGATGCCATCGACGCTCTCGGACGCGCCGAGCACCCGGACGCCGATGGTCTGAACAGCGAAAGCCTCCATAAGGCCCTCGTGAGACTCGGCCGCCAGGTAGGCCCGATCCTCGGTCTTCCGCCTGGCGACCTCGAAGGGCTCGACCCCACCGCGCCGGAGATCGTCCGCGGACGGCTCATCCGGTGGGTCGTCGTTCGCTGCTCCATTTCGGGCGTTGCGCCGCGGCCGCGGGGCGGCGCCGTGGGCACCGAGGGACGGGCACTCCTCTCGATCTACGATGCACTCACCGACGTCTACACCGACGCCGAGCCACGAAGGCAATGCATCTGGCCGGACTGCCTGGAGCCGCTGCCGCGGCGGAGCTACCCTCACCGCCAGTACTGCGACACGCACCGGCGAAAGAAGGCTGCCGATCGAGTAGCGCGTCGTCGCGCTGCCGACCGTGCGTCCAAGACGTCTTGACGGGCGAATCCACGGCCGAACCTCGTCGCCAGCCGTGGCCCGAAAGGGCAGCTTTGCCGCGAGGGTCGACCTCGTGTTCTGCGGCGCGCCTGACCGGGCGCGCGCCGTGACGAGGTCCTCCTGATCCGTCCTGCTCAAACCTATAGGCGCCGATGGCGGCAGTCTGCGAACCGACGTCAATGGGTGGGTTTCGGGTGTGGGCGGAGCTGCCCCGGTCGCCCAGCCGCTGAATCAGAGGGCTGCAGCTCGGCGAGGGCGGCAGGCCGTCGCCCCGAGCCGTTCGGAAACAGCCGTCTCTCGCTGCCTCCTGACTCCGAAGATGAGGTCGAACAACGCTATGCGGCAGCTTCGGAGGTCAGGGTTAGCAGGGATCGCATGGCGGCGGCGAACAGGCCTTCTGCCTCTCCCAGGTCCGCGTTGAGGTCGATGAGGTACCTATAGGCGGTCACGTCGGCGACGACGCCAAGAACCGTGAGGCCGGCAACCTCTCCACCAAGCTTCGGCCGAATCAAGACGACGGGCGTCCTGTAGGACACGGCGTAAGCGAGGGCCTGGTTGATGTGATCGCGCGAGAAGTCGCGATCGATGTACTTGACCTCACCAACGAGCTGGAAGCGACCATCTCCCGTCCCGATCCGGAAGACGATGTCGGGCTGCGCGGGCACCTTCGAGCCGTTGTCGAAAAGAGCCTTTCCCCCCCCGATAGGTTCGAAGAGATTGCCACTCACGACCGCGAGTCCGGGATGGACCCGCGTAAGGCGAGCGCGAAGGACGGCGAGAAGGTAGTCCTCAAATGCTGACTGGAGGTCGATTAGCAGAGCTGGAAGGACCAGCTCGTTTCCAATTCGATCGTACTCAACGCTCTTACGCTCCACGATTGCCCGAGATAGTCGCACCGCGGGCTCGTAGTAGGCACGTGTCGTGGGCAGGAGCGAGGGATCTCCAACCTCTCGATCAGCGAGGCAAGCCAACGAGAGATCAAGTCTCACACCGTCGAATAGAGAGTACGCGGCATTAAGGTCATCGAGGAGCCGCTGAGCCCCCTTGCGCTGGGCCCGGCTGGCGATGAGAGCGGCTGCGTGCCACAGCGCGAGCTTGATGACACGGTTGGGGCCATTGTCCTTCGAGTGCTCAAAGACGCTCGTGGTAGCTCGGTTGGGTTGGCCGCGCGCCATCTGCTTCGTCACGGTCTCCCCAAGTAGGAACCTCCCTCGCGGAAACGAACTTGCCTCGGTCCGTCGTTCGTAGCGGCGGTAGATGCCCTCGGTCTGAAGAGGTCGCAGGGCGCGGATCAAGGCATGCACGAAGATGTCGAGGACCGGCGGGTGCGGGTCATCCGAGAGGCCGTACTCCCGGGTTAGTCGTTCAGACTCAAATGGAATGTGCCCTGACACACGGAGAATCCGCCCAAGGTTCGCGGCGGGTACCCGGGCGACCACCTCAATCTCGAGCCGATCATTTACCGCGATTCGACCCAGGAAATGTCCCGCCTTGATGACGACCTCGTGGCCCCTCAGCCGGACATCAAATAGGCCCTTCTTCACCGCGTCGGCGTAGAAGTCAAACCGCATGTCGCGCAGCACTGTGGCGACCGGAATCGTGATCTCGCCGTATTCCGGCAGGATAGGGGCGCCCTCCGCGCGAGGTGCCGCTGCCGCTTGGGTCGACCCGAGATCTGGGTCCACGAGCTCGAGCACGAGCGGCTCGGGCACGGTCCTAATTGACCAACTCGACTGATCCAGCCCCATTTGAGGTCGAGCTAGCGCCAGCATCGCTGGCCGCATCAGCCACCTCAGGCTCCTCGACTGGGGTTGGGAAGACCCTCAACCAGGCATCTTGGACCTTTCGGAACCCGTCGTCGTTGAGGCGGTATGCCTTACGAAAGACATGCACGAGCTGATATCGCCATCGACGGTCCAGGTCCTCCTCGGTCTTGAGACCCATGAAGAACGTGTGGCCGAGGTGGGCGTGCTTTTCCGGAAGGTATTGGAGCCAGCGGAAGAACTTCAGAACGCGGGATCGAAGGATGGGATCCATGCCGCTGGCCATCAGAAACTGCTCGGCGATGGCCGCATCCGGATCCATCTCGATCTTGGCCATCCGTCGGTCGAATGCCGCGTCGACGTCATCGACCCCACGGTCAAACGTGTTCATCGTTGCCAGGAGGACGAGGTTGTCAGGGATGCTCGTCTGGCGGCCCGAGGCCACGAAGAAGGACTTGTTCCGCATGCTCGCCTCGACGTAAGTCAGGGCCTCTCCGAATACGCGGGCGGGATCCGATCGACTGAGCTCGTCAATTACGAGAACGTACGTTTTGTCTTCGTTCGCTTCCTTTGACTCGCGGGCGGCATTTGAGATGAGCAACAGATGCTTCGGAGCAGGCTTGAAGGTCGATCCGTCGGGCACGTACCCCTCGATGAAGTCCTCGTACTGGTATGACGGGTGAAACTGAGTGAGCCTGATCCGGCTCGGATCCCCATCCGCGAGCTTCTGCGCAATCCGCTCGGCGTACCAGCTCTTGCTCGTTCCTGGAGGGCCCGCTAGGATCACGCCGCCGAACCCGTCCGCGAGCGCCTGGAGCACGTCACGGTAGATAGCGTCCTCGTCGCCCAGTACTCCGCCCACTTGCGCAGACGCCTTCGTCGGAACCGAGCTGGGCGGATGAACGGGCAGATCTCGGACCTTCTGGTCCGATCGGATCGGACTCCGCCTGTACGGATCGCCCGCCGGTGACATCAGATCAACTCCTCGAAGAGATCAGAAGTGCTGCCAGCCCCCGCCTCATCGACAAATAGCGTCGCGAAGTCATCATTCGGACCTGACTCGTGGTCCTCGTATCCAAACTCGTAACGGAATACTTGAACCACCGCCGAGAGGGAGGGCTCTCCTTCGGTATTGAACCCATAGTCCCGATAGAGGAAGGCCGCCAAAGGCGCTACGGGTATGGGGCGGCCTCCCGCGAGTTTCTCCAGGGCTAGTTGTGCATGATTGGCTCGGAGTGAGTAGGTGGCGGCACGGCCGGTTCCATCGATCTCCACGACGGCGTCGAAGGGCATTCCGGGCCGAATGGAGGAGGGTGCGTAGGTTCCGGCCACATTGGGCTGATTCCAGGCTCGGACGTCCGACCCCTTGTTCCAGAACGGACGGAGGTACGGCAGCTCCTCCGTTCCGTTCGGGACCCGGAGAAACGTATCAAAGAAGTCCTTGAACTCGCCAGGAAGGTGGCTGGTCGTTCCGTCGCGAGCTGCCGTGCGAACAAGGCACAAGTAGCCTGCTAGGTGGGGGTGGATTCGCGCGGCGAGAAGCTCGGCCACGCTCGCGTCTACGAATTCCGGACTTAGGACTACGGCCATCGACGCCTACCCCGCTTGGAAGAGCTCGGTCAACTCGTCATCAACGTCCACGTTGGTCGGTTGCACGGTCTGTGCGGCGGGCAAGAGGTCAACACCTATTGCTGCTCGGCCGAGACTTGCCGCTACGTTGAGTGTCGTCCCCGTCCCCGCGAATGGATCCAGGACGACACCCGGCGTGAACCCTGCCCCGTGCCCACAGTCAGACCACCCCACAGTCTCCCGTCGAGCAAACGTGAACTCACGGAAGTAGCCGCCTAGGGCCGCCTTGGATTCTGCAGCAAGCTCCTTCACTCGCTGCGAGTTACGCCCCGTACCGTTCTGCACCTTCATGGCTTTGCCAGCGTCGGATACGCCGGTTGCTTGGATCGCTTCGATGTGCTCGCGAGTGAGCCCAGCCTCTTTGGCGATTTCGAGGGCACGACGCGCCTGGGGACGCGCTGGGTCGAGTTCGTGGGTTCGCCTGAGCAGCCGACGACGCGGCGCTCCGCAGCGCAGGCAAACCTCTCGAGGGCACGCCAAGAAGACAGCCCGCCGAACGATTTCCTTGGGGAACGGGGCGAGATGGTCGCCCATAGTCCGTGCTGGGGCGAAATGCCAGACGTCTCCGGGATTCGAGCCGTTCCCGAATTCCTCGGAATAGCCGAAGAGATCATAGAAGTAGTCACGGCGCGCCACGAAATGGAGTACGTACTCGTGGCGGTTCGCCAGCCGGTCCCGGACTGGATCGGGCATACCGCCCGTCTTCGCCCAGATGATCCGGTTCCGGAGGATCCACCCGTCCTCAGCAGCTGCGACTTCGATTCTCCCCGGGATCCCGGCGAGGCCTCGCCGCCAGTAGGTATCCCCGATGTTCAGGAAGACTGACCCCGTGGGCCGCAAGACGCGTCGCCACTCCGTTAGGGCTTTCCGGATCTCGGCCGCGTAGCCTTCCGGGGTTTCCTCTTGGCCTATCTGCCCCTCGAGCCCGTAGTCCCGCTTCCGCCAATATGGGGGCGACGTCACGACGAGATCGACGGATGAGGCCTGGAGAGGCAGTCTGCGGGCGTCGCCACAGATAACCTGGATTGTGCTAGTGGGGGCTTCCGCGGCGGCCGGCTCTGCCGGCTCAGGATCCATCTCGATGCAATCTCCATCCCCCAAACCGCCCGGACCTCGGAAGTCTACCGATCCGATGGTGCTGGCACCAACCTCCGGCGGCATCATGCCAGGTTGGATGACACCACCCGTGCGGCAGATGGAATCCCCGTGCCGAGTTCCTCTATATGTAGATCTGACGCAGGTGCGCGAGGTACCCGTGGAATGACTCCGCCGCTCGCTCGCCCGATCCGCGGAAGGCGCCGGCACGAACCAACGGCCAGTCCACCGAGTTGGCGGACAGTTCGGCGCCGATCTCCTCGCTGACACCGCCGACGTAGCGCGACCGCCAGTGAAACCGGCCAATCGGTCCCCAACCTCGTTCGTTGTCGCCCCGCGTTAGATCGAACATGAGAAGGCCGGCGAGGAACTCGTAGCGGTCAAAGGCGCGCTCGAAGGCGATCTGGTCGGGTTCAAGATCTTCGAGCCACGGCCGTGTTATCTCCACGAGGTGGTCGCTCATTGGGGTGGTACGCCGCTCGAGCCCCGGGAGCCGCTTCGCCAGGTCGTCGGAGAGAACTGTCGCGGAGGAGAGGTGCGTCGCCGCGGGCTTCCAGCCGTCGTTCTCCCAGATGATCGGGCGCGTCAGCATTGGCCCGAGCAGGCCCTCTTGGCCCCCAATCACCGCGCCGAGACCTCCCGCATACGTCACGAGCAGGGCCGGGTAGCGAACGAGACCGAGCCAGGAAAGGAGGCCCTCGCCCCGCTCCACCGCGTTCGCGAGGCGTCGGACAAGCCAGGGTAGGAGCCGCGGATCCGCCGACTCGCTCCAGTAGCCGATGACCGCCGCGGCGCGGCTGAGATCGTCGACTAGTCCCTCGCACGCGGCGACACGACGGACCAGCTCCTCGTTCGAGAACGCGACCCCCTTCGCGGCGAAGCTCTCGTCGCGCATTGCCTCGACAACCCTCCGCGCCTCGGCGCCTATTACGTCGTGAAGAGTCGGGCCCTTCGTCGCGTCGGCGGCCAGTTCGTCCACCCGCGTCAAGAACTCAGCGTTCACGCAAGGAGCGTATACGTCCGCGCAGGTGAGTCAACTCGTGGGAGACTTCTCGGCGTGAGGGTCTTCATCAGCTCCGTGCGGCACGGCCTCGAAGAGGAGCGCGACGCGCTTCCCGCGCTGATCCGCGCGATCGGGCATGAACCGCGACGGTTCGAGGACTACACCGCACAGCCGGTGCCATCCCGTGACGCCTGCCTGCGAGGTGTCGAGGAATCAGATGCATACGTCCTGCTCCTCGGCGAGCACTACGGCGACAAGATGCCCGACACAGGGACCTCGCCGACGGAGGAGGAGTGGGTCGTCGCTCGACGCCGGGGGATCCCGATCCTGGCCTTCCGCAAACGCGACGTCGGGCCGGACGCCGATCAGGCCGCGTTCATTAGGCGAATTGAGGACTACGCGGTCGGCGTCTTCCGCGAATCGTTCTCCACGACCGCCCAGCTTCTCACCGCCGTCGCCACGACCCTTCGGGAGGTCGCCGCCGCGCCGCCCGCGCTTGTCTGGCGGCCGCTCGGTCAACCCGTCAACGTGCCGTGGAAGGCTTTCGGCCAATCAGTGGCCTCGTACGCCACTGTTCTCGAGATTCATCTCATCCCTACAGCGGGCTCGCCCCTTCCGGCGACAACGCTGGAGGCACTGCCAAGGCGGCTCAGCCGCGTCGGACGCGATCACGGCCTGTTCAGCGAGGATCGCGCGCTCGACCTCGTTCACAGTGAAGCTGGCGCAGCCGTCACGACGCGGGCCGATCGGCAGGCTCCGATGGCCGGCCTCCGTATGGCGGGAGCGGGCGGCGTGACGATCTGGACCCAGTTGCCGTCTGACACCTTGGGCGTGCTGCTCGATGCTCATGATCTCGGGGAGCGGATCGGCACGGGACTTCGGATCGGTGCAGAGCTCCTGCCGAGCACGGGCGAGGTCGCTCTCGCCGTTGGTCTGTTCGGTGGTGGTCTGATAAGCGAAGGCTCAGTCGCGGAACTCGGCCGCCGGACGACCGCGACGATAACGGGCTTCCGCCGCGGCGCGGCGTCCGCCCAGGTCGAGCCGCGCGATGCAGTGCCAGCGGTCGCCCTTGGCCGCGCCGCTGATGAGATCGCGCGCGAGCTCGCGAGTAGGCTCCTCCTTCGGTTTCGCGATGTGTGACGCGATCGCGGTTCCGGCCCTGATCTCACTGCCGCCTCGAGACGCGGCGGCGAACGACAACGCGCAGAAATGACCTTTCGGGGTCGCTTCGCGAAGCGTGCCCAGGACGTTAGTAGGTCCTCGATGCGGGGGTGGCGTCCCTGGCTGTAGCGGGCGGAGCATCCGAGTGATGCCGGGTCGACCCACGCGCCAGTCTCGAAGGACCAACTGGACCGGACGAGTCGAGCGTGACGAGCGGCACGATCCACGAAAAGGACCGCCATACGGCCGAACTGTGCCACCATGGGACCAAAGGACGCCGTCGCTCGAGGAGGGGACCATGGGACTACCCACCGACCTGGCTCGCCCGCTGCGGGAGGCGAGCGAGCAGGCGCCTCGAGGCGACGTGGCGGTGCGGATCCACTTGTTCGGGATCATGCACGCCGAGCGCCTGGAAGGGGTCAACCTCCGGAAGCTCTGCGCCGCTGCGGGGATCTCGGAGAACTGGGCGACCGAGATCCATAAGGGCATGAGGTTGTCGGAGCACGTGACGGTCCGCTGAGCTCCGGGGCACATTCGAGCATTCCCCCGATCCTACTGGGGCTCGGTGCGGGACCCGCTTATCGGGACGGCCTAAAGCCCGTTGCGCGAAGGCCGATTCCTAGTCGGAGTCTTCGACGAAGTCGATGAAGCGCCGGCCAAAGGGCGTGACGGGGCCGGGCTGGTTAGGCTCGGGGGTTCCGCTGCCAGCGACGATGAACATCGAGTCCAGCAAGCCAACCGCGGCGAGTTCTTCCCAGCAATGGCGGAGAACATCCGGGGCCACTCCAGGCGCCGCGACGGCAATCCTTGCCCATGACGGGGAGTTCGACGCGAAGTAGCGGCCGTGGACCTGTGGGGGTTCGGGGTCGCTAGCGACGATGGCCAAGAGTCGAAGGTGGATCGGTTCGAGCTGGTCGAGCACCCGAAGCATGAGGTCGATCTGAGTTTCGTTGGGGTGCTCGATCGTTGCGGCGTTAGCAAGAGCGGCGACGTAGTAGCGCCGCTTGCCGGCGTTCTTGGCCAATGCGGCCGCATCAACCGTGGCTTCAAATCGGAGGGCGAAACTGTCGGATGTCACGTAGTCGCGGTCCAGGTGGTCACCCAATACCCGGATGCGGTCCTGCAGGTCAGTTAGTACGGCGTTGAGGCGATTCATCAGAGCGTGCTGGCGGTACTCGGCGAAACCTGCGGCCACCGGCCCTCCGAACACTGGGAAGGCGGAGGAGGCACCGCCGAGGACGGCCAGAACCCAGTCAGAGGCAGATGTCTGAATGACCGGGCCGGGCGGGCTGGGCTCCATTGAACGGGCTCCTCGGTGAAGGCTGGGCCGATTGGTATCCGCAAAGGCTGGGCGCTGCTCCTGTCGGCCTGACGGACGGGGGCGGCTGCCGCGTGGTCTAAACCTACCCCCGAAGGTGGCGCAGCACGGGCCGCAATCGGGTGGCGAACGACGGGTTGGTCTGCTCGACCACGGCGGCCGTGGCATTGGAGGCGGCGGCGAGGGCGCGGAGCAGCGCCGCAGGCCGGGCGGGTACCCAAGCGAGATCAGCCGACGGCGGCCTGGCGTCGGTACCTACCCGTGGTAGCAATCCGCACGTTCACTCGCAAAGTGTCGGCTCTACTCCTCTCGCCCCGACCATTTCGACCTCATCCAGTCCGAACGCCTCGGGCAGGCCCCGCGAGGCTGCCTCGAACGTCGGTTCTATTGTAGCTTTCCGCAGGCCCAGCACCCTGATCCGCGCGAAGAGCGTCTCGGCGAGGGCCTTGCGATCGTCTGGCCCCACCGCCGCCCACCATTCGGGCAGCTGCTCGAGGTAACGCCGGATCTCGGTAGGCGAGAGCAGTTCGGCAGGGACGCTCACCTTGGCCGCTCGTTCCTCGTCGTCGAGCCTGGCCATCGCCTCCTCCAGCGCGGCCATGTCGCGCTCGCGCAGGAATGTTGCCGCCGCCCGCTCCCGCTCGTGGGCGATCCTCGCCAGCGCCAGCTGGTCGGGACCCGGACCACGCATGGAGTGGTAGAGCGAGACGGTGGCGGCGATGTCGGCTGCGCCCAGGCTGACCCGTTCGAGGACGAGCGGCACGAGCGACTCGAAGTCGATCCGCGCGTAGCTCTGCCCCGGGATACGGGCATGCTGGCCGCGGGTGGGCCGCTCGGGCTGCGGTGCAACCTCAGTGAACGGCTCGCAGGCATTGATGTGGCGGTAGCGATCCTTGTCACCGACCAGGCGGCGCCCGCAGGCCTCGCACTCGAGCATCGGCAGCAGATAGGTCCGGCGCGTCTCGGGGCGGCCTGGAGTTCTCCGGGACCGCGAGGCGCGGATCTGGGCCACGGCGTTCCAGGTCGTGACGTCGATTACCGGCGGCCAGTTCGCGGGGCCGCCGTCGCGTAGTCGCCCGATGTACAGCGGCGAGGTTAGAACCCCGCGGACGGTGAAGAGCGGCAGGCCCAGGCGGGCCGCGATCTGCCGATCGGTGAGGCCCTCTACGGCGAGCGAGAACGCGGTCCGACCGGCTGGTAGATGCGCAGGATCGGGCTCAATGAGCTTGCCCGCGTTGCGCCGGAAGCCGAAGGGTGGGCGGCCACCCGGGTCGCGCTTCGACGCCAGCTTCGCGGCGAGGCCCTCCTTGACCCGCCGCCGATGGCGGCGCAGCCAGGACTCCGCCGCTTTGGCCAGGTCGACGAGCTGATCCCAGTGGCGTTCGCAGCTGCTGAGGAGCTCCTCGTCGCAGAACCAGACCGCGACCCCTGCAGGGTGGAGGTCGTCCTCGAGGACGTTGAGGGTCTGCCGGAGGTTGCGCTGCCAGCGATCGACGTAGGCGACCACGAGCAGGTCGTAGACTCCCGCCCGAGCCGCCTCGATCGCGTCGCGCATCGTCCGGTGGAGGTACACGGTCGAGCCGGAACGCGCGACGCTGAACTGGAGCCCTGAGTCGACCAGCCCGAGATGGGCCATGGCCGCCGCGATCAGACGGCGCTGCGTCTCGGGGCCGTAGCGATCGAACTGGCCGGGCGTGCTTTCCCTGATCCAGGAAGCCGCTCGCAGGCCGCGCAGGTCGTCAGGGGTCCGCGGTAGCTTCATGGCTCGTTCCTCCGTCGATGCGGGGCACGATGATCACTCTGTTCTGCCGTTCCGTCTCTTCGCGCGCGCCGCGCTCGGAGATGCTCCGGAGGCCCTCGGCAAGCACCCGAACGAGGCGGTCCGAAGGCTGCATCCACGGGCCAGGGGCTGGCTCGACCAGACGGCGAGCGGCGCTCACGCAACCCCGAGATTCCCGTTGATCCTGCGAACGCGGGCCGTTCATGCCGGCGTCAGGTACTCGCATGAGCGATGGCGGGTCGAACGGGCCATCGCCCGAGGAACGCGGACCGCACCGACCGGAGTGGGTCGACCCCTGCCTCGGGGGTGAGCAGGGGGAGCATGGTCGCTGTTTCCCGGTCTCTTCCCAACACACGCGAAGAGAGAACTGAGGAAGTGGCGAAATGCTCCCCCTGCTCCCCCCCGGCCCGCTCATTCGGAGGGCCTCCGGACGATGAGTCCCTCGTAAACAGGACTGCCGTGGACCTTCCGCCGACGCACCGGGAAGCCGAGCCGATCGTGGCGCTCAGTGAACGCTCGGCCGAAGACCGGGGCCGTCATTGGCTTGGCCCCGATCGATTCCGCCCAGACCACGTACTGCCCGTAGACCTTCGGCCCGGGCGTTGAGGTACCTGCCTGTGGGGTAACCCACTCGTGCAGGAACCCACCAAGCGGATCCTCGTCCTCCCGGTAGGCCGCGGTCTCGCGCGCGACGGCCGCCGGAAACGGATGGAGCGTCCCGACAGTCGCATAAGCGACGGCACCTCGGACCGCCCAGGCGAGGATCCCAGGGGCCTCCCCCGCGAGGATCGTCGCGAGTCGCGGGTCCTCAGCCGGTCCATCGCCTGGCTCGCCGCGCTTGGCGAACCGGACAGCCCACGGGATCAATGCGATCCGACGCCAGAATCCCTCGGATGCATCGTCGGCGACAAGCAGGTGGTTGGTCGCGAGATGGAGCGTATGGGTTGGCGGCCACTCCTCCTGGCGCCCGTGGAGTTCCCGGCCGGTCATCTGGTCGATTGCGGCCAGGCGCTTGAGCGTCCCGCCCTTGAACTTCGCACCCTGCTCGGGCTCGCTCGTAAAGGCGAGGCGCGCGCCTCGGAGACGCATGAGATCAGACGTGGGCGCGCCGGCCGTCCGGTTGGCGTTGAGGAGCGTCTCGACCGCGATCTCGACGCTGTATTCGCCTGCCACCTCACGACCGAGGGTCCGAAAGGCCACCGACTTCCCGTTGTTGCCGGAACCGTAGTGGACGGCGAGCAGCTCCTTGGACGTCCCCACGAGGGATGCGCCGATGAGCCTCGCGAACCAGTCGATGAGTTCCTCGTCGGAGGTGAAGACCTCGCGGAGGAACCGATCCCAGCGCGGACACGTCGCCCGCGGGTCGAAGTCGAGCTGGGTCGAGCGACTGACCATGTCCGCGGGTCGCCCCACCCGCAGGGCACCGGTCCGAAGGTCCACGAGCCCGTTCTCGCAGCCAAGGATCCAGGGGTCGGGATCCCAGGCGTCACCACTCGTCGCCACGGGCTTCATCGACGCCGTGATCCGAAGACCTGCCGCGATCGCGTCGTCCGTCGCGCCCGCGGCCATGATCGCGGCGAGCGTCCGCTCACGTTTCTCGCTATCGGTGATCCCGAGCGCGTCGACGTACCGCTCGCCGAGCGCCTTGAGCCACAACCTCCGAATCTGCTGGTCGCGGTCTGGCCGCCAGCGATGGCCATGCCAGATGAGCCAGATCCGTCGACCATGGTCGAACCGGACCCGTCCGCCCAGGCGATCAACGAAGTGGCGTGCCGCGAGTGACTGGCGGCTCAGGTGCCCGATCTGATCGGCCTTCGGCTCGCCTTCGGCCTCGTCGTCTTGGAGCGGCTCGGTGGGCTGGGATCGCCCCTCGGCGCTCGTCTCGAGCTCGTAGCGCCCCACGCTGGCGGCGATCGCGCGGACCTCGTCGTCGGGCAACGGCGGTTGACAGCGGCCAGCATTCACCGCCAGCAACGCGGCCTCGAGTTCCGCGACGGTCATGCCCCGTCGACGCATGCTGCCGGCCAACGACGTCAAGCTGGCGTTCCGCTTGCCTTCGGGGATGGTGCCCGACTCGCCTGGATGATCGCCCGCCGCTCGAGATGGCCGCGCGGCCTCAACGACCCACGCCGGCGCGTCAGGCATCCCATCCTCGAGGGGGACGAGCCACTCGTAGCGGACGCCGCCGACGTGGAGCGAGGGTGGGACGACGATGTAGGAGCCTGGCCCGCGCAGATCGACATGCGCTCTGACGCCGACTTTGGGACGGATCGGGGTAGAGGTGCGGTAGATCAGATGCCATCCTCGACCAGTCTTGGAGGTCGCCGTGGGCGGCATCTCGTCGGCTGCGAACACGGTCGCGAGGTCGGCCACGTCCACGTCGACGACGACATAGCCGTCGGGAACGACGGCGCCGATGTTCGCGCCGGGCCACATGCGCCACCACTTGCGGATCTGATCGGCGTCCGTGGTCGCATCACTGAGGCCGTTCTTGGTCCGCGGGTGCTTGCCGGGCGACGAGCAGTCGGGCCGTCGGCAATCGCAGACGCCGTCGATCGGTGTGTGCAGCGGGATGACAGCCCAACCTACGACGGCCATCTCCAGGGCCGCGTCCATCAGCGAGGCCATGGTCGCTGACCGCGATCGCGCAGGCTGCCCGGCGGCTCGCGAAGCTCGCGTCGGATCAGGCGCAGCCCCTCTCGGCGCGCGCGGTCGATCGCGCCGACCACCGAATCCTCGCCGGGCCGGCCGCTGCGGTCGGCGAGCATCTGCCCGACAACAGTCGCGACGATGACGGGGTCGGAGCTGACGGCGACAAGACGCGCGTCGGACGCCGAGCGACCGCGGTACACCGCGATGAAGGTGCTGGTTCGTGAGCTGCCCATACCAAGTAAGGGCAGCTGCGGAGCGGATTCTTTACGTGGCGGTGAGCTTCGCCCGGACCTTCTTCGCGGCCTTGGCCGACAGGTTGGCGACGGTGCCAGGCGCAATGCCGAGGCGCTCGGCGATCTCCGCCTGCTTCAGCCCGTCGAGACGCTGAAGCTCAAAGACCTCTCGCTCGCGATCGGTCAGGTTGGCCGCCGCTAGGAGGTCATCGATCTCAAGGCCGGGACCCAGGTCAAGTTCTGCGGGGAGAAGCTCGCCCAACAAGGGCGATTCGTCGGAAGTTCCGACCGGCTTGTCAAGTGAGACGACACTCCGGATCGAGCGGGGTGAGTGGACTCCCGTCCCGAAGACATCTTCCTGCGCCTGCTTCTGGACCGCGGCATCGAGGCGGCCCCATCGGTCGGGGGATGGGATCGTCGATGCCGGAGCCCGCGAACTCGCGACGATGCCCCAATCGTTCTCGGCGAGGCCACGGCTCGACACCTGCCACTCAAGCGTGGCGAGCCCATCGTCGGTGCCGGCCATGCCTTCCGGACTGTTGAAGACTTCAGCTGCAGCCGCGGCTACGGTGACGGGGAAGTCGTCACCGAGGGCCCGACGCTCGGCGTCCATCCGCGCGCGCAATCTTGGGATCGTCGTCCTCGCGAACGACTCCGACAGAGCTTCTCCCATCGGCCGACCGCCGATCGCGGAGATACGGACCCTCGACAGGGGCAAGGCCGACACGCCCCGCAGGTCGGAGCAGAACGCCGCCCACCCCCGGCCCCGGTCGATCGGTCGAAGCCTGACGGGAACGGCCGGCAGTCTCCAGGACATGTTGATGACGGCAGTGGCCACCCAGCCGATGGCTTCGTTGTCGGGACACGAG
Organism: Candidatus Limnocylindrales bacterium; assembly: GCA_044449785.1. Lineage (GTDB taxonomy): Bacteria > Chloroflexota > Limnocylindria > Limnocylindrales > CSP1-4 > Fen-1039. The sequence continues at coordinate 16,909 of JBIOII010000025.1, forward strand.
ATCGTCTCGATGCGGGCCCCACCGGCGGCAAGAATGAGGGCCGCCCCGAGCGAACTGCGCCACTGCCGCACTGCCGTCTCGCCGGGGGCCTGGAACCGGATCGTGGCGAGGACGTTCCCATTGGTCCGCGTATCGAATTCGGCACGACCATCGCGCTCGTAGCAAGCGCACGAGGCGGCCCACGCGCCGCGCGATAACGCTTCATCAATCCTGCGTTGAAGGGGGACGAGCCACGGCGGCAAGTCGGTCACGCGGTGAGTTTGCCACATGCCGGTGACACTCTCTGTAGCTGCTGCGGGCGATCGGCACCCATGGCCGCCGTCCGTCCGTGACTACCCGAGCCGGGGAATGGAGGCGATTCTCCAGCGCGCTGCGATCGTGCCCTTTCCGCTTGCGAACGCAGATAGCTCGCTGCGTTTCAGTTGTGTCGAGAGCGGCCATCTGACGAGATCAGATCGCTCCGGCCAGATGGCCGTGAGGTATGAGATCAGCCAGTCGGGGCGTTGGAGGATAGCGAGTGATTGCCCAGTCCTGGTGAGGTGGTCAGGCTGCCTGAAGTCCTGCCCCGCAACCTGAAACACGAGATTACCGACCGCGAAGGTCACGAAGTAGAACTCCATGTCATTGGGCGACATTGACGTGGTCACCATGTGCCAGCCTGGCTGGGCGCCCGCCGTTCCCAGCCCGGCGTCGACGGCCGCGATCCACACCTGGCTACCCGGAGGTGGCACCGGGTCGGTACGGTGGTCATAGAGCCAAGTGAGGTTCGATTCGGGCGCCACAGCGACCTGCCGGCCGTCCTCTTTGGCCTTAAGTTCGAACATGAGCGCCGTCTTCACTGCCCATGCCGCAACCAGCCGTTGTGTTTCCGGCATGAACTCGATCCGCTGGCCTCGCATGGGGGGAAGCAGCCAGTCCTTCACTGGTTTCTCAAGGTAGGTGGACATCCATCCGCTGTTGCATACGCAGCAGACGCTCCGTCGCAGAATCCAGGTGAGGCCGGTCGTGGTATTGCGCCGCTGCTCCCCGAGCTTGGCACGGGTGATCACCGTGGGGCCAGTCGCCCACAGACCCTCGCGAATCCACTTGGCGTAGACATGCTCCTTGGTAGGAGCGGCGGTGGATCCGCAGAAGACACAGAGCACGCGCTGTTACCCCCGACCTTGACCGGCCGGCGACCCGAGGCCGCCTACATCGTGCGGCATCGGCAGTCCGCGCCGCCGATCGGCCTTCGCCCAGATGCACCAAAATGTCAGCACGATGCCGGGATCGTGATAGCGCTGCGAGCCACGAGGAACCCTGTCGCGCCGGCTCCGGTCCCGAACCCCTGACCTCGGGGCAGCGCGCCGGGCCGACCGGGTCCATATCGGCGGAGTACGCTGGCAACCGGTACCGGCGAAGCGGACTCGGGGTGATGGCGACCTGTCGCTACTGGCGGCCGAACAAGCCCGCAGCTGCCACGTCGCATTCGGAGCACGCTAGCCGCGGATGGATGGGCGCGAGACCGCCTGCCGTCGCCTGGGCGGACGACAACCTGCCCGGCTGGCGGCCGCGGATGAGCGGCAGGTGAGGGGCGACGGGTCGGTGGTCGACCACCTCGATGGAATCAGGTACTATCGCATTCTTGCTATATTCCTCTGGGCGTTGCATGCTGGACCAGAAGCATGAGGGTCGTGCGCTACCGACTCCGGGCCTCACCCGAGGTGGAGGCATGGCTTGAGGCCCCTCACCCGGATGCACGCATTGCGGAGGGAATTCAGCGGCGCGCGTCACACGTCTTCGATCGACTCGAGACAACCGGGCCGTTGGCCGGTGATGCCTTCTTCGAAAAGCTGGCCGACGATCTGTGGGAGGTCAAGATCAGCTCGTACCGTGTCTTCGCGACCCTCCGCGGTAGTGAGATCCTCATGGCGCAGGTAGTTGAGAAGAGGAAGGGTCGACTTCGTCAGGCCCTTATCAACAGGGCACAGGATGCGGTGACTGCCTACGTGGCGATCGTGGATCGGGAGTCGCGTAGACGACGAGGAGGGCCGTGATGGGCCTCAAAGATCTTCGCGCCCGGTGGGCCGCCGACGTTGGGTTCCAGGCCGCGTACAAAGCGGAGTACCCCTACGAGGCAGCCGCCGCGGCGATCGCCGAGCTCAGGGCAACGTTGGGGCTCTCGCAGGCTCAGCTGGCTGATCTAATTGGCTCGACACAGTCGGTCATTTCGCGCGCCGAATCGGGCCAGCACTCCTTTCAGATCTCGTTGTTCCAGCGGATTGCAGAGGCAACCGGAGCCCGGTGGGAGTCGACGCTCAACCTTGGCCCAGCAACCGAGGTGGTGCTCAGCTACGTCGACTACTACCCGATCGACCTCTCCGCGGCCGACTACGTCTATACCGCCGAGCTCCAGGCCACGAACGTGCTCGAGGCGATCGCCGTGACACAGCTAGGTACTCGGCCGATTACCACCCGCGCGACTCGGTCCGTCGAAACGCCGGTCGAGCGTGAGCTGGCTGCGGTGGCATGAGCGCGTCCGCAGTGCCAGCGGGAATCCCTGGGCCCAGCATCGCGTTTCCCATTCAGATGCAGGACGTTTACCTCTACGAGGTTCGCGTCACTCGCACTCCCGAGCCGATCGGACCCGGCGGACCGACGCTGGAACCGTCGATCGTGGGTCACGGCGTGCAGCCGGACGGCCGCACGCTGACGCTGCTGCTCAAGGTCGTGGCCAAGGCCGGATTCCGACCTGAGGCCTTCGCAAAGATTGAGTGCACGATGATGGGCGTCTTCGTCGCGAACGCCGCGATCGATCCTGCCCAAGCCGCTGCCTTCTCGGCACGGGAGGGGATAGTGCTGATGTGGCCGTACCTGCGGGCGACGATGGCCGATCTAGCGGCGCGCCTACAGATCCCCTTCCCGATTCTTCCGACGCTCGATGTCACCCAACTTCTCCGGATTCTTGCGGACCAGCGCAAGGCGCCGCGCGACCGGTCGAATGTCTCCAAGCCGCGCCGTCCCCGGAACCCCGCCGCGGCCGAGAAGCAGCGCGTGCAGGCGGCATCTGGTGAGTCGCCCCTACTGACCGGTTAAGCCCGGCTCCGGTGTCCCGATCGCCTGACCAGCTGTCAGCGCGACGGGCCGACCAATGGGTCACCCTATCGGGCGTCCTAGGCGCCGGTCCCTTGCGGGCGTCATCCGCGGGCGGGAGCGTTGACCCTTACAGGCCCTTCCAGGCTTTCCAGTAGGCCACCCAGTTCGTGGCGATCTCGGCCCGGGCCCGGGCGAGCGTCAGCCTGCCCGCGCAGACGACGCTCTTGAGGTGCGTCTCGAAGCCATCCTTCGTGTACGAGCCGAGGTCCAGCCCGCCGATCCTGATGTGGTGCGGCTCGGGCCACAGGTTCTTGGCCGACGTCGGGCTGCCGCCGAGTTCGAGGCTGACCAGGTGGTCCTCCTCGTAGTCGGCGAGCGCCCTGTCCGCGTAGCCGTAGGTGACGAGCTGCCTCACTTTGAGTGGGTTCGTGTACGAGGTCGGCGGGCGGACCGTCGCGGTCCAGCCCGACACGCAGATCGTGGTCCGGATCGTCGCCTGGGTCACGGCCGGGTTGTACGCGCCAGGCGTCAGGACCCGGTTCGGGAGGCCGGTCCGAAGGACCGCGGCCGCCGGCGTCGACGCGGCGACAGGGGAGACGAGGAGCAGTGCCCCGACGAGGGCCGTGGTGAGCGCGAGTTTCACTTCCCTCCACCCCTCTCGGTGGACAAGCTCGGGCAGCTGAGTCGTAGCTTACGCGCCGGGATCGATCCCTCGCCGATCGTCCAGCGCCCGCCTACGCTGCCTCGGCACGAGCTGGCTTGTGAGACCGCAGAACCTTCTCGACGCCGGGCTCCGCTCGGGTGGTCGAAGGTATCGCGCCCGATGGCCCCACCACGATGACCACGTCGTGTCCGACTTGGGGCTGCCGCGTCAGGCGGCGCGTGCCGCCCCGTCGAACGCCTTGTTCGCCAGGCCGTGGCATGCTCCCCGCATGTGCCACGATGCCGACTCCCATCCCCCTGAACTGAACCGCACTGACTTTGGTGGAGACTCCATCGCTTTGAAGGAAGATGGAGTCCATGACCGATACGACCGCCCACCCAAGCTCTCGTCGCTATCCGCCTGAGATCAAAGAACGCGCCGTCCGTCTGGTCCTCGAGACGATCGAGCGGACCGGGGAACA
>JBIOII010000026.1:0-20873 GCA_044449785.1 Candidatus Limnocylindrales bacterium
CAACCGGCGGCGACGACGGCGGAGGCGACTAATGGAGAGCCAGCAGCCAACCCGTGGTCAGGCGCCTAACCACGTCGCCAAAGCCAAGCCCGATGCCCGGCCGATGAGGCTCGCTCTGGGCGCGGGAGCAATCGCCGCGCTTTCGGCACTCGCGACCGCGATCATCCTGCCACCCAGACCGGCCACGCAGGTGCTGACGGTGCAGCAGCCACTATCTCAGCCGACCGTGGATCCGAACGCCACGCCCGGTACGGTGCAGGTGCAGCGTCCGATCCAGTACGTACAGCTGTTGCCCGGTCAGACGGCTCCACCCGGCGCGACCGTCATCCCGGCGACGGCACCGACCCCGATCACCGTGATCGTCAACGTCCCGGCACCGGCCCAGAAGGGCGGCGGGGCACCGGCGCCGATCATCGTCAAGACCACCCAGTCCGGCAAGGTCGTGCCGTGACCGTCGCCCCGAGTGCCGATTTGACGATGCCGCGGATCCCACCCCCGGCAAACCACGAGCCGATAGGGGCGATCGAACCGGCGAGCCTCGCCACCAAGTCGATGGGCGGGCGCCTCGTCGTCCACCTCGACGCGGAGGGCCGGGAGGCCGAAGCCGGGCGTGACAGCCTGCGGGTCGCCGCTCGCATCGACCGCTGGGCGTCTCGACTCACCCGACACGCGGAGGATTCGGACCTGGCGCAACTCAACGCCGACCCGGAGACGGCGGTCGGCGTGGGACCGACCCTCGCCGGCGCTCTGCTCGCCGGGATCGCCGCGGCCGAGCTAAGCGAAGGGTTCGCGGACATCACGCTGCTCGACGCCCGTCTCAATGCCGAGGGCCAGCCGAGGCGCGCCGCCGCGTCTCGGCTGGGCGAGTGGCGGCTGGTTTCCGGCCGGCGCGGAAGCGCAATCGTCGAGCGGCCGCCGGGTCTGCACTTCGACCTCGGCGGCGTCGGAAAGGGCTGGCTGGCCGACCGCGCCCTGGCCCTTCTGGCCGCCTGGCCGAGCGCGATCGTCGACGCGGACGGGGATCTCGCCATTCGGTGCGCCCCAGGCAGGTGGTGGGAGATAGGCATAGAGGATCCTCGGACCGCGGACGCGAATCTGGCCGTCCTCCGCCTCGGCTCGCCGGCCGCCGGCGCCCCAACTCATTGGGGAGTGGCAACCTCGGGCACGTCGATCCACCGCTGGCAGGTCGGCGGCACAGTCAGGCACCATCTGATCGACCCGCGGACCGGGCGCCCGGCGGTGACCGACGTGGTCCAGGCCACCGTCATCGCCGGATCCGCGCTGCGGGCCGAAGCGCTGGCGAAGGCCGCGGTCATCGCCGGCAGCGTCGAGGCCTTCGCCCTTCTAGAGCGCGCTCGAGTCCGCGGCGCCATGTTGCTCAACGCGGCCGGGGAGGTCCAGGCCCTGCCCGTCACGATGTCGCTGCTGGCGAGTTGACGATGGACCCGACGCAGCCAGATCGCTCCCGGTTCGCGAGCCGGGAATCCGTGGCCACTCCGGATTCGGAGCCCTGGCCACCGAGCGAGCCGAACCCGCTTGGGGGACCGCGGCCGCTCGGCGCCGCCAATCCGCTCGGGGCGCCAAACCCGCTCGGGGGACCGCGGCCGCTCGGGGCCGCCAATCCGTTCGGGGCGCCAAACCCGCTCGGGGCCGCCAATCCGCTCGGGGCGCAGAACCCGCTCGGGGGACCGCGGCCGTTCGGGGCGCCAAACCCGCTCGGAGCCGCCAATCCGCTCGGGGCGCAGAACCCGCTCGGGGGACCGCGGCCGCTCGGGGCCGCCAATCCGTTCGGGGCGCCAAACCCGCTCGGAGCCGCCAATCCGCTCGGGGCGCAGAACCCGCTCGGGGGACCGCGGCCGCTCGGGGCCACCAATCCGCTCAGGGCCGCCAATCCGCTCAGGGCCGCCAATCCGCTCAGGGCGCCGAACCCGCTCGGGGGACCGCGGCCGCTCGGCGTCGCCGCTCCGCCAGCCTTGCCCGGCGCCGCCGCTCCGCCAGCCTTGCCCGGCGCCGCTGCGCGACGACCCGTCAAGGGTGGCGCCGTCTATCGAGGCGTGCCGGCTCCGATACGTATCGTCGGCTGGGTCCTGCTCGCCATCGTGGTCGGCGTGGTCATCGGCGCGACGGGCCCCACCGCCCTTCGCCGCGTCGGCGCCGTTGCCGCACTCCAGCCCGGGCTGCTGGCCTGGTATACCGTCCGCGCCCTCGGCTTTCTCGCCTACTTCGTCCTCGCTGCGTCGGTCCTCTACGGCCTGCTTCTGTCCACCAAGATCCTCGACGCGATCGCCCACCGTCCGGTCAGTTTCGCGTTGCACAAGGACCTGGCCATCGTGGCCCTGCTCCTTGGGGTCCTGCACGCCTCGCTGCTCATCTTCGATCAGAGCTTCCAGTTCACCCCACGAGCGATCGTCGTCCCGTTTGCCTCGCCGTACGCCCCGATGACCGTCGGCATCGGCCAGCTCACCCTGTATGCGACTGCGGTGGTCACGGCCAGCTTCTACGTCCGCCGGCACATCGGCCAGCGCGTCTGGCGGCTCATCCACTACATCACCTTCCTGGCCTTCATCGGGGCGACGTTCCACGGAATCGCCTCCGGCTCGGATAGCGGCGCGGCCTGGGCCTTCTGGATCTACTTGATCCCGGTGGCTGCCGCCGTCTTCCTGATTACCTACCGCGTTGTGATCGGAATCTCGAACGTCGCCCATCGTCCCCGAGTCGAGCGGGCCGGCACCCCCGTGGCGCTCGTCGCGCCTCGCGGCCCGCTCGACCGTCCCGGCGCCGACTCTGGAGGAGTTCCATGGCTTACGTCATAGCCGAACCGTGCATCGACAACATGGACCAGTCGTGCGTGGAAGTCTGCCCGGTCGATTGCATCACCGGCGATCCCAAATTCGACCGGAAGTTCTACATCGACCCGGCGAATTGCATCGATTGCGGTTCCTGCGAACAAGCGTGCCCGAACCAGGCCATCTTCCGTGAGGAAGCGCTTCCGGCCGAGTGGGCTGGATACGCATGGGTCGATGCGACCTGGTACGCCGACCCGAAGCAGTCGCGCTCCGCCATCGACGAACATCTTCCCCGGACAGCTGCCTGATCGGAGATCCACTTGGCCCTCTCCGGGGTGAACCCGGGTCTCCGAACGACCGCCCCGTGGTTCCGCACCTGGGCCGACTCGGCTATCGTTGCGACCATGGGATCGCGAATCCTCGTTGCCGACGACGAGCCTCACATCCGTGAGGTGGTCCGGGCGTACCTGGAACGCGAAGGCTACGAGGTCCTGGAGGCCGCGGACGGTGAGACCGCCCTCGAGCACGGCCGGACCGCCGGGCTGGACCTGCTGGTCCTGGACGTCATGCTACCCGGCCGATCCGGGTTCGACGTCCTGCGGGCGCTGCGGAGCGAAGGCTCGAGCGTCGGCGTGCTGATGCTGACGGCCCGCGACGACGTCATCGACCGAGTCGCCGGACTCGAGCTCGGCGCCGACGACTACGTGATCAAGCCGTTCGAGCCGCGCGAGGTAGTGGCCAGGGTGGGGGCTATCCTGCGTCGCTTCGGACGCCCGAACTCGAATCAGGTCGCGCCCGGCGCCGATCCGCCGCCGCAACCCACGAGCTTCTTCGATCTCACGATCGACCTCGACGCTCGCGAAGCGACCCGCGCCGGATGGAGTCTCGCGCTCACGCGAACCGAGCTCGACGTCCTGGCGGCGCTGGCGGAGCAGCCCGGCCGGGTCTGGTCGAGGGAGCAGATCGGCCAGCGAGTCTTCGGCGAGGCCTTCGACAGTTTCGATCGAACGATCGACAGCCACGTCAAGAACCTTCGAGCCAAGCTCGGAGCGCGCCCCGACGGCGGACCGTACGTGGAAACGGTTCGTGGCGTCGGCTATAGGGCCGCACGCCCCATAGACGGGGTCTGATGCCGGGGGAGGGGCCGTGAGTCTGCGCTGGCGAATCGCCCTCGGGTTTGCACTGGTCGCGCTCGCGACCGCAGCTGTGATCGCGCTTGCCACGCCACCGATCGTGACCCAGGGCTTCTCGGATGTCGACACCGACACCGAAACCGGCCAGTCGGTTGCGACGCACGGGCCCACGGCCCGTCCTGAAGCAACGGCAATCACGACCGCCGGCGAGGTCGAAACCGAAAACGAAAACGGACCGCCGCCGGCTGCTCCGTCGATCACTCCCACCGCCTCGGCTGGCACGCCCACCCAGGTCGCCGCCACGGCTACCCCGATCGCCGCCGCGACCGCGAGCCAGCCGCCGGCCGCGGCTCCCACGACCAGCGGCCAGGCCCAGCAAACCACGATCATCCGCCTGATCCTGGCCGCTATTGCCGCGGCCTCGGTTGCGTCGCTCTTCGGGCTCCTCGGCGCCGGACGGCTCGTGCGGCCGCTCACCCGACTCGAGCAGGCCGCGGCCGGCGTGGCGCGCGGCGATCTGGGACAGCGTTCGGGGCTTGCGGACCGCACCGACGAGTTCGGCCAGCTCGGGCGCACTTTCGACTCGATGGCGGACCAGCTCCAGGCCGCCGACGAAACGAGGCGGCGATTCCTGCAAGACGCCGCTCACGAGCTCAAGACTCCGCTGGCCGTCATCGACGCCACCTCCAGCGCGATCATCGACGGCGTCTATACGCCCGAGCGGCGGCATCTGGAAACGATCCGCGACCAATCGCGCGTCCTGGCCCGCATCGTCGACGACCTGCGCACCATCAGCCTCGCCGAAGGAGGGCACCTCCCGCTCGAGCGGCGCTCATTCGACGTCCGAGGAGTACTCGAATCGGTGGTGGCCGGCTTCGAGGCGCGGGCCGCCGGCGGCTCGGTCAAGCTCTCGGTGAACGCGCCAGCGGGCTTGATCGTGGAGGCAGATCAGGACCGGCTGCGCCAGGCGATCGGTGCCCTCGTGGACAACGCGTTGAGACACACTCCGGAGGGCGGGGCGGTGGTGGTCGCGGCATCCGGCGCCGCAACACCGGGCGTTGCCGCCACCGGGCGAAGCGGGCAGCAGAGGCCGGCCGTCCGAATTGCTGTCGAAGACACCGGGCCCGGCATTCCGGCAGAGTCGCTGCCCCGGATCTTCGAGCGTTTCTATCAGGCCGATCCATCTCGCAGCCGCGGCACCGGAACGAGCGGTCTGGGGCTCTCGATCGTCCGAGCCCTGGCCGAGGCACACGGCTGGCGTGTCGGGGCCGAGAATCGATCCGGTGGGGGCGCGAGACTCTGGATCGAGCTGCCGGCAATCCGTCTCGCCTGACGGAGAACTGGGGGAGTGCCCGTCGTAAGATGGGGATGACGGCGGCGCAGCCGAGATCATCGAAGCCGCGCCGGCCCGGCGAGTTGATCAGGAGGCAGGGCGTCCGATGGCCTGGGGGCGATCACCATCCGGCTTCGATCCGCAGGGCTCTGACCCGCTCTCTTCGGATATTCCGTCAGCGCAAATCAAGCACGAGAGGATAGAGCTCATCGGCCCCCATTTGAGGGTGTCCGGCGAGATCTCGCTGCTTGGCTTCAACCGTCTCTCTGACATGCTCAACCACAACCGCGGCTTCGTCCGCATCAAGAGCGCCCAACTCCTCCGCCGCAACGGGGAGCCCACGAACTTGGTCGTCTCGGAGCTGATGGTCAACCAGGACGACATTACCTTCATCGGCCAGAGTCCCGAAGATGTATCTACCGCCCCGTCCGCGCTGGCAGGCGGCTTCGATCGGCCGCTGATGGAACGCGCTCCTCGACAGCTGATCATCTTCACGGCCGGTCACACGCTCGCCGGAACTATCTATGCGTTCCAGGAGACGGACATCGCCACCTTCGTCGACACCTCGGATCCCCGTTACGTGGCCATGACCGACGTCACCGCCCGCTCCCTGGCCGACCGGCGGGTGATCAGCCACTTCGCCCTGGTCATGGTCAACCGGACGCAGTTGACGGCCGCGTCGTTCCTCGAGAACGCCCCCGGTGCCAACGAGAGCGGCGGCGCGCTGGAGTAGACGGCCGATCCTGGCGGGCCCTCCGGGACCGCTGTGTTTAGCCTGCGGCAGGGCCCCACCACTGGCCGTAGATCTCAGTGTTCCGCCCCTTAAGGCCCCAAAGCCTCGCCCGTGGCGTAGAACTATTTGGCCACCCCAATTGGGCCAGTCCGGTAACTATGCTCGCTGGTCGCTTCCGGATACGCTAGCCCAATCGCACTCATCTCGGTTATCCGTCGCTCTCATCCCAGGAGGCCTTCGATGCTCATCCGGTCCGAAAGGGGCCAGGGCCTTGCCGAATACGCGCTGATCCTCGCCCTCATCGCCATCGCCGCGGTTCTCGCGCTGCTCTTCCTGAGCGGCACGATCCAGACGATCCTCAGCACCATCGGCAAGAAGCTGTAACCGGCAGCCACTCCAAGGGAACGGGTCGCGCCGATTGCGCGGCCCGTTTCGATTCCGGGAGGCTGGGTGCCGCTCGGCCATCCGGGCCCCGAGCAGGCCATCCCCGGAGGTACGATCCCTCACCGTGAGCATCGAGATCCGCGACGTGACGAACGGCCTGTGGCTGTGGCGACAGCCGCACTGGCAATGGCGCGCAGGCGACGACTGGGAGCCTGATGTTGCGTCCTTACGTCCTCGTCTCGCACGGCCAGCCTATGCATAGTGGGCCGACTTCGAGGCGGCCCTGGACCGCGAGCCGTGGTCACGCCCGAACGGGGCCTGAGCGGTTGCTGAGTTCTGGAGCGAAGCCGCTCCCAATCTCTCGGTTGTTGTGGGTGGGGCGGAGTAGAAGACGGCGGGGAGCTGCGGGCGGCGTGGCGGCATCCGGACAGCTGATCCACGCCAACTGCGTGAACTCCCCGTTCTTCCGCCCGGAATCAAACGATGCGAACGTCTACGGCTTGGCGCCTGCCAGGGCCTCCCGGCCGAGGTACAGCGCCGCGTCCCCCAACTCTTCCTCGATCCGGAGGAGCCGATTGTACTTGGCTACTCTCTCCGAGCGCGACGGGGCGCCCGTCTTGATCTGGGCCGTGCCCATCGCGACCACGAAGTCCGCGATCGTCGTGTCCTCCGTCTCGCCCGAGCGGTGGCTGACCATGGCCGTCCAGCCGGCGCGGCGGGCCATCGCGATCGCATCGACCGTTTCGGTGATCGTGCCGATCTGGTTGAGCTTGATCAGGACCGAGTTGGCGGACGACTCGCGAATGCCACGGGCGATGAACTCCGGGTTCGTCACGAAGATGTCGTCGCCGACGAGCTGGACCTTGGAGCCGAGACGCTTAGTCTGCTCGGCCCAGCCGGCCCAGTCGTCCTCGGCAAGGCCGTCCTCGAGCGAAATGATCGGGTACTTGGCGATCCATTTCTCCCAGAGGTCGATCAGCTGGCCGGAGTCGAGCGTTCGGCCCTCCTTCTCGAGCCTGTACTGGCCGACCTTGCCGCCCGTTCCGGTGCCTTCGACCAGGATCGAGCTGGTGGCCGGATCGAGGGCGATCGCCACTTCGTCGCCCGGCTTGTAGCCGGCCTTCTCGATGGCCCGAAGGATGACCTCGACCGCCGCCTCGTTCGACGGCAGCGACGGCGCAAAGCCGCCTTCGTCGCCCTGCCCGACCGAGAATCCGTCCGCGCTCAGAATCGACTTGAGGGCGTGGAAGACCTCGGCACCCGCGCGGAGGGCATCGGCGAAGGTCTCGACGCCCACCGGAGCTACCATGAACTCCTGGAAGTCCGTGGAGTTCAGAGCGTGCTTGCCGCCGTTGAGGATGTTGAAGAACGGGACCGGCACGATCCGGGCTCCGACGCCACCGAGGTAGCGGTAAAGCGGCATCTCGTAGCTGGCCGCAACGGCGTGCGCCGCCGCGAGCGAGACGCCGAGGATCGCGTTGGCTCCGAGGTTGCTCTTGTTCGGGGTCCCATCGAGGGCGATGAGGGCTGCGTCGAGACCGGCCTGGTCCGACGCGTCCGTGCCGAGAAGCTCGGGCGCGATGACGTCGCGGACATTGGCCACGGCCTTGAGGACGCCCTTGCCGCCGAACTTGCTCTTGTCGCCGTCCCTCAGTTCGACGGCCTCGTTGGCGCCGGTGGAGGCGCCCGACGGGACGCCGGCCCGGCCGACTGAGCCGTCGGTGAGGACTACGTCGACCTCGATGGTCGGGTTGCCTCGCGAGTCGAGGATCTGGCGGGCTTCGATCAGATCGATAGTAGTCATGACAACTCCAGGCCTAATTGCGGTCGAGGAGCACGGCTACGCCGGGCAGCTCCTTGCCCTCGAGGAACTCGAGCGACGCGCCGCCGCCCGTTGAGATGTGGGTCATCTTGTCGGCCAGGCCCTGCTGCTCGACGGCCGCGACGGAGTCGCCGCCACCGACCACGACAGTCGCGCCCGCCTGGGCTCGACCGGCGAGGAACCGGGCGATCTCCTTGGTCCCGACCGAGAAGGTGGGGATCTCGAAGACGCCCAGGGGACCGTTCCAGAAGACGGTCCGCGCCGGCTCGAGAGCCTTGCGCATCGCCTCGAGACTCTGCTTGCCGACGTCGACGATGTTCCAGGAGGCCGGCACCTTGTCCGACGCGAGAGTCTTGTACTCGCTGCCGCGGGTGACTTCCTTGGCCACGACCACGTCGCTCGGCAGGATGATCTTGGTGCCGTGCTTGGCGCCCGACTCCATGATCGCCCTGGCGTCTTCGACACGATCCGGCTCGACCAGGCTCTTGCCCACTGGCTTGCCCTGGGCGAGCATGAAGGTGTTGGCCATGCCGCCGCCGATGACCAGGATGTCGACCTTGTCGACCAGGTTGCGCAGGACCTTGATCTTCCCCGAGACCTTGGCCCCGCCGATGATCGCCGCGAAGGGCCGCTCCGGGTTCTCCATCAGCTTGCCGAGGAACTCGATCTCCTTCTCCATGAGCAGGCCCGCGTAGGCCGGCAGCAGATGGGCGATTCCCTCGGTGGAGGCGTGGGCGCGGTGGGCGGTTCCGAAAGCGTCGTTGACGTAGACATCGGCGTAGCTCGCCAGGGCTTTGGCGAACGCGGGATCGTTCTTCTCCTCTTCGGCGTGGAAGCGTAGGTTCTCGAGCAGGATGCATTCGCCCGGCTTGAGGCGTTTGATCGCGTCCTCCGTGCCGACGCCGAGGGCGTCGCCGGTGACCGGAACCGGCATCTTGAGCAGCTGCGAGAGGCGCTCGGCGACGGGCCGCAGACGCATGCTGTCCTGGACTTTGCCGTCGGGCCGCCCGAGGTGGCTGGCCAGGATGACGACCGCGCCCTGGGCCAGCAGCGCTCGGATGGTCGGCAGGGCGGCCACGATCCGGCTGTCGTCCGTGATCTTGCCGTCCTCGAGGGGCACGTTGAAATCCACGCGGACGAAGACGCGCTTGCCTGCCGCGTCCAGGTCCCTGATGGTGAGCTTGTTCATCTTGACCTCGGGCTTGGCTGAGGTCGGCCGGGGGTCAGTGGCAACGCCACCGGCCCCGTTCCGACTACGAAGCGATGGTTAGAGGCGCTCGGCGATGAACTTGGTCAGGTCGGCGACGCGGCTGCTGTAGCCCCACTCGTTGTCGTACCAGGCCAGAACCTTGACGAACTTGCCGGTCCCGCCGATCACCATGGTCAGAGCCGAGTCGACGATCGAGGAGCGCGTGTCACCCTTGAAGTCCATGGAGACGAGCGGCTCGTCGCTGACCCCGAGGATGCCCTTGAGCGGGCCGGCGGCGGCGGCGCGGAAGGCGTCGTTGATCCCCTGGGCGCTGGTCTCGTCGCGGAGCTCCACGGCGAAGTCGACGATGCTGACCGTGGGCGTCGGGACCCGCAGGCTGAACCCGTCGACCTTGCCCTTGAGCTCGGGGATGACCAGCCCGAGAGCCTTGGCGGCGCCGGTGGTTGTCGGGATCATGTTGAGTCCGGCCGAGCGGGCGCGGCGCGGATCCTTGTGGGCAACGTCCAGGATCTTCTGGTCGTTGGTGTAGCTGTGGATCGTGTTCATCACGCCTTTGTCGATCCCGAACGTGTCGTTGAGGACCTTGGCGACGGGCGCCAGGCAGTTGGTGGTGCAGCTGGCGTTGCTGATGATCACGTGATTGGCCGGGTCGTACTTCCCCTCGTTTACGCCGAGGACGATGGTGATGTCCTCGCCCTTTGCGGGGGCGCTGATGAGGACCTTCTTGGCGCCGGCGGTGATGTGGGCGCGGGCCTTGTCGGCCTCGGTGAAGCGGCCGGTCGATTCGATGACGATATCGACGCCGAGATCCTTCCACGGCAGCTGAGACGGATCGGTCAGCTGGAAGACCTTGATCGCCTTGCCGTTGATGACGATCGAGTCATCGGTATGGCTGACGGTGCCGTCGAAATTGCCGTAGGTCGAGTCATGGGCGAAGAGAAGCGCGTTGGTCGGGACGTCGACGATGTCGTTGACGGCGACTACTTCGAGACCGGGGGCGCGCTCGAGAATCGCTTTGAGCGACTGTCGGCCGATGCGACCGAAACCGTTGATACCGACACGAACTGCCATTGTTGTCCTCCAGGAGATCGATGCCGCGCTCGGTCAACCGTTCGCGGTGAGGGGTGTGGCCCGACCGCTGCGCCAGGCCGGGTCGCGGAGACGCGCGATCACTAGTGGGTGCCCGCCAGCCAGGCTCACGTCTGCGCCGAGCTCGGCGTGGACGATCTGGACGCGGCTGCGCGGGGTGCGGAAGGCGGTGGCGGCGACCTCGGCCCGAGCCGGACCGAGCAGTCGCTCTCCCTGGGCATCCGAGATCGCGCCGCCGACGACGATCCGGGTTGGGTTCAGTGCGTCGACGAAACCGACGCAGGCAACCGCGAAGGCGCGCCGGCCGCGTTCCATGATGGATCGACAGGTTTCGTCGCCGGCGTCCTCGCCCTCGGCGACATCGCGGGCTTCGAGGCCGCCGATGCCCTTATGGTCGGCGCGCGCGGCAAGGAACGGGCTCCGGCCTTCGGCCACAGCGGCGCGGGCGGTTCGGGCTATGGCTGCGCCGCCGATGAACGCCTCGAGGTGGCCGACCGCGCCGCAACCGCAGATGCCTTCCATGGCGACGGGCGTGTGGCCCAACTCGCCGGCCGTTCCGTCGGGGCCGTGGAAGATCCGGCCCTCCGACACTATGGCCCCTCCGACGCCGGTGGAGACGGTCAGGTAGATGAAATCGGGGCAGTCTCGAGCGGCTCCGAAGGCCATCTCGCCCAGGGCCGCGACGTTGGTGTCCCGCTCCAGGAAGGCCGGCAGTCGGAGCCGGGATCCGAGTTCCCCGGCGATCGGCACGTCGACGAACTTAGGGCCCATGTTCGGGGTCTCGATGACGACACCGCGCCATGTATCGACCGGTCCCGGAGTGGAGATGCCGATACCGGCAACGGCGTCCCTGACTACGTCCGGGGCTTTGTCCATCACGCCACGGAGTGCCATCTCACAGGCATCCAGAATCGCGGCCGGGCCGTCGCTAACCGGCGTGCGGCCCCTTGTGATGGCATGGCGCGAACCGTCGTTCTGAACGACGGCGGCCCGAATGTGAGTCCCGCCCAAATCGAGGGCGAGGACAGGTGGTGCTGACAGAGGAGACCTCACGGTGTTTGATGTGCCGAGGTGCCCGCCAATTCTAGCAAAGGGGATTCGGGCT
This sequence comes from Candidatus Limnocylindrales bacterium, assembly GCA_044449785.1. GTDB lineage: Bacteria > Chloroflexota > Limnocylindria > Limnocylindrales > CSP1-4 > Fen-1039. The sequence continues at coordinate 11,596 of JBIOII010000026.1, forward strand.
CCAGCGGGCCGCACGGCCCATTCGAGCCGTCTGCTCTGACCGGCGGGAGCGTGCCGGCCATCACGCCCGGCAGGCATGAGCCCGTGCCGGAAGGCCCTTTGGACCTCGCCCCGCGAAACTTGCCCGCCCCGAGTAGCCGGGCAGCGCGGCGATTCCACGGGCGGCTAGACGTCCCCTCACGAGAACGCCGGCGCGTTGACGCCGGAAAAGCCGCGACCCCCGCTGGAGCGGGGGTCGCAAAGAACGTTCCTGTTCGGCCGTTCAGGCGCCGATACGGAAGACCTTGCCACCGCAAAGCGGGCACGTGCCCTGGGTTGCGGGCTTGCCATTCTTCATCGTGATCCGCTCGGCGTTCTTGATCTCGACCTTCTTCTTGTCCTTGACGCAGTAGCCCTCGGCCATGTTCAAAGCCTCCCAGTGACGAACGGGGCATGGCCCCGGACTTGATGGTCCCGCCTGCTCAGGCAAGCGTACCTGATAGGCGATGAATCCGTGGTTGCCTGCCGATTGGTACCGGCCACGGGCCGACCCCGACCGATTTCGGCGTGAACCCGTCGTTTCCGTTGGGCATTCCGAAAGATACTCGGCATCAGTAGGGGTACGGGGAGGGGTCCGCGTTCGGCAATGCCTCGTCCCTCGTAGCTGGTGCGCAACTCTGGGCACCTGGCGCGAGCATAGACGGCCCCAAAGACGAGCGTCAAGCGTGGCGCAACGCGGCTCACGAGGCGGAAGGGGCCGGCCACACCATTCATGGGCGGTTCCGCCGGCCGCGGCCAGGTCGCCACGACCGGATACGGGCGAGCCGGGCGGAGACTGCGGGCGCCCTCAGGACGGCGATCTTGCCGATCCGGCCGCGGTTTCTTGACAGCGCGAGCGCGGCCGCCGAAACGGCCAGCAGCGCGAGAAGGATCGAGATCGTAGTCAGAACATCGGGCAGGGCAGCGGCTGCCACGGCTCGCCGGCTTGCCGCCGCGGCCGCTTGCGACGGACCGGGGCTTTGCGAGGCGGTATTCGGGAGAAGCCCGTCGATGCCCGCACTGCTCGTCGGAGCGGCGGCGCCATCGCCCGGCAGGTCGACGATCGACGCCGGGTCCGCGTCGACGATCAATCCCAGGTCGTCCCGCCGAACGAGGCCGGTCACTTCTACGGCATCGCCCGGTTCGAGCATTCGACCGCATCGGCGGCGGCCTGACCACCGACCCGCACCCGGCCGGTGCCATCGTCGATCGTGGCGGTGCCGCCGGCAGTCTCGGTCACGAGACCGGCCACGGTTACGTTCTGGCCGACATAGCCATCGAGCAATCCGATGCCGATTGCGTTCGATGCGGGGCCGGCATTGGGGTCGCCGCTGCCACCACCGGTGCTCGCCGACCACCGGAGCGTGCGGCTGCGACGGCTCCGAGAGCGCTCGACGCGGGTCCGAGCCGGAAGTCCAGCCCGCTACGTGGCAACAGCTGGAAAACCGAAGGGTCGGAAGTCGATCGGCGAACGATCCCGACGACCACGGCCATGCGCCCGGCCGAGGAGCTCGCCACTGTGATCCCGGCGGCCGGTTCGCCCAGGACGACGACCGCGTGGCCATCCACCGTCATGTCGGCCCGCCACCTTGAACCGGCGTGGATCACTTTGTCTATGCGACCGCAGACGGTGACGAGGCGCCATTCGAGCGAGCCATCCAACGAGCCCGTGATCGAGCGCGGAGCGACGGCCTGCAGCTCACCGCGCGACGTCACCTGCGAGGCCAGCACCGTCGGGCCCCCCTCCCACCTGCCGACCTTGCCGACGACTCGCACGGACATGCCCGTGCGCGGTGCCTCCGCCCCGTCCGGCAAGACGACCGCCACGGCCGCCGTGCCATCGTCGACTACGATCGTCGGCCCGCCGATTTCGAAGAGCCCGACAGCTCCGATGACCGTCGCCACAACGTCGACCGCCGCGTTGCGCGTCCCGAGCGCGGACGCGAGGTCGCGGTGTGCGGCCGGGGACGGAGACACTGAAGATGGGATGGCCGTAGCGGTATCGAGCGGGGAGCTGACGACGAGATCGGTGGCGCGCCGGAGCCACAGCCGGTAGCCGTCGAGCCGACCGGTAGCCGTGGCTCGCTGCCCGACGATGCCGGTGGCTACAACCGCGTCGCCCCGCGTGACGTCGTCGCGGGACAAACCCGTCGGCGGATCGGCCAGAACGCGGATCGATGTGGTTCCGTCGCCGACGGTGATGGTCAGCCTGCCACTCTCGGTGGTTACAGAGGTGGCGGTGCCGCTTATCGTGACGAGCGATCCCTCGGTCTTCTCGACGATGTCCCCGAGGCCGGTTCGCACAGGCTCGGGTTCGGGGCCGGCGGGACCGATCGCCAGCAGCCCGAGATCGCGAACCTCGAGCTGCCCGTATGGCGCCGCGAGCACGCCTTCCACCTCGACCGGCTGCCCAACCGCCATCCCGGCTGTCCCGGCCGCGAGCCGCACGAAGATGCCGCCCGTCGAATCCTCGATGGCGCAGAGATCGGCGGCTCCGACGATTCCGGCCCCGACCGTGACCACACCCGTGACGTGGACTCGGGCGCCGACAGCGCGAGCACGAGCGGCCGCGATCGAGATCACTTCGGAAGTGGGAGCACTCGGCGACTTCGAAGAGCTGGGGCTCGCGGCGGGCGTTGGGGTCGCGGCGGAAGTCGGGGCAACGGTCGGGGTCGCAGTCACGCTTGCCGTCGGTGCCGGGGTCCCGATGGGCGTTTCGTTCGATGTGGGAGTGGGCGCTGGCGTCGCAGTCGGAGAAGGCGTCGCGGTCGGCGCCTGGGTCGTCGCCGAAGACGCGCCGGCACTCGGCACCGGCGTTCCGGTCGGAGCGGGTGGCGCGCTCGACGCCGGAGTCGGCTCCGCCACGGGCTCGGTCACCATCGAAGTCGGGGTGCCCGTCGCCGGGGGCGAGGCGACGGGAGAGGGGGACGCCGCCGGGCCGGGGATTGGTGACGATGCCAGCGACTGCGGGACGGGGTTCGGCTGGATGAACCAATCCGAGAGATTGTCGTTCGTGTCCTGCGTGTTACCGGCGGCGCCGCCCGGTTTGCGTTCCAGGCTAGATTTCGCCGGCGGAGCGGGAGCGACGGCACCTTCCACAAACGCATTCGCAGCGGTGCCCCACCCAACGGCATCGATCACCGTCCCGTCGAGGCTGCGCAGGACGAGCGCACCCCCGTCCGACGACAAGCCGCCCGAATACGTCTGATCGGCGATAGGTCCGTAGATGCCGGTCGCGTTGGCGACGAGCAGGTGCTGGCCCGGAGCCAGCAGAAGCGACGTGGAGAAGAGGGCCTTGCGGGTGACCGTCGAGCCGGACGCCGTTACGTAGACCAGCTCGCAACCGCCCAGGTCGGCTGCCGTTACCCCGGCGTCCGCGATCTCGACGTACTCATCCGAGGCAGATGCACCACCCGTCATGAACTCCGCCAGAACGAGTCCGGCGGACGGCGGCCACGTCGTGGCGGCCGCTGCGAGTCCCGGCGGCATCGTTGCGGCTATCGTGGCGGACGCGACCAGGAGTGAGACGAGCAGGGCGAAGACCCCGCGCGGAGCAGGCATTTTTTGGCACCTCAGACGGCCTGTCCGGCGGGATTGAGCGGACCCGTTGTACACGCCGCGGCTTCGCGGCGGCTTATTCCCGGCTTATCCGCACTCGGACGGCCTGTGGCCGGACCCGCCATCGACTACCATTCCGACCGCGCGATCTCACGCGGGATGGCGTGCTCACCCGACCAAACTCGACCCGAGGAGACCACGTGGCCCGCGCCAAGAGAACCGACAGAGCTGAGGCGCGCCGCAAATACCGCGCTTATCTACTGGCTAAGCAGGAGGCCGAGATTGGCCAAGCGGCCGGCGGCGCGGATGTGGCGGGTGCAAAGCCGGTGTCGGGCCGCGAACAGCGGACCCAGCCGAACGTTCAGCCGGTGGCCCGCATGGGCATTGTCGCGGCGGCGCGGTCGGCCGCAAAGCAGCCCCACTACCTCGACGACATCCGCAATATCCGGTCTCTGATCTTCGGTTCCAACGCCGTCTGGCCGATCTTCGTCATATGCGTTCTGGCCGGTGGGTACATAGCGCTTCGGATCGACAAGAACGGCAACACCAGCGATCCCATCGTTCCCTATCTGGCCCAGTTCCTCTTCTACCCCGTTCCCCTGCTGCCGCCGATGGTCGCGGGCTTCCTGGCGCCCCGAGCGACCTGGCTCGCCGGCATGATTGCCGGTTTCATGGCATCGATGACCCTGGTCGTGGTGCTCGGGGTTACCGCGCTGAAGTTCACGAGTGCGGGCGGGATCCCGACGGCCTCAGAAAGCCCTTCGGCGTCTGCCAGCCCGATCGCGACCGTGTCGGCAGCGCCTTCCCAAATCGCGGTAGCCAGCTCGGCGCCGTCTTCGTCCGGCTCGCCGGCTGCAAGTCCCACGTCCGTGCCGAGCGGCTCGCCCGTGGCGAGTCCGAGTCCGGCAGGTGCGGGATCGAGCTCGGCCGGCGGAACCTCTGCCTCGGACTTGCTCGCGACTGCGATCCAGCTGCTGTCGACCTCGCTGGCCTTCGGCGCGCTGATGGGCGCACTCTCCGGGTGGTACAAGCGCTTCCTGGCCCTGACGTCGGGACCGCGGAACAAGCCGCCGGCTCGTGGCAGCAAGCGGCCAGCTCAGCGGAGCCGCCCCGCAACGCGCTAGGGCGAAGGGCCGAAGGGCGGCCGACGACTCGACGATCGGCCGGTCAAGTCAACCGCGGCGCATACCGCTGTATCCGAGCGCTCGCACGCCCTCCGGCCGGGCCGGTCCACCCACCGTCTCCGCCACCGCGGGGAGCGGCTTGATGTCGCGCGCGATCACGTTCACGACGTTCGCTTCGCGCTGGAGCATCCCGTCCACGTAGAGCAGCGCGTGGCGCACCACTCCTCGAAGTCGCGCCCACGCATCCGGCCAGAGAGTGACATTGACCATGCCCGTCTCGTCTTCGAGGGCCAGGAAGACCGTGCCACGCGCCGTCATTGGGTGCTGGCGGGTGACGACCAGGCCGCCGACGCGAACCGGACCGGGTCCGCGATCCGCCAGCGAGGCGTTGGTTACCGCCCCGAGTCGTTCGAGGGCGGGGCGGAAGAGCGAGATAACCTGGCGGTTCGCGTCGAGCGATAGAACCGAGTACGTGTCGCCCAGCCTTTCGCGCTCGGTCAATGGCGGGAGTTCCGGGGCGGGCGTGGGCGGCAGGCGAAGGTCCATCGGCCGTCCCGCGGCCCTGCCCGTTCGACGTTCGCCGCCTTGAGTGGCGCCCATGACCTCGCGCAACTGCCAGAGCAGTTCACGCCGGGGCCGACTGAGCGAATCGAGGGCGCCGGCTCGGATGAGGCGCTCGATCACTTCCTCGGGCAGCTCCGTCCTGGCCACGACGTCCGCCAGAGAGTGGTAGGGGCCGCGGCCGAGCTCGGCGTCCAGGCGCTCGGCGTGCTCGTCGCCGATCCCCTTCACGAGCGCCAGCCCGAGGCGTATGCCGTAGCCGGTCGCAGTCTCGGGCGTCCAGCGGCGGCGCGATGCGGCCGAGGGCACGATGCAGCCCGACGAACGTACGGCAGCCGGTCTGTCTATCCGCGGCCCGGGGTCGCGCGTGCTCGTTGAGGCGGCTCCCGGTCTCCCACCGTCACCTTCACGCCCGACCCACTCCGTCGCCGTCTTATAAGTGGAAGCGTTGATGTCGACCGGCAGGATCGCGACGCCGTGGCGCCTGGCGTCGTTGATTAGCACCTCGACCGGATAGAAGCCCATCGGCTGGGCGTTGATCAGCCCAACCGTGAATTGCGCCGGGTAGAACAGCTTGAGAAACGCCGACTCGTACGCCGTTCGGGCGAAGGCCGCGGCGTGGCTCTTAGCGAAGCCGAAGCTCGCGAAGGCCGCGACCTGCCGGAAGAGCTCCTCGGCCTGCTCGTCGGTGAGGCCGTTGGTGGCGCGGCAGCCGTCGACGAAGCGGGTGTGCAGCTTCTCCATCTCGCGGGTCGAGCGCCACGTTCCCATCGCCCGCCGGAATCCGTCCGACTCGCCCGCGCTGAAGCCCGCCACGGTGATGGCGATCTGCATGACCTGCTCCTGGTACAGGATCACGCCGAGGGTTTCGCGCAGCACCGGCTCGAGGCTGGGGTGGAGATACGCGACCGGCTCGATCCCCTGCCGGCGGCGCAGGTAGGGGTGGACCGCGTTGCCCTGGATCGGGCCCGGCCGGATGATCGCGACCTCGACTACAAGATCGTCGAGGTTGGCCGGCTTCGACTTCGGCAGCGTCTGCATCTGGGCCCGGCTCTCGACCTGGAAGACGCCGACGGTATCCGCGGCCTGGAGCATCTCGAAGACTTCGGGCACGTCCTCCGGCAATCGATCGAGGTCGATGCAGGCGGCGCAATCGCTTTCGATGAGCTGGAGGGTCTCGTCGATCGCGGCCAGCATGCCGAGGCCGAGCAGATCGAGCTTGATCAGCTTGATGGTCTCGACGTCGCGCTTGTCGAACTGGACGACGACACGGTCCTGCATCGTTGCCCGCTCGAGCGGCGCGATGTCGATCAGCGGCGCGGCGGTCACGAGCATCCCGCCGGAGTGGATGGAGAGGTGGCGCGGGAATCCATCGATGCGGGCGCAAAACGCGAGCCAGCGCTCCCACTCCGGCATGCCGGCGGTGGAGCCGCGGCGCATCTCGGGTGGAATCTGCGGTTGAGACTGGACCCGCGCCACGCTCGAATGCGGTTCCGGCCGAACCAGACCTGTGGAACGCGCCGTGGCGGGAGGATTGCCGCCGCCAGATCCCTCCTCGCCCTCTGCTCCCTTCTGCCTGCCCGCTTCCAGCTCCCGAGCCGGAGCCTTCACCGTCCGCTCCGCGGCGAGCCACGCAATACTCGCCGGCGAGTCGCCCGGGCCGCCCTCGTCGTCCGACCCGACCGGGCGCCGTCGTTCCAGCCTCCGCCCCTGCTCCGTGGCCGACCCGCCGCCGAGATCCGCGACCGAGGGCCCCGCCTTCGCCTCCGGCCACGCCTTCGCCTCCGGCCCCAGCCCCGAGGCCCGCGCGACCCTCGTCGCGGCCCGCACCTCTGCCCCACCAGTTTCCTTGTACGCCTGGATGGAGTGGCATGGAAGAGCGACGGCCGCCGGCGGCGGGGCACCCGGTTGCTGCAACCATTGCGGCCTCAGATTCGCCGGCTCGGGGCCGTCTGAGACACCGGGATCGGCTCCATTTCGCTCGAGAGGACGCCGATTCGGCGCTTCCACCCCGTGCGAGCCCGCTCCACCTCGAGACTCGTCGTTGCCCTTCTCCATAACACTCTGCCCATCGGTATAAGGAACAGCCGGCTCTGCGCCTGCGCCGGCCGTGCCACTGATGCCGGGGAGCAGTCCGCTCTGCGGGTCGATTTCCGCGGTATACCGATGGGGGCGGTGGTAAGTGGAGAGCTGCGCCTGCAACTGCTCGGAGATAGGCCCATCCGACCTCTGATCAAGGGTTGCCGAGCGTGGATCGTGCTCGGCCACGAGATCCGAACCACTCGAGCTGCCGGATGCGCGAGCGTTCTTCTGCGTAGCACCGCCCGGATCGGTATCTCGCAGAAACTCGCCGGGATTGGTGTCGAAGACCGCGCCGCCCGCCGCGCCGCCCGCCGCGCCACCCCGCCCGGTCCCGACCCGGCCGCCGCGGGGATGATTGAGCTGGCCCATGCGGTCGGTCAGGCCGTGGCTGGCCGCGATTTCGGCTGCGGTGAAGTCGGCCGTGCGGTTGCCGCCTACTCCCGCGCCCGCGGCGCCGGCCGCTGCGCCCGCGGCGCCGGCCACTCCCGTCGCCTCTGCCCGCTCGACGGCGTCGGCGAAGAACTGGCCGAAGCCGCCGTCGGCTTCCAGGTCGCGCCGGACCATGACCGAGTCGTAGGTTTCGAGCGCCTTGGCGACCCGATCGACCAGCGGCCGGGGAAAGCCCAGCGCGTACCCGACCTCACGCACGGCCGATCGGGCTCGATACGTGACCAGGTTGCAGACCATGCCGGTGTGCTCGGGGCCGTAGCGCCGGTATACGTACTGGATTACCTCCTCCCGCCGTTCGGAGCTGAAGTCGATATCGATGTCGGGATAGCTCGTTCGACCTTCGTTGATGAAGCGCTCGAAAAGCAGGTGATGGCGGATCGGATCGACGCGTGTGATGCCGAGGACGTAAGCCACGATCGAATTGGCCGCGCTGCCCCGACCCTGGGCCGGAATTCCGCGCTCGCGGGCGAAACGCATGATGTCCCAGCAAATCAGGAAGAACTCGGCCAGGCCGGTCCGTTCGATGACGTCCAGCTCGTGGGCGAGCTGCCTCACGACCGGCGACGAGATGGGGTGATACCGGCGGCGGGCGCCCTCGTGGCACAACTCCTCCAGGTACGAAAAGGGCGTGTGGCTCTTCGGGATCGGGAAGCCGGGAAAGCGATAGCGCTCGAACCCAAGGTCAACCGAGCAGCTGGCGGCCAGCTCGCCGGCATTACCGATTCCCTCAGCCCAAGCGGCCGCCGTTCGAGCGTCCGCCTCAGGTTCGACGGGTTGGGCGCGAGCACCGGAGAGTGACAGCAACACGTCCCGTGGCCGCCCCGGCAGCAACACGTCCCGTGGCCGCCCCGGCGACCCCCGTGGCCGCCCCGGCGGCATGGCCATCAACTCGTCGGCCGTCTTCAGGTACGACTCTCCATCCCGGCGCCGAAGGTCGCGCAGCTCGTCGAGCGTGCGTCCGTGGCGGATCGCCGTCAGGACGTCGTGCATCTCGCGACCTTCCGGATAGGCGTAGTGGACGTCGTTCGTGACTACGACCGGCAGCCCGAGTTCCTCAGCGAGACGGGCCGTCTCGGCCACCAGCCAGTCGTCGTCGGGCAGCAGGTGATGCTGCATCTCCAGGAAGAACGCGGAGGTGGCGACGGAGTCCCGGCGGGCGCGGCGGGCCGCGAAGAGCCGAGCGTAGTGCTCCGCCGCGGCCCGCGCCCCTTCACGGTCGCCGGCTCGAAGCCGTCGGGCGATCTCGCCCTCGCGGCATCCGGAAAGCGCCACCACTCCGTCCGTGTTATCGGTCAGAAGCATGTGGCTGAAGAGCGGCATCGACTTGGTTCCGGCGAGATTCGCCCGGCTGACCAGGCGGCACAGGCTGCGATACCCCGCCGCGTTCCGCGCCAGCAGGACGAGGTGCGGCCCGCGTTGCCCCTCCCCGACCCCACGCAGATCCGCCTTTACGGGGTCGCGATGGCCGGGGAGCCGGGCGCGGGCC
>JBIOII010000027.1:0-20231 GCA_044449785.1 Candidatus Limnocylindrales bacterium
ACACCGGAGTTTCGATCCAGACGCCGCAGGTGACGCTCGACGCCGGCGAGGTACTCGTCGCCGACCTCGGCGGCAAGCGAGTCGAACAGCGTCCGAAAGCCGACCGACTTGAACTGGTCGCCCGCAGAGTCGCAGGTCGCGCGAAGCTGCCGCAGAAACTCGACGAAGATCTGGAGGACCCTCACCGAGCGCGACAGCAGGGCGTCAGGCCGGTCGTCCAGCCCGAAGCCCCACTCGTGCTTCTCCCTCTCGATGGCCTCCACCGCGATGGCGTAGATCTCCCGGACGGGGCCTGGGTTGCGGATGACGTCGGCCAGCACGGCTTGCCGGTAGCGGATGTCGGCCGGATTGTCGAGCGGGTCGAGGATGATCGCGCGTGCCGTGGCGAGCAGGAACCGATCGCCGGCCGCCATGGCTCCGAGCACGCTGTCGAGCGAGAGGTCTGCGGTCAGGTCGGCCTCGTTGGCGGGGCGCGGTGAGGCAGGGTCGAAGTCGCAGTCGCGGAACAGAAGGTGGGCTTTCATCGGGCGACCCGCGCTCGGACAGATTGGTAGGTGATCGAGTGCTTCTCAGCGAGGGCCTGGGCGTATGCGAGCCCGTCGGCCGGCCGCCGCACGATCTTGTGCGTACGACTGGTCAGATCGTCGGGGTCGACCGTCGCCACCATGCTTACGGTCTGCGGCCCGAGGCGCGACAGCTCGTCGAGGAAGGTGACACATACGGCGATCGAGCCGCGCGCCATCAACTCGCCGAGCACCCCTCTACTGATGAAGAGCGCGTCGTCCACGGTCGTGGAGCTGAGGCTCTCGTTGAGGATCACCACGCTTGCCTCGGTGGCGGACTCGGTGATCTGGTGCAGTCGCAACAGATCGTCTTCGAGCTTGCCGGTCAGGTCCTCGGGCCGTTCCTCGCGGTCGAAGTGCGTGTGGATCCGGTCGAAGAGTCGCAGGCGGGCGGTAACTCCGGGAACCGGCAGCCCCAGGCTCGCGAGGTAATGGAGCTGTCCAAACATGCGCGCGAACGTCGTCTTGCCGCCCTGGTTCGGGCCGGTGACGACGAGAATCCTCTCGGGCCCCTGAAGACCGAAATCGTTGGGCACCGGCTTCTGGCCTTCCTTCGCCAGCTTTAGTGCAAGCGCCAGGTCGAACGCCTCCTCCACCTCGACACCGGAACCGCCAACTTGGGGGTAACAGAAAGGGAGTCCCGCTGAACGCAGCGGCGCTATGAGGTCCAGATAGGCGAGATAGAACCGCACCTCTCGATCGAACCGGGCAATCGTAGTGTCGACGAATCCGGCATGGCGTTGGCCGAACTGCTCCAGATCGGCAAAGACCTCCGGGTGCAGGCGAGCGACCCTCTCGGCGACCTCCGCGTCGACGCGCGTCATGTATGCCGTCGGAAACCGGAAGCCTCGTTGCTTGACCGCGCCCTGTGCGAACCGGGCGAAAGTCTGTTCCAGCTCGGCCCCGTAGTCGGCCTCATCGCGGAACGGCAGAACCCTGACTCGCAGGCCATCGATCCGGACGCTGTATCTCACGCCGTCCAGGCCGGCCTTCACATGGCCGGCGTCCTCCGCCAGCCGATGGAAGCCGTCCGAGTTCGCGCATGCCCCCAGGTAGTCGCGGAGCGAACAGAGTCCCCTCGATCGGATGCCCGGTCGGTTGAGGGCGTCTCCGAGTACTCGGACAGCATCTCCGTATATGCCGGCCGCGTCCACCAGCCAACGAAGACGCTGGTACCGGTGAGCGGATCGATCGGCGTTGGCGAGGCTGCGGACTCGGGCCATCCGCTCGCCAAAGGCCTTGACCGCTTCTGCCAGGGCGGGATCCTCGAGGTCCTCGCAGACCTCCTGCCGATATCGGATGGTGTCGGCTTGGGCCTGGGGCTCGGCGAACAGTTCCCTCAGGTCCTTCTCGTCGCGACCTGGCGTGGCCTTATCGATGACCTGATCGAGGTTGAGGTCGGCAAAGACGTCGGTCTTGTCCCAGCCGCTCGCCTGGGCCAGTTGATCGCCCTCGAACAAGACGCTTCGGAACACTTCTCCGTTGGACCTCGCCGTTGCCAGAGCCCGGGACAAAACAAAAGGCTCCTAGAGAAATCTCTAGAAGCCATCACCCGCTGGGCGGGAAATCACGCGAGCTTCATCGCGTCACGCCGACTATAGGCTCCGACGCCGAATTCGTCATCCGGGCGGAGCGCGGCGTACTTGCCAGGTGCGTTTTGGAGCTATCTACGGGCCTGGTGCCTTCGGAGCGAATCTCTGGCCGATCTGGGTCGCGTCCTTCGTCAAGACCGATCTCGCGATCTCGCTCCAGCGCGAGTCGCGACGGCAGAGTTAGCTCCGTGTCCCCGGCCCCGACGCGGCCGCTGAGCCAACCCCCGCCGACCGTCGTCCAGTTTCACTGGAGGATTCTGTCCACCAGTCGAACCTGGTCGCGTCGATGCCCCGACCGGGGCTGGCGTCGAGATCAGAGGAACAACGAAATTCGCGCCAGTCCCGCGCAGCCAGTGAATGCTCCCCAGCGTCAGCTTGTGGAGTTCGGAGAAGGGCTTCCGTGGCCGAACGTGCGTTTCCGCCGCCGCGATCTCGGCCTGACATGCGGTCCACTCCAATAGGCAGTGTTTCGCCGCAATTGGTACGGCATGACCCCGCTCGATCGGACGGGCTATGACGCGCAAAGGCGCGCGACCCTCCGCGAGGTTAGGTACGCAAACGGCTGGGCTCGAGCAAATCGGCTTCGAGCCTCAAAGAGCGACAGCGTGTAATTACACGCTGTGCCCTGAGCGTGAAACGGCAAGAATCCGGTACAGTTATACGCTCTACGAGCGTGGTGCTAATCGAGCTTTGGCCACCGAGAAGGTCAAATGCTCAGGCGGCCCCGATGAGGGCGCGGAGACGCCTCAGATGCGCGGTGCTAAACCCGCTGAATCGGCCTACCTGAGCGATCTGCCCAAACCTAAGAATCGAAGGCAGACGGCGACCGAGAAGCGCGGTGCCAAATCGCCTATTGCTGGACCGGGCTTCTCACCCGGCGACCGGAAAGCGGACCGCTATAGTCCGGCTTGAACGTGTCTCGCCTGGCCGACGTGTCGGTGACGCCCACGCATGCCATCGGGGACGGGATCGCGAGCTCGATCATCAAGGCGACCAAGCCCGCCGACGGCACGTCGAGCCGCGGGGAGCCGGCCACCGTGACCTCGCGGCAACTCCTCCCGATCATCGAGCTCGGGCTCGGTGGGGCTGTTGCGGCGGCTCAGGCCGTTGCTGCTGAGGTAGGGGATCGGCTCGAGCGGACCGGTAATGGCCGCTGCCCGAGCAGGCGCGCTTCGGCACCGCCCGTTCAAACGGCATGGCGGGAAGGGGCCATAGGTCCCTCGTATATGTCACCGCTGACTGACACAGTTGGCACTGATATGTTGCTCGTCCTCACGCCACTGCTCCTCGGCCTCTCATTCCTCTCGGGGATGATGGGCTTGGGCGTGGCGTTCGTCGCGGTCCCGGTTCTCGGGCTCTTCGGCTACGACCTCAAGGACGTCATTCAGCCTTGGACGCTGCTCCTCAACGGCCTCACGGCTATATCCGGGGCGGTTGCGTTCTGGCGGGCCGGCATGGTCGATCGCCGTGGGGCGCTCATCCTCGTGATCATCACCACGATCGGCGCGCCGCTCGGCGTCTGGCTCCTCCAGTTCGCCTCGACCGACTTCATCTGGTGGCTCTACGTCGCCGTGCTGGTGTTCCTCGCGATCCGAATGGCGATGCCGAAGGGCGCCTCGACCGAGGACGTCAAGACGATCACGGATCGGTCGCGGGCCAAGGCGAGCGTCGCGGCCGCGCCGATCTCGGTCTTCGCCGGCTTCCTCGGGGTGGGCCCGGGCTTCCTGCTCATGCCGACGCTTGTGCTGGTCGGCTACTCGGCCCGCCTGGCGGCCGCGACCAACTCGGTTGCGGTGACGCTGCCCTCGTTCTCGGCCTTCGCCAGCCACCTCGGCTCGGCGCAGTTCGACTGGCCGACGGTCATCGTCACCTCGGTCGCCTCGATCATCGGCGCCTGGCTCGGCGCCCGCTTCATGGTGGGACGGGTCAAGAGCGCGACGCTGTCCCGAATCTTCGCCATCGCGCTCGTCGGCCTCGCCGCGCAGCGCGCCTGGATCCTCCTCTCATGACCACCCGAACCCCAGCCACCAACGGCATGCCCGCGGAGGTGCCAGATGCCCGCTGATACTTCGATCCTTCCTGAGGTTCGCCTCAACTTGGTGGCGCCTGATGTTGAGGCGCCCGTCGCCATCGCCGTGCTGCTCTCCGATCGCAACCGAGCCACCATCCTGGCCATGCTGCGTAACGGCCCGCTCTGCGTCTGCGAGATGGCCGCCGCACTCGACGAACGCTCGAACAACGTGAGCAACCACCTGGCCCGCCTTCGCGAGGCCGGGCTCGTCCGGGCTTCCCGCATGTCGGCCGATACGAGGCGCAACTACTACGAGCGCGACGAAGCCGCCTGCACTGCGGCGCTGGCGCAACTCAAGGCTCTTCTGGAGCCGGCTCGATGACCACCCTCAGCCTCGGCGCCGTCCGAGGACGCTTCCATCTCCCGCTCAAGCTAACCGTCGCGGTCTCGGTCGTCGCCTGGCTCATAGCCTGGTTCACTGAGGCGCCTGTCGCGGACTGGCTGACTTTCTCGATCTTCGGCCTGGAGCGCGGCTCACATTTCGGCGAGGCGATAGCGTTCTTCCTGCTCGACGTGCCCAAGGTGCTGCTTCTGCTGGTCGGGATCATCACCGTGGTGACCCTGATCCGGGGCTTCTTCCCGCCGGAGAAGGTTCGAGCGGCGCTCGCGGGCCGGGGCACTGTGGCGGGCTCCGCGGCGGCTGCCTCGTTCGGCATCGTCACGCCGTTCTGCTCCTGTTCGGCAGTGCCGCTCTTCATCGGCTTCGTGGAAGCCGGCATCCCGCTGGGCGTCACCTTCGCCTTCCTGATCAGCTCACCGATGGTCAACGAAGTCGCGCTGGTCTTGCTCTGGGGGCTGTTCGGGCCCGGCATTGCGCTTGTCTACATGGCCGCCGGTCTGACCGTCGCGATGATAGGCGGGCTCGTCATCGGCAAGCTGCACATGGAGCGTTATGTCGAGGACTACGTCTGGGCGCTTCAGGGCAAGGGTGGGGCTTTGGTCGAGGTCAAGCTGACCTGGGAGGACCGGATCCACGATGCCTGGGCGTACACCAAGGATCTGGTCAAGCGGATCACGCCCTACCTGCTGATCGGCATCAGCATCGGCGCCCTGATCCACGGCTATGCCCCGACCGACCTGGTCGCCGCCATCGGCGGACGCTCCAATCCGTTCGCGGTGCCGATCGTCGTCCTGATCGCGCTGCCGCTCTACTCCAACGCGGCGGGGACGATCCCGATCGTCCAGGCCCTCCTGGGCAAGGGCATGCCGATGGGCACCACCCTGGCTTTCATGATGGCGATCACCGCCATCAGCCTGCCCGAGTTCATCATCCTGCGCCGCGTCATCAGGTGGCCGCTCATCGCGGTCTTCGCCACGGTGGTGACGATCGGGGTCCTGTTCGTCGGCTACCTGTTCAACTTCCTGATTGCCTGATAGCAACGCTCAAGAAAGGAATCAACCCAATGAAGAAGATCGAAGTCCTGGGTCCTGGTTGCGCCAACTGCGTCCGGCTCGAGAAGGTCGCCCGCGAGGCGGTCGAAATGGCCGGCGTCGAGGCTGAAGTCGTCAAGGTCACCGACTACGGCGCGATCATGGCCTACGGGATCATGAGCACGCCCGGCCTCGTCATCGACGGCAAGGTTGTCAGTTACGGCCGCATCCCCTCCGCCGGCGACATCGCCCTCTGGCTGAGCGAGTAGGCCGCCACTTCGGCGTCATTCGAGGGAGGCTATCCATGGCAATCGAATCCGTGGGTTTCGTCGGCGGCGGCCGCGTCGCTCGCATCATGCTCGAGGGCTGGCAGCGCGCCGGCGCCATGCCGGGCAAGGTCCTCGTTAGCGACCCAATTCAGGCCACGCTGGGCTCGCTCAAGTCGCGATATCCGTCCATCGAAACCTGCCTCGGGGACAACTGCGCGGCCGCCGGCCAGCAGGTCGTCTTCCTGGGACTCCACCCGCCGGTCTTTGCCGACTCGGTGCCCGAGCTTGCGGCCGTCCTTCGGCCGGACGCAATCGCGGTCTCGCTGGCGCCGAAGGTAACGATGAGCAAGCTCTCGAGCCTCCTCGGAGGATTCGATCGGCTGGCGCGCCTGATCCCGAACGCGCCGTCAATCGTCGGCGCGGGTTTCAACCCCGTCGCCTTCGGGCCTGGTCTCGACGCCGCCGGCCGAGACGCACTTCTCGATCTCCTCGCGCCTCTGGGCGACACGCCCGTCGTCGACGAGACGAGTCTTGAGGCATACGCGGTCACTTCGGCGATGGGGCCCACGTATCTCTGGTTCCAGCTCTACGAGCTGCGCGACCTGGCCCGCTCGTTCGGCCTGTCCGACGAGGCCTCGGCCCTGGCTTTGAGCGGATGGCGGCCGGCGCTCTCGCGACGATGGACTCCGAGCTGACACCGGCCGAGGTCATGGATCTCGTCCCCGTCCGCCCGCTGGCCGACGCCGAGCCGGCCGTCCTCGACGCCTACCGGACCAGATTGCCCGCAGTCATGGATCGCATCCGGCCCGCATAACCGAGCCGCCACAGGGGCGGCTCCTCAAAGGCAAACAACGCAAAAGACCGGCCGCGGATAGACGCGCCCTTGGATCGGACAAAGCCATGAATCGCATTCGCCATCTTCAAGAACATCTCAACCGCTGGATGCTGGTCTACGTCAGCCTGGCTATCGTCATCGGGCTCGTCGTGGGCCACCTTCTCGAGGCCACGACAAAGACCAACTCGGGCACGATCGGCAATCTCACGACGGTCGCGGTGTTCTTCATCATCTATCCGATGATGGTCAACGTCCGCTTCGAGGCGCTGTTGAAGGCCGGACGGAACCTCCGCGGCATCGGCATCGCGATCCTGTTCAACTTCGTTTGGGCGCCCCTGGTCGGGTGGCTGCTGGCCACGATCTTTCTGTCCGACTCGATGCTGGCCCTCGGCTTCCTGCTCGTCATGGTCGTGCCCTGTTCAAGCATGGCCATCGGCTACACCGGGCTTTCGAAGGGCGACCTCGAACTCGCGACTGTCGTCGTGGCGATGAGCTTCATCCTGGCTATCGCCGCTGTGCCCCTATGGATGACACTCTTCGCGAGCCGCTATCAGATCGCGGTCCCGACGGGCGACCTGATCAACTCCATCCTGACCGTCCTGGTCGCCCCGATGATCCTGGGTTACCTCACGCGGCAAGTGCTGCTGCGCCGGCTCGGCCAGGCTCGCTTTGGGGCAATCGGGCCGCTGTTTCCGGCCATCTCGCTGCTGGGCATGTATTCGATCGTCTTCCTGATCTTCTTCGGCAAGGCGTCGCTCATCCTCGATCGATGGCAGACCGTGCTGGTCCTGCTGATCCCCAACGCCATCTTCATCGGGCTGAGCCTGCTGGTGTTGACCTGGCTCGATCGTCGCCTCGGCTTGGGCTACGAGGAGCACATGGCGGTGGCGTTCACGAGCACCGGCAAGAACAACGGCACCGCGATCGCCATCGCGACCACCGCGTTCTCGCCTCTTGTCGCGATCCCGGCAGCGACGATGCCCATCTTCCAGATCCTTCTCATGGTCCTTTACCTGCGAGCCGCTCCTCGTCTGCGGGCGTGGTTCGAACCTCACCCGAAGCCGGCTCCAATCGCGACCGTTCCGGACCGGATCTGAGGCCGGTCCAATGCTTGTCACCGAAGCCTCCTCGGGTGCCAGTCTCCTCGGACATGCCGGACTGGTCGCACGCCCTACGGCAACTCGCCGGCTGCTATTCGCGCTGGCGCTCGCGCTCGGCGTGCTGGCGCTCGAAGTTGGGGGTGGCCTCCTCACCAGCAGCCTGGCCCTCCTGAGCGACGCGACCCACGTCCTCGTGGACATCGTCGCGATCACCGTTGGCCTGGCCACCGCCCGCCTGGCGGCGCGGGAACCCGACGAGCGTCACACCTACGGCTTCCATCGCCTCGAGGCCATGGGCGCGCTCGCCAACGCGGTCCTGTTGATCGCCGCGTCTGCGGTCGTCTGCGCCGAGGCGATCGGCCGGCTGATGAGCCCGGGCACGGTCGACGCGCCTGCCGTCCTTGCGATCGCCATCGTGGGCCTGGCCGTCAACAGCACGTCCGCACTCGTCGTCCACGGCAGCGAGCGCCGGACCAGCGCCACCAGAGTGCTCGTCCTCCACCTCGGCGGCGACGCGCTCGGCTCGCTCGCGGTCATCGGATCGGCCCTGGTCATGATCGCGGGAGGTTCCCCGGCGGCCGACCCGGCGGCGAGCCTCGTGATCGCGGTCCTGCTCGCGGTCTTCGGTTTCCGCCTGCTCGGCCAGATCGTCCACCTGCTCAGCGAGGGGGTCCCGACCGGCGTCTCGGTCGAAGTCGCGAGCGCTGCCATCCACGCGGTCCCGGGCGTCCGATCCGTCCACGACCTTCACGTGTGGGCTATCGCGGAGGACATCCCGGTCGTGACCGCACACCTGGAAACCTCCATTGGCGCAGACACGCGCCGAATCCTGCTGACCGCCACCGAAGCCTTGCGGCGCGTCGGCGTCGGCCACGCAACTCTCCAACTCGAGCACGAGCCGTGCGGCCAGGGCAGGCCCCAGGCTGCTCACCAGCCCCGAACCGAGGACCCGACAAATGGATGAACTCGACATCGCCGAGCGTATCGACAGCAGGGGAATGTCGTGCCCGATGCCAATCGTGAAGACCGCCCTTGCTATGGCGAGCCTGAGGTCGGGCCAGCTCCTCGAGGTCGTCGCCTACCAGCCCAAGTCGGTTGGCGAATTCACGGCCTGGGGAAAGTCGACCGGCAATCCGCTCGTCGCCTCCGGTGAAGACGGCGGCGTCTACCGCTTCGTCTTCCGCAAGAAGTAGTCGAACCGCTTAGCCACGCGGGCGAGTCGCCCGATCTCCCCGATCCGGAAAGGGATCCAATGAACACACCTGCCCACGAGGCGACACCTCGCTTTCACGTCACCGTCACCCGGACGAGTCCGACGACGGCTAGCGCCGAAGCCCACGGCCAGCGCCTCAATTTCGCGATCAAAGGCGGCGATCCGACCCTGGGCTTCACCCCTCCGGAAACGCTCCTGGCGGCACTCGGTGGCTGCATCCTTTCGAACGTGACCCGCAACGCCGCCGAGATGGGCCTGGCGGTCACAGGGGCGGAAGTCGTGTTCGACGCCGAGCGGCGCTCCGAGCCTCTCGGGATCGACCCGCTGCGGTATCGCGTGATCCTCGCCAGCGAGGCCCCGGCCGCGAGCCTGCAGGAGCTCCACCGTCGAGCGACCACCGATGGCGCGGCCACCAATGCGCTTCTGCAGGGCGTGACGCCGATCGGAGAACTGGTCGTCCGGACGACAGAGAGCGCCGAGTCATGACCCGGGCCCAAGGGAGGCAGATGAAGATCGCCACGGTCACCGAAGACGGAACCACCATCAGCGCCCATTTCGGCCGGGCACCGTTTTATGCGGTCGTTTCGATCGAAGACGGCAAGGTGGTGTCGCGAGAGATGCGCGACAAGCTCGGCCATGCCCAGTTCGCGGGACAGGAGCCCGAGGCGTCTCATGAGCCCGATCCGCGCGGCCACGGTTTCGATCCAACGTCGCAGGACCGGCACGTCCGGATGGTCGCCGCCATCTCCGACTGCGAGGTCCTGCTCGCCCGCGGTATGGGAGCGGGCGCTTACGAGAGCATGACGCAGGCCGGCATCCGTCCCGTTGTGACCGATCTCGAGAGCATCGACGACGCGGTCGCCGCCCTCCTGGCCGGCACCCTGGCCGACCACACCGAAGCACTGCACTAGACAAGCGTCGGGCCGCGCTAAAGGCCCGCCCGCCACTCAGGAGATACAGACATGGACGACACAGCGATCCGCGACCAAGCCCTCGCGTTCCACGGCCACAAGTGCTGGGCGAGCACCGCAGGGGTCCGGCTTGGCCTCGCCGCGATGCGGGAGCTCGGCGTCTCGCGCGCCGGAGCCAAGGAACTCCACGCGATCATCGAAATCGGCGACTACCACGGCGGGATGTGCTTCGGCGACGGTGTCCAATTCACCACCGGCTGCACCTTCGGCAAGGGCAACATCGAGAAGTCCGGCGAGGGCAAGTTCGCCGTCACGCTCATCGACAAGAAGTCGAACCGGGCGGTCCGGGTCGCCTACAAGCCGACGCTCCAGCCGAAGATCAAGGCCACGCCGTTCATGGTGAAGCGGTCGGCCGGTGTGCCGGCATCGCAGATCCCCGACGAAGAGCAGATGGAAGTGGTGCACCTCATCTGGGATGCGCCGGCCGCGGACGTCATGAAGGTCGGGCCGATCGAGTCGCGCGCATGGAGCGAGCCCGAAGAGGTCGTCCGCTTCCTCGTCTGCCCGAAGTGCAGCGAGCTCGTGGCCGAGCCTTATGCCCGGGTGGCCGAAGGCGCGGTCGTCTGCTCCGCCTGCTCCGGCTACCCGCGCTGACCCGCGACCGTCAGGAAGGCTCGCGATGCTCCTCTACGTAATCGGTGGCGCCGCCGTCTTTGTCTTCTCGGGCGTCATGGCCATGGCCGGCCTCGGGGCGGCGTTCCTCTTCGTGCCGCTCTTCTATTACCTTGGCGTGCCGCTGCCGGAAGCCACTTCAACGGCTCTCCTGCTTAACGCGGTGAGCCTCTCGACCGCGACCGTCTCATACGCTCGGGGCCGGCTCATCGACTACCGGGTCGGGTTGCCGGTCCTGATCGCCGCCACCTTGCTCGCGCCTCTGGGTGCCAGCTTCACGGCGCAAGTCGATCGCCATGTCCTTCTCGGGCTATTCGCGGCCTTCCTGGTGTTCGCCGGCACGATGATGCTCTTCTATTGCGCTCGCGCCGGCCGGCCGGCCGCCAGCGCGACGACCACGGCCGGAGTCGGAGTCGGGGTCGGTGGGGTCGCCGGGTTCATGGGCGGTCTGCTCGGAGTGGGTGGCGGCAACATCGTGCTGCTGGGTCTCACCTGGCTTGGGGTCGAAACCAAGGTGGCTGCCGGTACGACCGCGCTGGTGGTCGTCTTCTCGTCGCTCTCCGGTTTCGCCGGCCACGCCGCTCTGGGGCATCTCGATCCGGTGTTCATCGTTTCGATGGCAATCCTCGCCGCGGCCGGCTCCTATGCCGGGTCCCATCTCATGAAGACGCGCCTCAGCTCGGTTCAGCTCAAACGCGTCATCGGCGTCCTGCTCTGGGTCATCGCCGTGAAGATCGCCCTCGACGCTATCGGCTAGGAGGCATCCATGTCAGTCGCTCCAGCTCAAGTCCAACCCGCGGTCCCGCCACTCGGGCGTCTGCGCGGCTTCCATCCCGGCTGGTTCGGGGCGGTCATGGGGACCGCGATCGTCGGCATCGTCGGCTATCAGAATCCGGGCAACGCCACCGGTCTGAAGGACGCGGCCCACACCTTCGGCGTCGCACTCGTCGCCGCTTCGGCGGTCCTGGCTATCGGCCTGGGGGTTCCCTACCTGGTCCGCTGGCTCCGCCACCCGGCGGCGGCAATCGCCGACTTCCGTAACCCCGTCGCAGGCGCTCTGTATGGAACGTTCCCAGGCGGCCTGCTCGTGCTGGCTGTGGGCATCGCGACCGTCGAGCCGTCGCTCGGTGCCCCGGACGCGGTTACTGCCACCGTCGCCGTGCTCGCGATCGTCGGCATCGTGCTTGCCTTCGCCGTGAGCGTCGTCTTCGCCTATCTGCTGTTCGCCGCGCCCCAGATCGGCCCCCAGACCGCCAACGGTGCCTGGTTCATTCCGCCGGTCGTCAACATTGTGGCGCCGCTCGCCCTCGTCCCGCTCGTGCCGCACGTCGCCGCCGGCGACGCCGCCACGCTCGTCCTGGCCGGCTACGCGTTCCTGGGCATGGGCCTGCTGTTGTTCGTCCTCGTCGCTTCGCTCATTTACGACCGGCTCGTCTTCCACCCGCTGCCCGCCGCACCGCTTGCGCCGTCGCTCTGGATCGGTCTGGGGCCGGTTGGCGTGGGCGTCCTCGGGCTGCTGCGTCTGGCGCAGGCGGGCGCACCGATCTGGGGCCCTTCGGCGGGCGCTGTCTCGGCCGCGTCCTCGGTGGGCGCGACGATCCTCTGGGGCTTCGGACTCTGGTGGCTCGCCGCCGCGATCCTGTTGCTGGCGGGCTACCTGCGAGCCGGACGACTTCCATACAGCGTTGGGTGGTGGGCTTTCACGTTCCCGCTCGGCGCCTATTCGGCGGCAACCCTCGCCCTGGCTCGCGCCTGGCAGTCGAGCCTCCTCGAGGACTTCGCGGTGGCGCTATTCGCAGGCCTCGCCGTCTTCTGGGTCGTGGTGGCTTTCGGCACGCTGCGAGCTATTCGGTCAGGAGCGGCCTGGGCTCGCTGATCATCGCTCGGCGCGAGACGGCGAGTGGACTAAGCCTTTTGCCCGACGATCCCAAAATGGAAAGGTGGCAAATCCACGACAGCCCCTTCGATCGTGAACCCTGCACCAATCATCCAGCGCCGGCAATCCTCCGGGCTCGGGCGTATGTCTAGCGACGGGCCTCGAGGAGTGGGCTTGTCGCTGACCCAGTGCATGACCGCGACTTTGCCGCCCGGGGCGAGGATCCTGTGCGCCTCGGCGAGCAGCCGTTCGGGCTTCTCGGCGTGAAGGATGTTGAAGAGCATGACGTAGCCGACGCTCTCGGCGGGAAGCCCGGTGCCGTCGGCGACGAAGTCACGCAGGTGAAGGATCACGTTGGACAGGCCTTCGGCCTCTGCCCTGGACTCCGTCTCGCTGATCATTTCGGGCTCGATGTCGAAACCGTGGACCGTGCCCGTGATGAGCCGCGCAGCTGGGATTGTGAAAGTCCCGTAGCCGCAGCCGAGGTCCGCGACGCTGGCCGTCTCCGCGGCCAGGCCGAGGCGCGAGAGGACATCGGCGGGGTCGAAGAACCCTTCCCACATTGACTCGTCGGGCATTCCACTTTCGCGGACCTTCATGGCTCTCCCGTCCTGACCGAGCGGATGGTGCTAGAAAACCAGCACTCGCTCGGACTCGAGCGTCCATGCGGCGAGCTCGGCCATAGACGAGCGGTGCACGCCGTCGGTCAACTCGGGCTCGGTGTATCCGCGTGCGTCCATGCACGTGCCGCAGGCGCCGATGGCCACGGCCTTGGCCGTCAGACCCTTGAGCATCCGTTCGAGGTTGTAGTAGCCGTCGGGTGTCTTCTGGTCGCGCTTGGCGCAGCCGATTGCGTCGCCCATCAGGAAGGCGTTCACGGCGCTGAGTATTGCATCCCAGCCGGTTTCCCGAACTGCACGGTAGCCATCGTCAGCCCCTGCCTTATGGCAGGTCTCAGCCGGATTTCCGTGCTCATTTGGTTAGGTGGGAAGGATCATGTAGCGCCAGGCGAAACCGCCTGTCAGACCAAGCCGGCCGCCTTTGCCTCGAATCGAGAAAGTCGGATTCGACGGAAGAGCGTCAGCGTCTAATTACACGCTGTCGCTGAGCGTGAGATCCGCAGAATCCGCTACAGTTATACGCTCTACGAGCGTGGTGCTAATTTAGGGTTCCGCTGAATCGTAGGCAGCAGGCTCGTGTTGGTAGCGGTTCATTAGGCGTAATAGGTCGCACACCTAACAAACTGCTAGTTTCAGGCGGGAGTAGCTCAGTCGGTAGAGCGTCAGCCTTCCAAGTCAAACGCTCCTGAGCGCGGTGCTCTTTTCGTGGATTCCACGCTCAGAATCCCCATTTCGTGTCCACTTACACGCTGTGCGTGAGGGCGCGTTATTCGCGCTACAGCGTCAGCTTCGCAAACCGGTTTATGCGGCGCTCGTGAAAGATTCGCGGCCCGTCCAGGGGCCGTTGGGACGCCGAGAAGCGCGGTGCTAAACCGGCCATCACGCCCACGAAAGGCGATCTGTCGCGGAACGAGGGGCCTACACATCAATCCTGGCCAAGTGGAGGGCAAGAAGTGCAGACGCTGTTCATCGCAGGATTCGGGCCAATCGTTCGGGATCTGGATGCCTCCCGCACCTTCTACGAGAACACCCTCTCGCTGACGCTGGAAGGCGACCCAGGATATCGCCACACGGGCGGCATCGACGGGTGCAAATCGTTTGGGCTCTGGCGCCTTGAGGACGCGGCCGAATCGTGTTTCGGGGTTAGCACCTGGCCGGCTGATCTTCCCGCTCCCACTTCTTGGCTGGAGTTCGACGTCGCGGACATGGCGCAGGCCATCGAACAACTAGAGGCCGCCGGACACAGGCTCCTGATCAAAGATCGAACGGAGCCGTGGGGTCAGACCGTGACCCGCTTCCTGAGCCCAGAGGGGATTCTCGTCGGCTGCTCGATAACGCCGTGGCTACGGCCGGACGCTGGTGCCCCTGCGGAAGCCAGCGCCTAGAGCAACTCGCCATGTGACCAGCCGATAGCCTCGCCTTCGCGCGGGCGCGGTTCTTCGCGGGGGCGTATTCGAACTTGGGCTCGATCTTTCGATGCGGTGCGGCGTCCGGTGCCTCGGTCGAGAAGTCCTGCGGGGCGAGGCCCGCGATCTGGCGCGCTAACTCTCGGGGCTAATCGGGGAGCGCCGGGTTGAACCCCCGTGGGGTACGGCCGCAGCCTCCTCGTAGCCTACGGTCGCCGGCATCGTCGCGATCGCCCCGGTCTGGGGGCTCTCGCGCAGGCAGATGTATTCCGCGTGGGCTCCCAGCCCGATGCCCGTCGCCGCGAACACCCGGTCGCCGTTCCGGAACGACCTGACCTTCCCGCCGACCGCATCGACGTCCCCGGCGAGCTCCTGCCCGAGAACGCGTCGTCGCGGTCTTCGGATGCCGAACGCCAGCCGCATTGGCACCCAGATCCAGGGGGCGAAGTCGAATCTCCGCAGCCCGCAATCGGCCGCGCTGACCGTCGTGGCGCGGATCCGAAACAGCACTTCGTTGTCCTTCGGAACCGGCTTCGGAACGTCTCTGAGTTGAAGAAGATCAGGTGCTCCGTAGTCCGTGCACACTACTGCTCTCATGGTTCTCCGGTTCGTGCGCCCGCATTCATTCTCTATCTCCTGTTGTGGTCGACGTTGACGTGGACAAGCCGCCCACGCCAACGTTCGACTTGACATCTGACACACCTGCCTGGCCGGTCTCGAGCGTAGTCGGGAGGCCGGGCTCAACAGGGGTGACCGAGATCAAAGGCATTCCCAGGTCACGCACTCTTTTGAGCAACCCATGTAACGCGGCCTGGTCGACCACCGGGCCTGTGATGAGCGAGTCGCCGCCGTCGAGCGTGATCGTCAGGTCCTCGAACCAGTCCGCCCATCGAGAATCGAGCTGGCCTGCAATCCGGATCTGATAGGCCATCGGTCGGCTTGGATCGGCTTGTGGGTCAAGGTCTTGGGACATCGCTCCGTGCCTGTTGCGGCTGATGCTGACGTCGAGCGCGGCGATGTCGTCGGCCAGGGCGATCTCCATCGGGCTCCGGGCGGACGCGCCGCCGGACTTGTCGGTCACGACGATCTTGCCCGCGTAGGAGTCGCTGCCCATGGCGACGATCGCCCGGTCTCAGCGCTGGACGGAATCGGGGATCGGGGCGGCGGCCAAGGGTCGCCGCCCCGGCGTACTACGTGGTGACGGTGGCCTGACCCAGGGCCGCGATGGACGCGCGATCGCTCGGGTCAGAAGACTTCACCCCCGTCACGGCCGGATGGTTGAACCCCTTGGCGAGGAGCCAGATCGGGAGGATCAGCTCGAAGAGGCCGCCTGGGAGCATGGCGAGCATCCCGGCGCCCTGGGTCACGTCGGTCACCCCGAACATGGCCAGGACGGCTCCCGCGAGCAGCACCGGATAGCCGAAGAGCCCAAGGACCGCAAGCGGGCGCGGGACCAGCTTCGATCGATACAGCAAGCAGGCAACGAAGATTCCCGACGCGCCCGTGAAGAGATAGAGCAGCACGAGCGTCACGTCGTGTTGTGCCTTGAATAGCGAGCCCAGCGATTGGGAAGCGGACGCATCGACCGTGCCGTCGCGCGCTCCGTTACCGAGCGCGAGCACGATGAGCGGAGCCGCCATATACAGGAGCACCACTCCGAGTTCGGCGACTCGGAGACCGACGTATCCAAGGGCCAGCGGCTCACTGGTCTGTCTCAGGAACGGAAACATGAGGACTGCGATACCCACGACCGCGAGGCCGTCGACGAATGCGAGGAGCGCGCCGGCGGTCAGCGCATTGGCGTCTCCGGAAGCACCGATCAGGTAGCTCGGGCGATCCAGAACCCCCTTGATGAGCGTATCGGCCGCGCCGAACGTAACGGTGGCAATCAGGAACAGCAGACCAACGATGGCTGCGGTCCTTCTGGAAGATGTCATGGCTGTTCTCCCTGGTGGGTTTCGCGACATCGCTGCGTGCCTGTTGCGGCCGGTCCTTGTCAGCCCCTGTCGCTGGTCTGCACAGGGAGCGTGTTCCCTCGACGGTATGAGTGTCATACCTCCCAGGAGGTATTCGAGGGACTAATCGCTGGCGCGCTGGAGGGGGCAGGGTCGGTGAACCGCAGGGGCAAGCTGTCCCGCGGATGTCCGGCTCAGGCGTCCGGGCGGTTGTCCGGCGAGAGGAGGCCCAGGGCTCGTCCCATGGCGACCGCCTGCGTGCGGCTCGTCACACCGAGCTTGGCGTAGATGGTGCGGGCGTGCGCCTTCACCGTGTGCAGCGACAGGTACAGGCGATCTGCGATCTCCTGGTTGGTCAGCCCCTCGGCGATGAGGGGGAGCACCTCGAGCTCGCGCGCGCTGAGCGGTTCGGCCAGGCGGGTTCCAGCAGCCGGCGTCGTCGGTGGGGCATCTTCATTAGTCCCATCGACGGGATACGCCGCCAGCAGCTGCCGAACGTAGCCTGGATGAACCCCATGAGAAAGCGCCTCGTACAGCAAGCGGGCCATCGGCGCACCTTCGTCAACGAAGATGCGGATGAAGCCGCCCGGCTCGGCCAACGTCAGCGCTTCGTCCAGCTGCTCCACGGCCTTGGCCCTTTCGCCATGGGCATCGAAGGCAACGGCCAGCAGGACGAGGGCCATCAGCTCTTGATCCGCCCAGGCCTTCTCCGCCATCCGCCGGCGATATGGCTCAAGCACCGCGAGCGCTGCGGAGGGATCTCCCTGGGCGAGGTGGACTCGCGCCTGGCTGAGGGGGAGCTCGTGCGCCTGGGCCACGTGCGCGGCCGCCGCCACGTCGCCCTGGCGAAGGAACGTCAGCACCCGCGCGGCGGCGACCTCGGGGACCTGGAGCACGAAGTCATGCTGGCGCGCGGCCCGATCGGCCTCAGCCAGGATGGCGGCCGCGCCGGCGGCATCTCCCCGGGCAAGTGCCAGGCGGGCGAGCAACACCTCCCAGGCGACGGGTCGGTCAGTATTCGCTATCTGTCGTGCCAGCTGGAGACTCTGCTCCCCGTGCTGTCGGGCGGCATCGAGGTCGTTCAACTGGTAAAGCACACGGGCCAGGCCCAGGTGGGCTTCGCAGACGAAGGGAAACGGCAGACCGGCTGCCAGTTCCATGGCGTGCCGATAGGTCTCGACCGCCAGACCGAGCTGGTTATCCGTTTCCTGGATGAAGCCCAGACCGATCGAGCCCAGGATCTCGTAGATCGTGTTCCCGGATGCCGCGCTGATCGCTGTAACTTCCGTAAGGGCTAGCCGCGCCCCGGAGCGGTCGCCCAGGAGCACATAGGCGTGGCCCAGATAGAGGGCAGCAGCGGTGCGGAAGGGGAGGTTGTCGGGGTGCAGATACTCCAGGGCACGGCGCGACTGGGCGATGATCGTCTCGACCTGGTCCGGGCTCGAAACTAGGAAGGCCCGCACGGAGGCGATCCGTCCCACCAGGTCCCGGGTCCGGGCGTCCGTCCTGGCGTCCTGCAGCGCTCGTTCGGCGGCCTGGAGCTTCGGCTCGATGCCGATGTTCTGGCCCGAGCTGAGCAGCACCGAGGCATAGGTCACCCACAGGGACGGCCTGGCATCCAACGCCGTGGTTGGTAGCGACTCCAGCCAATTGAGGATGGGGACCAGTGCGCCACGAAAGTACAGGGGCATCCCTCTTCCCTCGATGAGGTGCTCGGCCCGCTCGACGTCGTGGCCGGCGGCAGCGTGCTGGAAGGCTTCGATCTCGAGGTCGTTGGCCTCATACCACTCGCTGGCTCGGAAGTGGTCCTCATCCACACCTCCGGACGAGCCCGCGGTCTGCTGGCGCCGCTGCCGCAGCAGATCGGCGAATAGATGGTGGTAGCGATACCAGCGCCGCTCGGTATCGAGGGGGACGATGAACAGGTTTGCCCGATCGAGATACTCGAGGGTCTCCTGACCGGAGGCCGAGGCGTCCAGCAGCACGGCATCACAGAGGGGGCCGCAGAGTCGATCGAGGATGGACGTCCGCAGCAGGAAGGTCTGCACGGGTTCGGATTGCCGCTGCAGGACCTCCTCGACCAGATAGTCGAGCACAAAATGGTGGCTGCCGGCAAATGATTCGATGAAGCCAGCGGCATCCGCACGACCCTGCAGCGAGAGCGCGGCCAGCTGCAGACCGGCGATCCAGCCTTCCGTCCTGGCGTCGAGCGCCGCGACCGCCTCCGTGGAGAGGTCGAGGCTCATGACCTCGTGGAGAAAGCCGGCGGCCTCGGACGGGGTGAAGCGCAGATCGGCTGCGCGCAGCTCGGTCAACTGGCCTCGGGCGCGCAGTCGGGCCAGGGGCAGCGCGGGATCCTCACGGGTGGCGATGACCAGGTGCATCTGGGGCGGCAGGTGCTCGACCAGGAAGGCCAACGCATCGTCTACCGGCTTGGCGTCGAGGACGTGGTAGTCGTCGAGAACGAGCACGACATCGCTCGGGATGGCGTTGATGTCGTTGAGCAAGGCCGTCAGCGTCGACTCGAGCGGCGGGTGCTCCGGCGATTGGAGCACGGTCAATATCCCGTCTCCAATACCGGACGCAACCGTCTGCAGAGCCGCGATCAGATAGGTCAGAAAGCGGCTGAGGTCGCTGTCGGCTTCATCAAGCGAGAGCCACGCCGCCGGTCGCCCGCAGCCCGCGACCCATTCGCCGATCAGGGTGGTCTTGCCAAAGCCGGCAGGAGCGGAGACCAGGGTCAGCTTGTTGCCGGCAGCGAGGCCTTCGTTCAGCCGCTCGACCAGTCGCGAACGGAGGACGACCCTTCGCCGCGAAGGTGGGATGTAGAGCTTGGTGGCCAGGATCGGCGCGGGCACGGATCAACTATAGAGACGGGAGCGACGGGTCTCGATCAAAGACAGGGTGGTTCAGTCCACCTAGATAGGCTCGCGCGCACCGAGAACGACGCCGTCATTAGCGGCTGTCCGTCGCGATGAGAGCCGTGTAAGTGTCGATCGATTGCGACGCTCGACAGCGTCAGCTTTTCGGGGTTCTGTGAAAGGCTTCGTCGAGGCCGGGCATTTCCCGAGGCAATGGATGCGGCCCGCCATCGCCACCGACGATCAAACACCGGCGGGGAGATGCCCGGACGGGTTGGCCCGTCCTTACGGGCTGGGCTCTGTCACCATCTGGAGGGGCATAGCCGCCCATTCGGCCAACCCAACGTGCACACGACGCGAAACGCTCCACGAGGGCACCTGGGTGACAGAAGGCGCCTCGCAGGAAGTCGCATTTGGAAGCATGAGCGTCAGCGTTCAATTACACGCTGTCGTTGAGCGTGAGATCCGCGGAATCCGGTACAGTTATACGCTGTACGAGCGTGGTGCTAAGCCTGGTTGGGCTCTCTGGAGGCTCAACGGCGACATTTACCCTCTGTTCGTTAGGCTGGAAGCGCCGTGGATGTGGCCGCAGGCTAACAATCTAAGGCAAACGGGCGGGAGTAGCTCAGTCGGTAGAGCGTCAGCCTTCCAAGCTGAATGTCGCGGGTTCGAGACCCGTCTCCCGCTCCACTTTCCCGTTCACGCTAGGAACCACACTGAGCCTGTCGCTGGTCGGCACCCGTAAAGCGCCCCTCGGCCGTCATCGGCTTGACCCCTAAGCCTCACCCGGGCTGGCCTCCGGTCTCTGGGCCGCTTCCCCGCCGTCACCGATTCGGATGTCACCAGAAGGTGCAACGAGGGCGGCTGGCGCGTCGCCTCGATTGCCAGAGGCACGGCGCAGACCAAGACACGATAA
>JBIOII010000028.1:0-19991 GCA_044449785.1 Candidatus Limnocylindrales bacterium
ACGCAGGCCATGATGGCAGCCTCGTTCGAGTCCGCCTGGCCGATCATGGGCAAGATCCACTGGGACAAGACCTATCACGCGGCCCTGAATACGCCGCTGGGAGCGCTCGATCTGCTCGTGGGGGATCTCATGTGGATCGCTTTTCGCGCGACCCTGCTGTCCGTGCTGTTCCTTGCCGTGATAATCGCCCTCGGCGCGGCGGCGTCTCCGATGGTGATCTTTGCGGTCCCGGTCGCGGTTCTGACGGCGCTCGCCTTCGCCGCTCCGATCATGGCCTTCACGGCCACGCAAACGGGAGACAGCGGCTTCAACGCCCTGTTCAGGTTTGGCATCACGCCGCTGTTCCTCTTCTCGGGCACGTTCTTCCCGATCGAGAGGCTGCCACTATTCCTCCAGCCGCTGGCCTGGGTCACCCCGCTCTACCACGGCGTCGCGGCCGCCCGATCTCTCTCGCTCGGCCAGGTGGACCCGGTCGGTTTGACGGTCCATGTCCTGGCGCTGCTGGCGGTCGCGCTCATCGGCCTGGCAGCGGCCCGGGTCACCTTCCGGCGCAGGCTGGTCGTCTAGATGCTCGCCCTGCGGATATCCCCGCCACTCGTCCTGGCCCGCCCGGCGCGGATCGTCGAGCGCAACATGCTCGTGTACCGCCACACGTTCATCGTCATCTTCTCGGGCTTCTTCGAACCGCTCTTCTACCTCTTCTCGATGGGTTTCGGAGTGGGGGCGCTGATCGGCAACGTCCCGATCGGGAACGGCCATACGGTTCCGTATGCCGTTTTCGTCGCCCCGGCGCTGCTCGCGTCGTCTTCGATGAACGGCGCGATATACGAGACCTCGAACAACTTCTTCTACAAGCTCAAGTACGCCAGGCTGTACGACGCCATCATCTCGACCCCGATGTCCATAGGCGACGTCGCCCGGGGCGAGATCATGTGGGCGCTGCTGCGCGGCAGCCTCTACGCCGTCGGCTTTCTCATCGTCATCGCCGTGCTCGGCATCGCGGGGCTGGGGTTGCTCAGCTCGCCGCTCGGTCTCGTGGCCTTCCCGGCGGCCATGGTCGTCGGCTTCGCCTTCGCCGGAGCCGGTATGGCCGCCACTACCTTCGTCCGGCAGTGGCGCGACTTCGACTACCTGCAGCTCGCGATCATGCCGATGTTCCTCTTCTCGGGCACGTTCTACCCGATCGACGCGTACCCTCCCGCACTCCAGGCGTTCGTCCAGGTGACGCCGCTCTACCGCGGCGTCCACCTCATCCGGGCGATGACGACGGGCACGCCCGACGCCACGATTGCGGTCGACGTGGTCTACCTGTTGGCCATGGGGCTGATCGGCCTGGCGATCACTTCGCGCCGGTTGGGCAAGCTGCTCCAGTCATAGCCCAGCGGCGGGACTCGCCCGAACCGCCCGTCTCGTATCCTTCTCCAGCAGATGGCCACCGAACGGAGCTACTACGAGATTCTCGGCGTGGAGCGGACCGCCTCAGACGCCGAGATCAAGCGCGCCTTCAGAAAGCTCGCCCAGCAGTGGCACCCCGACGTCAGCAACGAGGCCGGCTCGTCCGACAAGTTCAAGGAGATCAACGAGGCCTACCAGGTTCTGTCCGATCCAAAGCGGCGCCAGATATACGACGTCGTCGGCACAGCTGGGCTCGGCGATCTTGGGGGGGCGGGCACGCCCTTCGGCGAAGGGTTCGCCGGGTTCGGCGACCTGTTCGACGCGTTCTTCGCCGGCATGGGCGGCGCGGCGGCGGGCACGAGGCGGGGCCGGCGGCAGTCCGGCTCGGACCTGCGCTACGACCTGCGCATCACCTTCGACGAGGCGGTCCGAGGTGTCGACAAGGAGATCGACTTCGACCTTCTCGACAGGTGCACGACCTGCGGCGGGTCGGGGGCGGCGCTCGGCTCGGAACCGGTCCCGTGCACCACATGCGGCGGCCGCGGCGAGGTTCGCAGCGTTCGGCAGACGATGCTGGGTCAGATGGTCAACGTCACGGCCTGCCCGCGCTGCAACGGCGAGGGCCGCGTGGTCGACCGGCCATGCACAGCCTGCCGCGGCGAAGGGCGCCTGAAGAGACACAAGAGCCTGCGGGTGACGATCCCGGCCGGCATCGACGAAGGCCACCAGATCCGTCTCTCGGGCGAGGGAGAGGCCGGGCCGCGGGGCGGGCCGCCGGGAAACCTGTACGTCGCGGTCCACGTCACCCCGCACATGGTGTTGCGGCGCGACGGGACGGAGATCTTCTACGACCTCAACCTGTCGATCGCGCAGGCCGCGCTCGGGACGCGGGCGCGAATTCCCACGATCGAAGGCGAAGAGGAGCTGGAGGTACGGCCGGGGACGCAGCCCGGAACGGAGATCAGGCTTCGCGGCCGCGGCGTTCCCCACCTGCGGCGGCCCGGCAGCCGAGGCGACCTCCACGTCACGGTCCGCGTCACGGTGCCGACGAAGCTGTCGAAGAAGCAGCGCCAGCTGCTGGAGGAACTCGCGGCGGAGTGGGGGGAACCGGTGCTTTCGGGCGGTATCCTCGATCGGGTGAAAGATGCCCTCGGCTGACCCGGAAGGTCAGGGTGTCGGTGCCGCGCGCGGCGCGCCCGCTGCGGCTTATGCCGCACCCGGTACCGGAGAGGCCTTCGATCCCGGCGCACTCGGGCCGGGCGTCTGGGTTGAGCTTTCGGTCGCCGCCGACATCGAGGCGGTCGAGGCGGTCAGCGAAATACTCACCCGCTTCGCACCCGGCGGCACGAGCGTGGAGCCCGGTTTCGGGCTGATCGACGAGGGCCTTGGCGCGGTCGTGGATCCGACCAAACCGGCCGTGGTGCGGGCCTACCTGCCCGGCATCGACCGGGCAGGAGTCGAAGCCGCGATCGCCGAGGCAACCACGGCCCTCGGCCACCTCCAGGCGTTCGGGATCCGGCCGATCGGGGAGCTGCATATTCTCCTGGTGCGCGAGGCCGATTGGGCGGAGGCGTGGAAGAGCCACTTCCCGGTACTGCGGGTGGGGCGGCGGCTGGTAATCCGGCCGACGTGGCGCCGCCATCGCAGCCGTCCCGACGACGTGGTTCTATCGCTGGACCCGGGCATGGCCTTTGGGACGGGCCTTCACCCAACCACCCGGCTCTGCCTGGCCGCCATCGAGACGCTCGCCGACGAGGGCCTGCTGAGGCGGGGCAACGCTCGAGGCCCCGGGCGCGCCGGCGCCGCCCGGGTCATCGACGTCGGCTGTGGCTCCGGAATCCTGGCGATCGCCGCCGCGAAGCTCGGCGCCGGGGAGCTGCTGGGAGTGGACACCGACCCGATCGCCGTCGACGCGACCGCCGCAAACGCCCGTCTCAACGGCCAGACCCGCCGGATCAAGGTTCGACGCGGCAGCGTGCCGTCGGGCGAAGGGCCGTTCGACCTGGTCCTCGCCAACCTCATCGCCTCGCTGCTT
This sequence comes from Candidatus Limnocylindrales bacterium, assembly GCA_044449785.1. Classification (GTDB taxonomy): domain Bacteria; phylum Chloroflexota; class Limnocylindria; order Limnocylindrales; family CSP1-4; genus Fen-1039. The sequence goes on from JBIOII010000028.1 coordinate 3,431, forward strand.
GTCCAGCTGGCGGTTCCACTCCGCGACGAGCTGGCCACGGGCGGGCGGATCCTGGCCTCCGGCATCTTCCGCGACCGCGAGGTGGATGTCCGGGCGGCGTTCGAAGCCGCCGGTCTGGAGATGGGCCGCCGCTGGGCGGACGAAGACTGGGTGGCCCTGGAGGCGATCGCGGTCTGACTCCGGACGCCACCAGATGACGGTCGCTGCGGGTGGAAGCTAGTTCTGGCTGCCGAGCTGATACAGAGTCGCGATCGCCGCGGGTTTGCCGTCCGCTCCGGTCCCGCCCAGAAGCAGGACCAACCCGCTCGGGAGCAGCGTCGCCGTCTGGCAGGCGACGTTCAGTGTCGTGCTTCCGGCCGAGTAGAAGTTGTTATGGCCGCCGTCCCACGTCTCGGCGTTCGCCCCGGGGCGATCCTGGCCGATCGTCAGTAGTGTCTGTCCGTCGGATAGCAAGACGGCGGTCCTCGTGGCGGTGCTGCCGAATCCCCAGGCGCCAGCGCCGCCGAACGTCCGCGCAGCGGGGTCATAAGACTCGGCGGACCTGATGAGTGCCGAGTCTTGGTCGAGCCCGCCGATGACCATGACCGTGCCGTCTGGCAGCAGAGTTGCCGTCGGACCCTGGCGCGGGGTGGACATCGAACCGGTAGCGGTGAACTTGCCCGTTGACGGGTCGTAGATCTCGGCCGAGGCCAGCACTCCGAACGGCCCCGTGACGCCGTTCGCCGTCCCTCCGGCGATGAGCACGCGGCCATCTTGCAGCCGCGTGGCCGTCTGATCCTGGCGTGCGACCGTCATCGAGCCCGTCGGACTGAACCTGCCCGTCGCGGGGTCGTAGATCTCAGCGGAGTCGAGACCGATCGAGTTTGTGCCGCCGGCTATCAGCACGCGGCCATCCGCCAGCAGCGTCGCCGTGTGGTCGGCGCGCCCGACCGCCATCGAGCCGGTCACGGTGAACTTGCCGGTGCCAGGGTCGTAGATTTCGGCCGACTTGAGGTTGTTGAAACCGTCGGACAGATCTGCCCCGCCGACGACCAGGACTCGGCCGTCATTCAGCAGGGTCGCCGTATGACCCCATCGAGCGTCCGCCATGGAACCCGTCGCCGTGAACATGCCGCTTGCCGGATCGTAGAGTTCGGCGGAGACGGTCTTCGTGGCAACGCTGCCGGACGCTACTTTGCCGCCCACCACCAGTACCTTGCCGTTCTTGAGCCGAGTGGCGGTCGGGCCGTCGCGGCCGACGGTCATCGAGCCGGTGAGGCTGAACTGATCGCTCGCTGCCGTCGGCAGGGGTGGGGCCGAAGGTGAGGCAATCAGGCCCGGCGTCGAGGGTGTCGGCTCCGGCATCGTCGCAACCGGGCTCGGGGCCGGGATCGGACTGGACGAGCCGGAGGGCGAAGCCGACGACACGGACGTCGGCCCCACGCTCGGCGAGGCGGAGGAAACGGGCGCGGGTCGCAGATTGGCGAACACGAGCGCCGCCGCGGCGACGATCGCCACGACCGCCGCGAACCCGGTGAAAGCGAAAAGGGGCCGCCAGGGCCGGCCGGTCCGGCGTGCCGCCTGCGCCGTGTCGATGGCACGCGCGACCCGAACCTCCAGGCCGGCCGGGGGGTCGCGCTGGATCGAACCGTAGAACGAGCGCAGCCGCTCGCCGACAGGGTCGCTCATCGTCCGACCTCCTCGGCTCGACGTTCGGCATCGAACGCGGCTCGCAGGTGCTCCTGCGCGTTGTGCAGCCTCGACTTCACCGTTCCCTCGCGGACGCCCGTGAGTTGCGCGATCTGCGGGACCGTCAGGTCGCGGCCGAACCGCATCGCCACGACGACCTGCTCATCGGTGGTCAGCCGTGCGACGGCTCGACCTACCTCGTCTCGGAGATCGGCCGAGTCATCGGCTGCGGCGAACAGATCCGCCGGGATTGCGACGCGCTGACGCGACCGGGCGCCGAGGTCGGCGCGACAGACATTCACCACGATCCGCGCGAACCAGGCCTCGACGCGGTCCGGGTCGCGTAATCCGCCGCGCATCCCCCATGCCCGGAGGGCCGCTTCCTGGACCGCGTCTTCGGCCGCCACGGGGTCCCGCAGGATGCACGTGGCCAGCCGGTAGGCGCCGTCGAGCCGGGAGAGCAGAAGCGCCCTCACCGCCTCTTCCCCTACCGTCCCCGCGCTGATGCTCACGCTCTCCATTGTCCCCTCGATCGAGCGACCAAGGTAGCGTCCCCTGTACCGATTCATCTGATCGCCGGAGAGGCGCGAATCGTTCAATCTGGCGCCGCCGCTGCGACCGGGCGTACGATCTCGCGGTGATGCATCTCGATGGATCCAGCCCCGTGCGCCGCGCGGCCATCGCCAACCTCGGCTGCAAGGTCAACCAGTCCGAGATGGATGCGGTCGTGCGACTGCTTCGCGCCCGCGGCGTGGTACTCGTGCACGGCGGCGAGCCTGCCGACCTCGTCGTGGTCAACACCTGCACCGTGACCTCCATCGCGGATCGCAAGTCCCGGGCTGCCGTTCGGCGGGCGCGTCGGAACAGTCCAGAGGCGATGGTCCTGGTCACAGGCTGCTCCGCTGCGCTCGATCCCGGATCCCTGGCCGCCGCCGACCCCGCCGCCCATCTTTTCGACAGCGATTCGAAGCCGCGCCTGCTGGCCGAGCTGGCCGAGCTGCTCTACGGGCCGAACGGGCAGGCGGTGCGGACGGTGGCGGGCGTCGATCGCGCCGTCGAGCCCTACCAGGTCGATACGGTCGATCTCGAAGCCGAGACGGGATCAATCGGCGACGAGTTCGGGCCCCGAACGGACATCGATCGAACACGCGCCTTCGTGAAGATCCAGGACGGCTGCTCACTCCATTGCACGTACTGCATCATCCCGATGGCTCGGGGTGCCGAACGCTCGATCGGTGTAGGTGCCGTCCTGGCGGATGTGCGGCAAGCGCTGGCGGCCGGGCACCGGGAGGTCGTGCTCACCGGCATAAACACGGGCTCCTACGGCGACGAAGGGCTCGGGCTGCCGGGTCTCGTGCGCCGGATCCTGTCCGAAACCGGGGTCGAGCGAATCCGGCTCAGTTCGATCGAGCCGCAGCACCTCACCGGCGAGCTGCTCGAAGTCTGGGCTCGCTCCGCGGGCCGCTGCCTGCCGCATTTCCACATCCCGCTCCAGTCCGGCGACGACACGATCCTGCGGCGGATGGCCCGCCGGTACTCGACCGCGGATTACGCCGCTCTGGTGGGGCGTGTCCGGGCGGCGATGCCGGGCGTCGCGGTCCACGCCGACGTGATCGTCGGATTTCCGGGCGAGGACGGCGCCTCGTGGGAGCGGACTCTGGCTTTCCTCCGGGTTTTGGACCTTGCCGGAATTCACGTCTTCCGATACTCGGCGCGGCCGGGGACGGTGGCGGCACGCATGGTCGGTCAGGTCGAAGGCCGGACGAAGAAGCGGCGAGCCGTCGACGCGCTCGCGCTTTCGTCGACAGCGCGGGCGAGTTTCGCCGCGCGACAATTGGGCACGGACATGCGGGTCCTGTTCGAGCGGCCGCTCCCCGACGGACGGTGGCTGGGCCACGCGGAGAACCACGTCCTCGTGGCGGCGGCCGCGCCGGACGGCGCCCCGCTGGCGAACGCGATCGGGCTGGTCCGAGGCGAGTCGATCGACCCGTCCGTGCCGGATCGCGTTGAGGGGCGGCTGCTCGCCGTCGATCGGGCGCCGGCCGGGCCCTTGTCCGAGCCGGTCCGCGCCCAAGCGGCACTGGCGGAGTCGGTCTCCAAGTAGCAAGATCGGCTCGGCCACCACGGTCGACTCGGAGACCATCACGGAGCGCGCCATGCCGTCCGATTGCCTGTTCTGCCGCATCATCGCCGGCGAGTTGCCCGCCTCGCATGTCTACTCGGACGACTCCGTGGTCGCGATCCGCGACATCTCGCCGCAGGCGCCGACACACATCCTGCTGCTATCTCGGAAGCACGTCGCCTCGGTGCGCGATCTCGGCGAGGCGGACCACGATCTGATCGGGAAGATCTGCGCCGTCGGCACCGAGCTGGCGACGCGGGAGGGGATTGCCGAAGGCGGCTACAGGTTGGTCGTCAACGTAGGCCGGAACGGCGGCCAGACGGTCGACCACCTGCACGTCCACATGCTGGGCGGCCGCCGCATGACCTGGCCTCCCGGCTGATCCAGACCCGGATCGAGGCGTCAGCCTGCGCTTCGGCCCGCCGTAGACTGGCCCTCTTCACGGACCGGGAGCGGCTCGTCGATGACGGCCCAGGTCCGGACGCGGTCGCGTTGCACCTTGAAAGTGTGGGTTCGAGGGAAGTCGGCATCGGGCCAGAGCCGCCAGGCGTCAAGTCTCTGGTGCGCGGCAAGCGTCCGGTTGGCGACCCGGATCGCGGCTTCGATTGTCGCGCGGACCCTGGCCGGGTCGTCGATCTGCGGGGCACGGGTCGAGTCGGCCGGTTCGCCCGGCTGCGGCAGGACGGGTTCGCCGGGTGCCAGCACCACCGCTTCGATGCGCCCGGGTCGCGTCTCCACGACCACTGCGTCGCGGATCCCGGCCGTTCGGAGCGCGTTCTCGATGTCCTCGGGATAGACGTTGAGTCCGTTCGGCAGGACGATGATGTCCTTCTTGCGGCCCATCAGGATCAGGTGGCCGCTGCCGTCGTGGCGCCCGATGTCGCCGGTCCTGTACCAGCCGTCGGCGGTGAACGATTCGGCCGTCGTGGCCGGGTCGCGCCAGTACCCGCCAAACAGCGTCGGCCCGGCAACCAGCACTTCGCCGTCGCCGGCGAGCTTGACGCGGACCGGAGGGATCGTCCGTCCCACGGTCCCGAGGCCGTGGTCGCGCTGGTTCGTCGCCGAGGCGACGCCGCATTCCGTAGCGCCGTAACCCTGCATGACCACGACGCCGATGTCCTCCCAGGCCTGCTGGAGCGACGGCGGCAGAAACGCGGCGGCGGAGACGATGAGGTTCAGCGAGCCGCCGAGTTGCCGGTGGACCGGCGCGAATATCCGGCGGCGAACCGGGTAAGGCAGGTGGCGTGCGATCCGCCGCAGCCGGTTGAACGACCGCAATCGACCTCGCGCGGCGACCTCTCGCTCGATGGCCGCCCAGAAGAGGTCGATCACCTGCGGCACCAGAACCAGCGTTGTCGTCCGGTGGTCGCGGATCGCCTCGAAGATGACCCGCGGATTGCGGCTGCGGATGTAGAGGACGTGGGCGCCGACGCTCATGGCGTAGAAGACGGTCGCCACCTGCTCCAGCAGATGCGAGAGCGGCAGCAGCGAGACGGCCCGATGATCTTGTTCGGGGAGGAGGTTGTGAGCCGCGTCGAGCGTGCCGATCAGATTGGCATGGGTCAGAACCACGCCCTTCGGCTCACCCGTGGTGCCCGACGTGAACACGATCTGCGCCACGTCGTCGCCCTTGGGGCGGGGCCAGCCGTTGACCTGGGCCTCCCAGCCGCCCGGGAACGTGACGTCCGGTTCGTCGGCCAGCCGGTCGACGACAGACGAGGGGAAATGCTCGAGCCGGGCGTCCGCGGGGTCCGGAGTGTCGCGGCCGGTCCCGAGAATCAGGTGCCGCGCATCGGCACGGGTCACGATCCGCTCGATGGCCCCGGACGACATCCGCAGGTCGAGCGGCACGTAGGCCACCCCGGCGCGCATCGCGGCAAAGTACAGCGCCGGAACGGCCGGGCTCGACGGCGTCCAGACCAGCAGCCTGTCGCCGGGCCGGAGGCCGAGCGCGCGAAGCCGCCAGGCGATGATCCTGCTGCGGCGGTTGAGTTCCCGGTATGTCCACTGTCCGGTCGAGCCGTCGTCGCTCCGCATGCCGAAGGCCAGGCAATTGCCGTAGCGGCTCTCGCCCTGGTCGATGATGTCGAGCAGGCTGTCGAGGCGATCCATGCGCGCCATCCTAGCCGCCGGCCGCCGGGGCCGCGGGAGCGCGTCCCGGGGCACCACAATCCGCATGAACGAAACCGCACGCGCGGCAATCGTATTGGGTATGCGGGACGGGATATCGATAGCCGCCACGAGTGATCGGAGAGGCGCCGTGCCGGTCGAAACGAGCGAGGAGGCCTTCGCGGCGCTGACACGCCGTAACGTGGACTCCGCTTATCGACTGGCCTGGGCGATTCTCGGGGACACCGGTGACGCCGACGATGCGACACAGGACGCCTTTGACCGTGCATGGCGGGCTCGGATGAGCCTGCGGGATCCCGCCCGGTTCGACGCATGGTTCGGCCGAATCCTCGTCAACGTCTGCCGGGAACGCCTGCGCCAGCGGACCCGATCGCCGATTCGGCAGCTTGACCAGACCGCCGAGCCCGCGATCGCCGACGCCAGCCAGCAGACGTCAAATCGCGACGCAATCTCGCGGGCCCTCGCCTGCCTGGACGCCGACCATCGGATCGTGATCGTGCTCCGTTACTGGGCCGATCTGCCGGTGGACGAGATCGCCGCCCGGCTCCGCGTACCGTCCGGCACCGTCAAATCCCGCCTCCACAGTGCGCTTCGGTCGATGCGGCCGCGGCTGGAGGATGCCCGATGAGCGACTACGTATTCGACCTCGATTTCGAAGCCGAGCTGCGAGCGGAGCTACGGCGCAGCATCGTTCCGCCGGCCACGCCGGAGTACGTCCGCGACGCGGTGGAGCGACTGGCTGCGCCTGCGATCGCCAGAGGGGCCGGCCGCCGAACTTTCGACACATGGCCGCTGGGCATCCTGTGGCTCCGCCGTGCGGTCGCTGCCGCGGCGGCCGCGGCTGTGATCGCGGCGGTCCTGCTCTGGCGGAGCGCGCAAATGGCGCTCGTCCCGGCATTTCCCTCGACGTACAGCCCGGTTCCCACCCCCGCCTCGTCGATCACGCCCGGCACGATGCTCGACGTCGGCGTGACCGCCGACGGAGGAGGCTTCGTCTACATCGAGGGCGACGGACTACGCGTCACGACAGACCGCGGCGTCACCTGGTCCGAAGCCCGGCGGGTCCCGGCGAGCGACTCCGTTCAGGATCATGTCTGGGACGTTACCTCGCTCGAGTTCATCGACCATCAGCGCGGTTGGATGACCGGCGTCACCAACGGCGCGGGCGGGTCTCAGGTCGTGGTCCATCGGACCATCGACGGGGGCCGAACCTGGCAGACCGCGCCCGTGGCCTCGCTGCGACCAGACCCCTCGCCCTCGGCGGCCGGCTCGTTCGTCGGCGCCCAGGATCACTTCTGGGATGCGCTCCACGGTCGGGTCGTGGTCGAACGGATCGTGCCGAACGGTGCCGTCGCGAATGCCGGATGCCAGTGGTATGCGACCGACGACGGTGGGGTGTCGTGGTCCGGTCCTTCGGCTGGCTCGTGCATGGGGCTTTCCCCGACCGTTCGCTGGACTTCTCCTGCGATCGGCTATGCGGTGAACCTGACCCCGCCGAGCGTGTCGGTGACCCAGGACGGCGGGCAGACCTGGATCACGGGGTCCCTGCCGGGGCAGACGCCCGGTCGGTCGATCACGCCGGAGTTGCTGGTCGCCGACGGAGCCGGGCACTTGACCCTGGTCGCGGAGACCTCGCCGGGACCCGTGCCGGAGCTGGTGTTCGGGAGCTCAGACGGCGGCGCGACCTGGTCGATGCAACCCGCCATGACGCTGCCCGCCGGCTTCGACACCGTCGACTGGGTCTCCGCGTCCGGCCCGGACCGATGGGTCGTCGTCGCCGAGAACGCGGCCACGCTCGTCCCGCCGGGGACTCCGCCGGCGACGGCTCCGACACCGCAGTACGGCAACCGACAACTGCTCGAGACGACCGATGGCGGCCGGACGTGGAGTTTCATCGGCAATGCTGACTTCCCGGGAGGCGGGCTCTACTGGTGGGACGACCAACATGGAATGACCGCGGGAGGCCCGTCGGCGGCGGTATTCGTTACCCTCGATGGCGGGCGGACCTGGCTCCAGGTCAAGTTCTAGGGATAGACCGCCGGCCCGGCTCGGGACCGCCGCGGCAGTGAAGAGTCAGGCGCGGTTGACCTCGGTTTGGCGCCGGGCTACACTCCGCGAGCCCTGTTCGCGGGTGGTCTGGACGGGCTCTCGGGAGCGCGATGCCGGGCCGCAATCGCGATCGAGCACCAAAGGAGGTGATTTCCGGATTGGCAGAAGTCCGTGTGGGTGAGAACGAAAGCTTCGAGAGTGCCCTGCGCCGGTTCAACAAGAAGATCCAGCAGAGCGGCATCCTGGCCGAGGCCCGTCGCCGCGAGCACTACGAGAAGCCGAGCGTGAAGCGCAAGCGCAAGGAAGCGAAGCGCAAGAAGGTCGCTCGACAGACGCAGAGCTAGGAGCCGACCTACCACGCCGTCGATTGGCGGTCCTGTTGCTGAGCCCGCAACCCGCCCCGAGGTGCCACACCGGTGTCCCTCCGCGATCAACTCGACGAAGAGCTGAAGGCCGCAATGCGGTCGAGTGACGCCGTGCGCCGTGATGCGCTGCGCATGGTGCTGGCCGCCGTTCAGCGCATCGAGAAGGAAGGCAAGCACAGGCTTGCCGACGACGAGATGCTCGGCGTCCTCGCGCGCGAGTTGAAAGTTCGCCACGAATCGCTGGACACGTTCCGCGCGGGCGGCCGTCCGGATCTCGTTGCGAAGGAAGAGGCCGCCATCGCGGTGGTCTCCGAGTTCATGCCGCAGCCGCTGTCGGAAGCCGAGCTCCGCACGCTGGTCGATCAGGCGATCGGCGAAACGGAGGCCGCGTCCCCCCGAGACATGGGCAAGGTCATGGGCTGGCTCTCGCCAAAGACTCGCGGCCGTGCGGACGGCAAGGTCGTCAGCCAGCTCGTCACGCAAGTGCTGGCAGCCCGCGCTGCCGGATCGTGACGGTGCCGCGGTGCTGAGGGAGCCGCACGAGCGGCCGGCCGCGTTCAGCCGGCGGGACGCCATCCGGCTCGTTGGTGCGGTGCTGCTGATCGTCCTGGCGCTCGCGGCCGGGGTCGCGCCCAACCTGGCGCCCTCGACTCCCGGTTACGCGGCCGGCTCGATCGCCCAATCGGCGATCGTCGCCCCGCGCGACGCCACGATCACGAATCCGATCGAGACGGCGGCGGCCCAGGATGCGGCCGCCAAGGCCGTCCCTCCGGTCTACGACTACACGCTGACACGGGCACAATCGATCGCCGCGGTGCAGGTGGCGGAGCTGCAACTCGACCTGAAGCCGGTGGACGCCGCATTCGCCCCGTCCGTCGCTCCGGAGGCCCGACAGGCCGCCCTGCAGCTGGCCCTGCCATCGCTCTCGGCTGAAAACCGGACGATCCTCCAGGCCCTCGACCCGACCCGCTGGCCGGTTGTCGAGCGGGCTGCTGAGAGCGCCCTGAGCGCCGGCGAGCAGGTCGAGATTCGGGACACGGATCTTGCCGCGGAACAGCCGACGTTGGCCGCCCAATACATGCCGACCGGCCTGAACCTCAGTTCCTCGGAGCAGCAGCTTGCGGCCGCGATCGCCACGCCGCTGTTCGTAGCCAACTCCGCGTACAGCCCCGCGCTTACTCAGCAGGCTCGAACAGCCGCGGCCGCCGCCGTGGCTCCGATCCAGGACACCGTGCAGGCCGGCCAGGTCATCGTCGACCAGGGCCACCTCATTTCGACCGCAGACATGGTCAAGATCCACTACTTCGGCCTGGACGCATCCACGGTCGACCTGGGCAAGGCTGCGGCGTGGATGCTGCTCGGTACCATCGTGGCCGCGCTCCTGCTCGGCTGGCTCTGGCGGTTCCGGCCGGAGTACTGGCACCGCACCCCGACGCTCGTCCTGATCGGTCTGATATTCGTCGTGGCAGTCCTGGCCCTGAAGCTGCCGGGGGGCCGGGCCTGGCTGCCCTACCTGATGCCGACCGCGGCGGCCGGCATGCTCCTGACGCTGCTCCTTGACTCGGGGCTGGGCATCGTCATGGTGGCGCTGCTCGCCGTCTTGGCTGGCCCGGTCAGCGGCTCCTCGGTCGAGCTTTCGGCGTATGTCTTCCTGGGCGGGTTCGCCGGGATACTCGCCATCCGCAAGGGCGAGCGACAGCACTTCTTCGTACAGGCGGGGTTGGCGGTGGCTATCGCCGACGCCGCCGTCGTTGGCACGTTCGCGTTGTTGGGCCAGCACGACATGACCGGCACGCTCGAGCTCGGCGGAGCGGCGCTCGGCGGCGCGCTGCTATCCACGGTCATAACGCTGGGCAGCTTCTCGCTGCTCGGCAACGCGTTCGGGATCCTGACTCCCTCCCAGTTGCTCGAGCTGGCCAATCCTTCGCAGCCGCTGCTCCGACGGCTGTTGATCGAGACTCCAGGTACGTACCACCATGCGCTGATGGTCGGGAACCTGGCCGAGCGGGCGGCGTCGTCCATCGGCGCCGATCCGCTGCTGGCCCGGGCCGCGGCCTATTACCACGACATCGGCAAGCTGGCCAACCCGCTGGCTTTCATCGAGAACCAGGCCGGGGGCGAGAACATCCACGACCAGCTCCAGCCCGAGGACTCGGCCACGATCCTCAAGCAACATGTCGCGGACGGCATCGATCTGGCCTACAAGGGCGGTCTGCCAAAGCCGCTGATCGCGTTCATCCCGCAGCACCACGGCACCGCGATCCTGGGTTTCGTGTACGGCAAGGCCCGGGAGGCGGCCGCAAAGCCGTTCGGCGGGGAGAGCACGGCAGCCGGAAAGGCCGCCGCCGAGGCGGTGGATCAGCGCCGCTTCCGTCACGCGGGGCCGAAGCCTCAATCGCGCGAGGCCGCCATCCTGATGCTGTCCGATGGGGTCGAAGCGTCGGTGCGGTCACTTTCGAGCCGCGATGAGGCCACAATACGTGCCATGGTGAGCCAGATAATCCAGGAGCGAATGACAGACGGCCAGCTCGATGAATGCGACCTCACCATCCGCGACCTCGAGAAGATCCGGGAATCCTTCGTCGGACAGCTGCTGGGCATGTACCACCAGCGCATCGCCTACCCGCAGAACAAGGTGGTGGAGCTGGAGTCGCGGCGTGAGAGAGGCCTGGGTTAGGGGAGGAGGGGCCACGACATGGGGCCACGACGGGTCGGCGCGAATGGGCCGTACGTCGCGATATGACCCGAACTGACGGGCGACGTCACCAGACCGCCGGCGCCGCCCGGCGGCGGACGATGCCCAGAGAGCCGGCGATGTCGCGCGTCAGCGGCGAAGGGGTCAGTTCATCTGTCTACCTGCCACCCTTCCGGATCGACATCACGATCCGGCCGGGCGTACTACATCTGGTCGCCAGGAATCGGATCGCGGCCGCGGTACGTGCGGCGCTGACGGCCGCAGGGGCTCCAGGGCCGGCTTCGATCGGGGTTGTGCTCTCGGCCGATGGCGAGCTTGCCCAGCTCAACTCCGTGCACATGGGCGCATCGGGAGCGACCGACGTGCTTTCGTTTCCGTTTCTTCCGCCGGAGGCATTTCCCGCCCACGAAAGCGGCGTCCCGCTCCAGCGCGATCCCTGGGTCGTGGCTGCCCTCAAGCAAGCTTTCGCGCTTCCGCCGGGGCTGAGAGCCCATCTCGGCGACATCATCGTGTCGCAGGAACGTGCCATTGCGCAGGCCTCGGATGGCAGAGGCGGGCAGACGGGCGACATACGCTGGACCGCCGCCGAGGAGCTGCTGTTGCTCACCGTCCACGGCGCCCTCCACATCTGCGGTTGGGACCACGCCGAGCCAGTGGAAGAGGCGGCCATGCGGGCGATGGAACGGCGTGTGCTGGCGACCCTTACCATCCGGAATCGCCGCGATGGACGGGGTCGCGTCGAGACCGCCGAGCCGGATCCCGTCGGGCGCGACGCCTGACGCGAGGGTCCGATTGCTCGGCGAGGCGGCTGCTCTGCCTGGCTCGTAGAGAGTGCCGGCCGCCTCGCGCAGCCCGAGGTCTTCGGGGATCGGGGCGGCGCCTGATACCATCCGCCCAGGCCCTCCGAACCCGGAATGGACCGGATCCAACGCTCGAGTCAGAGCCGCTGGATCCCGACCGAGGGCTAGTTTTGCGTGTCGCGCCGGAGCGCGGCGGCCCACGCGGGAGCTGCGGTGAAGATCGTCGTCGGCCTTGGCAATCCCGGCACCCAGTACGAGAAGACGCGGCACAACATCGGCTGGATGGTCCTCGACCGGTTGGCCGATCGTGCCGGCTGGGCCGGAAAGGGCCGCACTCGCGACGCAGCGGCGATCGTCCGGGGCCGCTTCAGAGGCCTGGACCTTCTGCTGGTCAAGCCTCTGACCTTTATGAACGAGTCAGGCCTGGCGGTGCGCAAGGTCCTTGCCCGCGAGCACGCGCCGTTGAGCGAGATACTCGTCGTCACCGACGACTTCGTTCTGCCTTTCGGCAAGCTACGGTTCCGCGAAGGCGGCAGTGCCGGCGGCCACAACGGGCTGCGTTCGATCATCGAGGAAATGGGCAACGAGCAGTTCAGCCGTCTCCGCGTCGGGATCGGGGAGCCGGGCCGCGACGCCATCGACCACGTCCTGAGCCAGTTCGGCAGGGGCGAGAAGGCACGGCTGTCGGAGCTGCTCGACGCCGCGGCGGACGCGGTCGAGGCATGGGCCCGCGACGGCACGAGCAAAGCCGCGAACCACTTCAACGCATTCGAGCTGCGACCCGACGACGAGGAGCGCTCCGCCCCGCCCGGCCAGATCGACGGACCCCCGGGGCCCGATGGGATTCGGCGAACTCGGACCGGCTGGCGGAAGTCGAAGCCGCCCGAGGGCGGCGAGTGAGCGTGCGCGGAGGCCGCCCCCTCCGGCGCCAGATCGAGGCTGCGCTGAGCGGCGCCGCCGATCCGCTCGGACCCGACGAGCTGGGGCTGCCCGACGCCGAAGTCTCGACCGATGGGGATCGGGATTTCCCGGTCGACGCCGAGGCGCCGGCCCGGCCGATCAAGCGCGGCCGCCGCGGCCAGGAACGGCATGTCGACGAGCAGATCAAGCAGGCTTACCAGGCCGCGCAGACGGCCAGGGCGGCGGCGAGCCGTACCGCAGCGGCCGCGGGCCCCGGCTCCGGGTCTACGGCGCGGAGGCTGCCGGACCTCCGCGCCCTGCCGCCGCTGCTGCACGAAAGCGGCGCTTTCGAGGCGCTCCGTCTCCGGCTCGGAGCGGAGAGCGCGCCACTCCCCGCCGGCGGTCGCCACGCGGCGCTGGCGATGGTTCCGCACGGGGCCAAGACCTTCCTCGCGGCCGCGCTGACGACCGGCGACGCCCCCGACACCGGCGAGCGGCTTTGCTGGGTGGCCCGCGACGCCGAGATCGGCGATCGCGTAGCCGAGGAGCTTCAGTCGTGGCTCGGCGATCCCGACGCCGTCGCGATTCTCGAGCCCCGCACGGCGCTGGCCTATGAGCGCAGCGAGCTGGTCCGCGACGAAACCGCGGCGCGGGTCGCCGCACTTGCCGCGTGGCGCTCGGGTCGGGCGCGAGTCCTGGTCGCCAGCGTCCAGGCTCTCCTGCAGCACACGCTGAACCCCGACGAAGTGCCCGCCGAGCCGCGACGCCTGCGCGTCGGCGCCCGGCTCCACCAGGACGAGCTGCTCTACGATCTGCTCGCCCTCGGCTACGACCCGGTCCTCGAAGTGGCCGGCCGTGGCGAGTTCGCAAGGCGCGGCGGACTCGTGGACGTCTTCCCGTCCGCCGCGCCGCTGCCGATCCGCATCGAGCTATTCGGCGACGAAATCGACTCGATGCGCGTCTTCGACCCCGCCGACCAGCGCAGCCTCCACCCCGTCGAGGAAGTGGTTCTGCTGCCTGCAAGCGAATTCCTCGTGCCCCCGGGCGGGGTGGCCGAGATACGGGCCCGAGTCGCGCGGTTGCCGGGCCGGTCATCGAAACTGCCCGACCGCCTCGTCGCCGACCTCGATGGCTTCGAGCAGGGGGTTCACGCCGGTACCGGCGAGCTGGGCGCGCACTCCGGCCACGTCCACGACATCGCTGCAGCGGCGCGGGCGCTCGAGACCGGCGACGCCGCCGAGGTCTGGGCCGCTGTGCTGTGCCCCGCCACCGGGCTGGACCACATTCCACCCTCCACGCTGCTTGTTCTCGACGAGCCAGGCGACATCGCGGACTCGGCCGACTTCCTGTGGCGCCAGGCCGAGGAGCGGCGGGCCGAACTGACCGCCGGAGGCGACCTTCCGGCGGCCTGGCCGGACGCATATCTCGGCCGGCGCGAGTGGAAGAGCCGATTGCTGCACGGTCGCACCCTCGAGATGACCTGGGAGTCGGAGGCGGCGGCTCCGGCCGGCGGCGGTGTTCCGATGGGCGATCTCTTCGGCTGGCGCGAGCCGGGCCTGCCGCCGGCCCGAACGGCGCGCCTGGCGCAGAGTGTCGGCGAGTGGGCGAGCGAGGGTGATCGTGTCGTGCTGGCCTCGGATCAGGCGCCGCGACTGGCCGACCTGTTGTCCGAGCAGGGCCTGCCGACGTCCGTGGTCGATCGAATCTCGGAGGCCCCGGTGCCGGGGACGCGCGTTCTCATCGGTCGAAGCCTCAACGGCGGCTTCTGCGGCGGCCCCGACCGGCTCATGCTCGTGACCGACCGCGAGCTCTTTGGCTCGGTCCGGGTGAGGCGGCCAAAGGCCCTCAGGCGCGTCGTGCCCCGCGACGTCCTCGAGCGTCTGACATCCGGCGACCTCGTAGTGCACATCGACCACGGTATCGCCCGGTACGAGCGGATGCTGCGGCGCGGGCCGTCTGGCGAGGAGCGCGACTACCTGGAGCTGAGCTTCGCCGGGACGGACAAGATCTTCCTGCCGGTCGAGCAGATCAATCGCATCAGCCGGTATTCGGGCGGCGAAAACCCGGCTCTCAGCAAGCTCGGCGGCGCCGACTGGCTGCGGACCAAGCAGCGAGTCAAGCGCGCGGTGACAGACCTGGCCAGGGAGCTGCTCGAAATCTACGCCGCTCGCGCCGCCGCGCCCGGTTTTGCGTACCCGCCGGACACGCCGTGGCAGGGCGAGCTGGAAGCGTCGTTCCCGTACGAGGAAACGCTCGATCAGCTCCGCGCCACGGCCGAGGTCAAGCTCGACATGGAGGCGGGCCGGCCGATGGACCGGCTGGTCGTTGGCGACGTGGGCTACGGCAAGACCGAGGTCGCGCTGCGCGGCGTCTTCAAGGCGATCCAGGGCGGCAAGCAGGTGGCGGTTCTGGTGCCTACGACGGTCCTTGCGGCGCAGCACCACGCCACGTTCAGCCAGCGGCTCGCGGCATTCCCGGTCACGGTCCGGCTGCTATCACGATTCGTTCCTTCACGCGAGCAGGAGATCACGCTCGATGGGCTGGCGAGCGGTGCCGTGGATCTGGTCATTGGCACCCATCGTCTGCTGAGCAAGGACGTCCGGTTCCACGACCTGGGCATGGTCATCGTCGACGAGGAGCAGCGCTTCGGGGTCGCGGCCAAGGAGCGGCTCAAGAAGCTCCGCCGCGAGGTCGACGTCCTGACGCTGTCGGCGACACCGATCCCGCGCACCTTGAACCTGGCCCTGGCCGGTGTCCGCGACCTGTCCCTGATCGAGACGCCGCCGGAGGATCGGCTGCCGATCCAGACGCGCGTGGCGGAGGCCTCCACCGGCCTCGTCCGCGACGCCGTCCTGCGCGAGCTCGATCGTGGCGGGCAGGTCTTCTTCGTCCACAACCGCGTGGAGACGATCGAAGCGCAGGCCGAACAGCTGCGCCAGCTGCTGCCCGGGGTGCGCATCGCGGTCGGCCACGGCCAGATGCCGGAGGGCCAGCTCGAGAAGGTCATGCTCGCCTTCGCCGGCGGTGCCACCGAAGTCCTGGTCTGCACCACGATCATCGAATCGGGCCTGGACATACCGAACGCGAACACGATCGTCATCGATCGCGCGGACACCCTGGGCCTCGCCCAGCTCTACCAGCTCCGGGGCCGTGTCGGCCGCTCGTCGCGGCGGGCCTACGCCTACCTCCTGTACCGGCGCCGGGAGAAGCTGTCGGACGTGGCCCGGAAACGGCTGCAGGCCATCTTCAACGCCTCAGAGCTGGGTGCCGGGTTCCAGATCGCGCTCTCCGACCTTGAGATCCGCGGCGCCGGCAACATCCTCGGGGCCGAGCAGCACGGCCACGTGGCTGCGGTCGGATTCGACCTCTACACCCGTCTCCTGGCCGAGGCGGTCGAGGAGCAGAAGGCCGAGTTCGAAGGCCGCCCGGCGTCGGTCGAACGTCCGGGAGCAGTCGTGGACCTGCCGGTGGACGCCCACCTGCCGGACACGTACGTGCCGGAGACTTCGCAGAAGCTCGAGCTCTACCGTCGCCTCGGGCGCGTGCGCACCGCCGGCGAGCTGGCGGCGTTCCGGCAGGAGCTCCTCGACAGGTTCGGGCCGCTGCCGGCGCCGGTTCTCCGGCTGCTCGAAGTGGTGGAGCTGCGCATGGCCGCCGAAACCGCCGGGATTGCCTCTATTTCGCGAGAAGAGGGCGAGCTGGTCGTCCGATTGGGAACTCTCTCGCGGTCGGCGGCGATGCGCGGCCTGGTCTCGATGGGCCGCGACGTGGTCAGGTTCGGGACGAACCAGGCCCGTGTCCGTCTCCCACGCGATCCCGCGCGGTCCTGGAC
>JBIOII010000029.1:0-19646 GCA_044449785.1 Candidatus Limnocylindrales bacterium
CCTCTACTGGCTCGGCGGAGCCACGGAGCTCGGCGTTACCGTCGGGCTGGGCCCGGGTGACCCGATCGACTGCTGCACGCCCACGTCCGAGAACGTGTAAGACACCTCGATGTCGAGGAGCTTGGTGCCGTCCGTGGCCGAGTTCGTCCCCGAAAACGTCGCCTCGACCGGCGCGCCCTCCGGGGTCGCCCAGAGATCCAGCAGGATCTTGTCCGGCTTGATCGGCATCCCCGAGAGGTCAGCCATCGCCATCCGGCTCAGGTCCGGAGTCCACCAGCCGGTCGATTGGAAGTGGTTCAAGGACTGGCCGTCCTTCATCTCCAGGCCGATCAACTGCAGTTGCCGAGTCTGGCTGAGACCGAAGAGCGGACAGATCACCTGATAGGCAGGCACCTGAGCTATCACGTTCCATCTTCCCGTCGGCAGGAGCCTGGCGTAGACGTGCCCGTCGACGAGCCGCAATTCCTCGGTAATGCCGGAAGCCTGCAGAGTCCCCTGCTGGTTACCGTTGGAGACCTCGCCGTCGAACCTGACCGAGATCGACTGTGAATCACCGAGGACCCTCAGCTCGGTATGGCTGTCCACGGTTACGTGGGCGCTCAGATTCGGGTCGCTGAGCTGCGCCAGCGTCGACGCGATGGTGGGCGGGAGTGTCGGCGTGGGCGACGGCGGAGCAGTCGCCGAGAAAATGAACGGCGCCTGGGTCGGTCCGCTCCCGCCCAGAGCCCCGAGGTCGAAGAGAATAGCGACGACTACGGCCGTGACGATCAGTGCCGCCCCGCCACCGATCAGCAGGCCGGCGTTGTTGCGGCGCGGCGCCGGAGCAGGCGGGGGCGCCACCGGCGGGGGCGCGAACTCGGTGCCCGCATAGCGGTCGACGAAGTCGCCCTCGCGGGCCGGCGGTTGCTCAACGGGCGCCTGGTACGGCGCACCACACTCGGGACAGACGCCGTCGTCGGGGTCGTAGAGTTGATAGCACCGAGCGCACCGGACCATCTCTTCCGCCATCAACCGCCTCCGCGCTGGCTTTCGGTACTGTCTGCCTCGGCTACTGAACTTGCTCTCCGGCCTTCCCGGCTACTCTTTCGGGTCGGCTTTGACCTTAGCGGCGTCGATGCCCACGAACCTGAGGCCCAGTTCGGCGAACTGCTCGGGCTCGGGCGCGGAGGGAGCGGCCAGCATCAGGTCGGCCCCGGACTGCGTCTTGGGAAACGCCATGACTTCGCGAATGTTGGTCTGATGGGCGAACAACGCCGACCAGCGATCGATGCCCATCGCGATCCCGCCGTGCGGTGGGGCACCGTAATCGAACGCCTCCAGGATGCCGCCGAACAACTCGTGCATCTTCTCGAACGAATAGCCCTGGAGGGCGAAGCTGCGCTGCAGCAGCTCTCGCCGGTGGATGCGGACCGAGCCCCCGCCAAGCTCCCAGCCGTTGAGGGCGATGTCGTACTGCATCGCCCGGGCACGGCCGGCCGGGTCGCCGCGGGTAGGCTTGTAAGGGTCGCCGGACGCGGTGACGAGCAGCTTCTCGTCCTCCGGTACGACGCCACTGAACGGGTTGTGAGTGGCATCCCAGCGGCCGCGCTCGGTGTCCCACTGGTACATCGGGAAGTGGTAGACCCAGCAGTAGGCAAGCACGTTGTCGTCGGCCCGGCCGAGGCGCAGCCCCAGCTCCTGGCGCAACCGGCCCAGCACGTCAGCCACGATCTCCTGCTCGGGGTCGGCGACGATCAGGATCAAGTCGCCCGGCTGACCCGACATCGCCTCCACGATCGCGCCGATACGCTCCTCGCCGACGAACTTGGCGATCGGCGAGTGGCCGGCTCCGTCCGCGGCCACGGACACGTGAGCCAGCCCCTTCGCTCCGTAGCGGCGGGCCAACTGCGTCAGCTCGTCGATCTGAGATCGGCTGGCGTCACCAATGCCCGGAGCCGCGATCGCCTTGATTCGACCACCGGCGGCAATCGTCTCGTCGAATACGTGGAAGCCGGTGCTCGCTCCCGTCAGCGCCGGGGCGAGGTCGACCAGCTCCATGCCAAAGCGGAGGTCCGGCTTGTCGGAGCCGTAGCGCTCCATGGCGTCGTGATAGTCGATTCGCGGGAACGGCAGCTGCTGGATCGGCCTGTCCGGCACAACCGCCCGGCTGACCTCGACGATCATCGCCTCGACGAAATCCATGACCCGGCCCTCAGTCACGAAGCTCATCTCGAGGTCCAGCTGGGTGAACTCGGGCTGGCGGTCGCCGCGCAGGTCTTCGTCGCGGAAGCAACGCGCGATCTGGAAATAGCGGTCCATACCGGCGACCATCAGCAGCTGCTTGAGCTGTTGCGGGCTCTGAGGCAGCGCATATACCGATCCGGGCTGGAGGCGGCTCGGAACGATGAAGTCGCGGGCGCCTTCCGGCGTGGACTTGAGCAGTATCGGCGTCTCGATCTCGATGAAGCCAGCACGATGGTGAGCCTCGCGGACCGCCCGAACGAGCTCGGAGCGGAGCAGCAACCGATCGAGCAGCGGCTTACGCCGGATGTCGAGATATCGGTATCGCAGCCGCAGGCTCTCTTCGACGGGAGCGTCCGGCTCGTTGATGTAGAAAGGCGGCGTCTGGGCCTCGTTGAGGATCTCGATCGACCTGGCCCGGATTTCGATCTCGCCAGTCGGGAGCTTCGTGTTCCTGGTCCCTTGGTGACGGGGCGAGACGGTGCCGACGACCCCAAGCACGAACTCGCTGCGGACGCGGTTGGCAACCTCGGATGCCCCGGCTGCCTCGCCGGCGTCTACTACGACCTGAGTCAGGCCGTAACGGTCCCGAAGGTCGATGAAGATCAGCCCGCCGTGCTCGCGCCGGCGGTGCACCCAGCCTGCGAGGCGCACCTCCCGTCCGGCATCTGAGCCGCGCAGCTCACCGCACGTGACGTCGCGATACGGCGTGGCGGAGCTGAAAGCTGCTTCCGGCGATGTGGACTGGCTGGGCTCACTCATGCCGTCATCGTAACGGAACGGCAGTCGCGCAACCGATGACGAATGCCTAGCTGGGGACCAAACCGAAGGTCGGCGCTCCGGATGGGCACATGCCGTTCTGCGGTCCGATCCAACGGAAGCTACCCACGAGCGCCTCGGCCTTCGCCAGCTGCCCCGAATCAGTCGTATGCGCCTCGACGAATACGTTGTTGTTTGAACCGAACTCGCTGCCGGGAACGCGGATTTCCCAGGTCGTCACCGCGCTATCCACCCGCTTGCGGACCGCTAGGTTTCCGAATGTGGCGTTCGCCTGCGTATCCCCGTGACACAGCTCGAGGGGTCCGCCCCACCAGCGGTAGACCTTGACGACGACTCCGCCGGGCGGAACCTTCACCGTGTCTGCACTGCACGCCGTGGAGCTGGCACTGTAGACGCATCCTTCTTTCCACGTCCCCTCGCCTATCACGGCCAGTACGTACTCGACCCCACCGCTGGAGAACCCGCCGGCGATGACCGGCCAATCGGCCGGGAAGTCGAATGCCTCCTGCCCGTCGTTGAAGTGCCCGGGGGTGCCCGGCAGGCTCGGCGCCGGTGTTGTCGAGGCAGCTGGGGAGGCGCTGCACCCCGACGCGAGAATCAGACATACCGCCAGGGTGGCGACGGCCGACGTTCTTCTCCCCTGCAACATCGCATGCCCCAATTGCGTAGCACGATGGTCGCTCTCAGGCCGGGCCGAGCCCGAGCGCCTCGTCTGGACTTGCCGGATCGGCGGGTACCAGATCCGAGGTCATCGGACCTGCCGGACTCCTCGTAGACGTGGCCCGCTACGAATCAGTTCCGCCGCATGTTGTTCATTAGATGTCCACGGCTGACAGTCCTTCGGACCATTTCGTTGGCCAAGGGTCAGCCGTGGTGGTGGCTCTTTGCCGCGCGGGCAAGCTCCCGGGCCAGGTCTGCGAGCGGAACCAGCCGTTGCGTTCCCGCCTCCAGGTCCTTGAGCTGGACGTTACCCTCGGTCAACTCGTCGCCGATTATGACCGCAAAGTGCGCATGTTCCTTCGACGCACTCTCGAGCTGGCGGCCGAGCTTGCGCGGCGCGAGCTCGACTCGAACCGAGAGCCCTTCGGCGCGCAGAAGCGACGCCACTCGCAGCCGGGACACCGTGTCGGCCGGATCCGCGCCTGCAACGACCGCGAGGGGTGGAGTCTCGCTCGTCGCCGACACCCCCGATTCCTCCAGCGCGAGGAGTACCCGATCCAGGCCCAGCGCAAACCCGATCGCCGGCGTGGGCCGCCCACCGAGAAGCTCGATCAGGCCGTCATACCGGCCGCCGCCGCCGAGCGCCTGCTGCTGGCCCTCCGCCCCGCGGCGGTAATACTCGAACGCGGTGCGGGCGTAGTAATCGAGCCCGCGGACGAGGTTGGGCTCGATCCGATAGGCAACGCCGACCGCGTCCAGATGGGCTCGGACCGCCTCGAAGTGCGCGGCGCAGGCGTCGCACAAGCATTCAGACATCTTGGGCGCGGCGACGACGAGCGCCGCCACGGCCGGATCCTTTGAATCCAGCAACCGCAGCGGGTTGAGATCGAGGCGGCGCCGCTCCAGTTCCGGCAGCTCGGCTTCGTGGCGGCCGAAATACGCCTTGAGCGTCGCTAGATACGCCGGGCGGCAGGCCGAGTCCCCGATCGAGTTGATGAGGACCTGGACGTCGGGCACGCCAGCTTCCAGATAGAACTGCCGCCCCATCTCGATGACCTCGGCGTCTACCGCGGGCCCGGCGTCGCCGATCGCCTCGGCGTCCCACTGCCAGAACTGGCGGTAACGCCCGGCCTGGGGCCGGTCGTAACGGAACATCGGACCCACGACGCTCAGCTTCACCGGCTGAGGCCAGGTGTGCATGCCGTGCTGGACGTAGGCCCGTACGATCCCGGCCGTGGCCTCCGGCCGCAGCGCCCACGACTCGGACTCTTCGGTACGGGGAGCGAGCCGGAAGAGCTCCTTCTCCACGACGTCGGTGGCTTCGCCGATGCCCCGCTCGAAAACCGAGGTCTGTTCGAAAAGCGGGACCTCCACCTCGCGGTACCCGTAGCGGGCGGAAAGCGCCCGGGCGATCGCTTCCAGCCGTCCCAGGCCGCCACGAACTTCGGGCAGGAGATCCCGGGTTCCTCTGGGCGCTCGATATGACGGCATACGGGCTGGTCCTAGCGGTCGCGGTGGACGATCAGCGGCGTCCGGCGTGGAATGCAGGCCTCACGCCCTGGCCGATCTGCCCATCATGCCACGACGTTCTCGGTGTCGGTCTCCTCCTTCAGAGCCGAGGCGAGGCATGAGAAGAAGCGGCGTACGGCCAGCGCGATCGACTGCTTGGTAACGCCGCCTTCCACCGACATGTAGTACTCGAAGAAGAACTTGCCGTTGGCCGAAACGGAGACCCGGATGAGCTTGATCTGGTCGTTGACGCGGTTGACATAAGCGAGCTTCGATTCCTGAACCGCGCTCTCGTTGCAGCCGAAGATGGCGTATATCGACACCAACCGGCCGTCCGGATCGGGGCGCAGATAGCAGCGGTAGTTGTCGTGCACGATCAGGTCCCCGTCCGTATCCACGGAGACCTCCATGTAGTTCTCTTCGAGGAGGGCCTTCAGCGAGTCGGTGCTGATACCCTCGGGATAGATCAACTCGTCGGACACGAAAACCTCCTTGTGACGGCTCCCCGGGGCTCACTCTCCCGGGGCGGCAACCGCGCGGACGGACGTTCGACCGGCGGGCTGACTATAGCGGACGGGCGACCCTCGACGCGTCATCCCAGGTCGCGCTGGACAGAAGTAACGTCCTTGAGCTGCTCGAGCCGGCTCATCACGCGAGCGAGCTGGGCAACAGATGCGACCTCGAGCGTGGCGCGGACCGTCGCGGTTCTGTCAGGGGTGACGGCGACGTTAGCGGCGACGATGTTGACCTTCGCCTCGGCTACGACCTGGCTGATGTCGGAGAGGAGGCCGGTTCGGTCGTAGGCCTCGAGCCGGATGGAGATCGGGTATGTCTGCTGGACCTTGCTCTCCCATTCGGCCTCGATCAGACGGGCCGTCTCGCGCTCGCCCAGAACGGTCTGGCAGTTCCTGAGGTGGACCGTGACGCCCTTCCCTCGGGTGATGAAGCCGATGATCGGGTCGCCCGGAATCGGGTGGCAGCACTTTCCGAAGCGAACCAGCAGGTCCCCTACCCCTTTTACCCGAACCCCGCCCTGTCGCGACGGGCTCGGCGGGGGAGCGGTCGGCGGGAGCGCCAGCTGCGCGTCGTCGACCACCCCGAGGCGCGTCACAACCTGCTGCGCGCCGACAGCTCCGTATCCGATCGCAGCGTAGAAATCGTCGAGATTGTCGAACTTGTAGAGCCGGGCGATCTCGAGGATCCTGTCCTGGCCCACGGCTCCCAGACTCGTGCGGGCCAGCCGCCGCAGTTCGCGCTCCAGCGACTCGCGGCCGTGGGCGATGTTCTCGTCACGCTCCTGGCGCTTGAACCATTGCCGGATCTTCTCCCGGGCATGGCTGGTTCGGACGACGTTCATCCAGTCGCGCGAGGGCCCGTGCTCGCCCTTTGTGGTCACGATCTCCACGATGTCGCCGTTCTGGAGCTTGTAATCGAGCGGGACGAGCCGGTTGTTGATCTTCGCGCCGATGCACCGATGGCCGACGTCGGTGTGGATGCGATACGCGAAGTCGAGAGGCGTCGCCCCGGACGGCAGGTCCTTGACCTCGCCCTTCGGTGTGAAGACGAACACCTGGTCCTGGAAGACGTCCAGCTTCACGCCCTCGACGAATTCGGTGGCGTCCGAAACGTCGCGCTGCCAGTCCATGACCTGGCGCAGCCAGGCCAGCTTGGCGTCGTACTCGCGATCTGCGCGCGAGCCTTCCTTGTAGCGCCAGTGGGCGGCGATGCCGACCTCGCTGACCTGATGCATCGATTGAGTCCGGATCTGGATCTCGAGCGGCTGCCCCTCGAGCGCGATCACCGCCGTGTGGAGGCTCTGGTAGAGGTTTGGCTTTGGGACCGCGATGTAGTCGTCGAACTGGCCCGGGATCGGCCGCCACATCGAATGGACGACACCCAGCGCGGCGTAGCAATCCTTGACCTCGTCGACGAGGATCCGGATGGCATAGACGTCGTAGATCTCGCCAATCTCCGCGCCCTTGCGCTGCATCTTCTTCCAGATGCTGTAGAGATGCTTCGGACGGCCCGACAGCTCGGCCTCGATCCCCGCCCGGCTCAACTCCGGGCGGAGGGCCTCGATGGCGTGGCGGATGAATGCCTCGCGACCCTTGCGGCGCGTGTCCAGCATGCGCGCAAGCTCCCGGTAGGCGTCGGGCTCGAGCGTCTTGAAGGCGAGGTCTTCGAGCTCCCACTTGACGCTCCACATGCCAAGGCGCTCGGCCAGAGGCGCATATATCTCGAGCGTCTGGCGGGCGATCCGTGTCTGCTTGTCCGCCGGTAGGGCGTAGAGCGTCCTCATGTTGTGGAGCCGGTCGGCCAGCTTAATCAGGACGACCCGTATGTCGTCCGCCATGGCCAGGAACATCTTCCGGATGTTCTCGGCCTGCTGCTCCTCGTGGCTGTGAGTGCTGAACTTCGACAGCTTCGTTACGCCGTCGACGAGCTGCGCGACCTCCGGCCCGAACTTGTCCTCTATGTCCGCAATGGTGAAGTCCGTGTCTTCGGGAACGTCGTGCAGGATGGAGGCGGTGACAGCGGTCGGGTCTATGCCGATGTCGGCGAGGATCTGCGCGGCGGCGAGCGGATGAGTTATGTAGGCCTCGCCGGTGACTCGTGTCTGCGATCGATGAGCCTGCTCAGCGAACTCGAATGCCTCTCGCAGTTGTCCGAGGTCCGCCTGCGGGTAGTGGCGGCCCACGGCGTCGCGGACGTGCCGGAACCGCGACTCGAGCGTCGGCAGCACGGCCAGTCCGAGACGAAACCGATCTGCCAGCGGCAGCCGGCCCAACCGGTGTTTGGGTTCGGCGCCCCCCACACTGGCGGGAGGCACCGGCGGTTCGATCGACATTGATTTGAGTCTACCAGCCGATCACGTTCGGACCGCCTCGTGGACTCTCCGGCTACAGGCCCAACAGCGTCTGGATGTCGATCGTTCCGACCAGCGTGACACCGCCTGCTCCCACAGTCACCGACGAGAGCTGGAACGGGTTCCCGTTACCCGTTTCCAGCAGCGTCACCGTTTGCAGCGCGGTGCTGACCGGCACCAACTCCAGGGTTCCGCCGGCCGCCACGACCAGGTGGGCTTGCTGGGACGTGCCGCGGACAGTCACCGTCACCGCGTTGGGAGCCGCGAACTTGACCGTCCCGACGAGCCCGGTTTGGGCCTTGAGTTGCGTCTGGGCGAGACCCTGGGCCTCCGCGGTCGAGATGGTGAGAGTCGACCTGACCGCCGTCCCGGCCCCAGCAAGGGTGGCCGTGGCGATGGTCACCGGCTCGCCGTCGGGCGCAGGGACGCGGACGCCGGTAAGAGTCCCGCTGACCGTGCCCACGGTGCGGTCGAAGAGCGAAACGTCACCGAGCGTGACGTCGAACGTTGCCGCATTCAGCCCGCCGACGCTGACCTGGGTCGACGTCAGATGGACCTTGTCGGCGTGGCCGAGAAGAATCCGCGGCGGCAGGTCAGCCGAAACCTCCACCTTCGTATCGGTACCGGTGAATCCGGCCGCGTTCAGCGCATTGGTCGCCAGCCAGCTGGCGCCGAACGGCAGGCCGAACCACAACAGGGCGAAGATGACGGCTACGGTGAGCAGGAGCTGGATCAGGCAGGATCGCATTCCTAACTCCTCCTCAGTGTCCGAGGGCCGCTATTCGCTGATAGCCAAGACGCTCGAGCGCATCCAGCGCTTCCGAACGCTCGTCCCATGGCCGAGGCCCCTCGGCCATGATGATGGTTTGCTCGTGGCCTTTCCCGGCAAGAAGCACTACGTCCCCCGGTCCGGCCCGCTCGAAAGCCGCCTCGATGGCCGCTCGCCGGTCGCCTATGCAGAGCAGGTCCCGGCCTCTGAGCTTACCAGCCGCTTCGGCGCCGGCGGCGATTTGATCGAGGATGGCGGCGCCGTCCTCGCCCCGTGGGTCTTCGTCCGTGACGACGACCAGCCGGCACCGCTCGCCGGCGACGCGGCCCATCATCGGCCGCTTCTGGACGTCCCGCTCACCCGCGGACCCGAAGACTGCGATCAGCCCGCCGTCCGCGGAGGCGGCGGGAGCGAGGATATCGAGAACCTTCTGCAGCGAAGCCGGCGAGTGCGCGTAGTCGACGATCACCGTGAACGGCTGTCCGCATTCGATGCGTTCCATCCTCCCGGGCACTCCCCGGACCCGGCTCAGGCCGTCCCGAACGCGATCTTCGTCGAGGCCGAGTACTTCGCCGAGGGCGACGGCCGCCAGAGCGTTGTGGACGTTGAACCGGCCGAACAGTCCGAGCTCCACCGGGCCGCTCCAGCGCGGAGTGGCGACGACGAAGCGCAGCCACCCCGGGCCTTCCTCAACGGCCCCGGCACGAACGGCGGCCGACGGAGACTCACCATACGTCACGAGACGCGCGCCGGCCTGCTCGGCGGCCGCGGCGAAGAGCGGCGCTGCGGGGACGTCGCCATTCACGATCGCCGCGCGGGGCCAGATTCGGGCCAGCCGCTTGGCCTCGCCCACGTCGCCGAGCCGCTCGAAGAGACTGAGCTTGGCTGCGCGATACGCCTCGAAGGTTCCGTGCAGCTCCAGGTGCTCGTGGGAGAGGTTGGTGAAGATGGCCACGTCGTAGGCGATCTCCGCGACCCGGCTCAGAGCCAGTCCATGCGATGTGGTTTCGACGATGGCGGCGCCGTTGCCGGACCGGACCATGGCCCGGAGCATCCGCTGCAATTGCGGCGCCTCGGGGGTCGTGACGTGCTCGGGGTTGGCAGACTCGAAAAGCCCAACCTTGAGAGCCGCCGTCGTGATGAAGCCCGTCGAGACGCCGGCCGCCTCCAGGACGCGCGACGCCAGGAACGTGGTCGTGGTCTTGCCGTCCGTGCCGGTGACGCCGACGATTCCCAGCTCGCGGCTCGGGTCGCCGTACCACCAGGCGGCGGCTGCCGCAAGAGCGCGGCGCGAGTCGTCGACGACGATCTGAGGCAGCGCCGCGCGCGGAACCGGCCGTTCCACGATAGCGGCCGAGGCACCCAGGGCCGCAGCAGCCCCCACGTAGTCGTGCCCGTCGGAGTGGATGCCGGGAACCGCCACGAATATCGTCGCGGCTCGGACCTGCCGCGAGTCGAAGGTCAAGCCGCGGACCGGCAGCGCGGATACGCTCTGCGCCTTCCCGTCCGGGCCACCCGTCGGAGCCTCGGCCGCCTGGACGCCCCTGAGCCGGTCCGACGCCCCGAGCCGAGCGATTAGCTCGCCCAACGAGCGAGGGGCGGATGGTTCCGCCGCGGCGAGAGCCTCGGCGACCGCGTCGGCCGCGTGGGCGTCGCCGCTCACTCTGACGTCTCCAGTCCCGGTGGGTGCGGCCGGCCGCGGACTTTGCGGATCCCGTGGCGCCAGGCGCCGATCCGGTCCTGCATGACCTGGGCGCTGTCGTAGGCGAGCCGGCCGGCCGGGTCGAGGACCAGGTCCCAGGCCCCGACGTACTTGATCTCGCGCCCGCCGAACCCGGCCTTGAAGTGCTCGATGCCCTCGTGCGAGATTCCCCACATGTCGTAGCTGGTGGCGCCGGCTTCACGCGACGTGCGGATCGCCTCCCACTTCAGGAGGTAGTTGGCGCGGCACTCTGCGCCGGCCTCGGTCATCCCACCATACGGCTCGACCACGCGCTTCCCAACACGCAACAGGAAGAGCGTCGCCAGCCCGACGCCGTCCGGACCCTCCGCCATCAGCAGGCGAGCCATTCCGAGCCTGGCAAAGGCATGCCACACGCCGAGATACGACTCGTAGGTGCGGATGACGAACCCGGCACGCTTGGCCGTCTCGCGGTATATCGAGTAGAACTCCGGGAGCCGCTCGACGGTGGCATCGACCACTCGGATGTCGCTCTTGCGGGCCTTGTTGACGTACTGGCGCCACTTCTTGCGGAGGTCTCCCCATAGCGCGGCCTCGTCGGCGCGCAGATCGACCTGCCGGGTTCGCGGCGGTTGGATCGGGGTTCCGACCCGCCAGCCTCGGCCGCGAAGAGCGTGGCGGAGCTCACCGTCCAGGTCGGCCGGGCCGTTCAGTTCGATCTCCGGCTCGATTCGAACGTGTGACACGCGGACGGGCCCGGACGCGACCGCCTCGCGGAGATATCCGGTGAAGGCCTCCACGACGACAGGATTCCAGCGCTCGAACACCGGACCGCGAGGCGCGTATGCGAATGCCCAGGGGAACAGTCTCGGCTTACGGACCAGGATCTGGACGCCGAAGGCGGTCTCCGGAGTCCACGCGTCTGTCTCGTCGTCGTCCCGATCATCCCTCCCGGCGTCGCCGAGATTCAGCCCGGCCTCGATCGCGCCGGGGGTGGCGCCGGGCTCTCCGATTGTGGCGCCGAGGAACCGCAGTGGCAGCCAGCCGTTCGGCGCCTTCACCTCCGCCCAGGCGCTCGTCTGGAGATACGAGCCCGGGTCGGAGCGAGCGACGAAACCGTCCCAGGCCGCCAGCTCCGGCGCCAGATCCACGACTGACGCCTGTGTCGGGTTCCGGACGCGATCCCCAGCCTCGGTCGTGTCCTGCTCTGGCATCAGCTATCTCCTCGTGCAGGCGCCTGAGATCGAGCCCGCCCCGCGACGATTCTAGCCGGGCGGGCGGGCCGCCAGAGCCGGCTCCGCCGGGCGAGCTCTTCCACTCGAGCTCTCGCGGTCAGGGATTTGTCTCCGAGCCCGGCTCCGAGCCGATCGAGACGGAACCCGAGCCGGTGCCCGCCGCCGGATCGGCGTCGCCCGGCCCAGGGCGGGTCGGCAGACTCGCGCGCGGGTGCGAAGAATAGTAAGCGGCTCGAAGTCGGGCCGGCGAAACGTGCGTATACACCTGCGTGGTTGCCAGGCTCTCGTGCCCGAGCAGCTCCTGGACCACGCGGAGGTCCGCGCCGCCGTCCAGCAGGTGAGTGGCAAAGCTGTGCCGCAAAGTGTGCGGCGACACGCCTTCCGGTAAACCGGCGGCCTTGCGAAGCCGCTCCAGCCGATATCTGATTCCCCTTACCCCGAGGGCGCCGCCCAGGTGGTTGAGGAACAGCATGCCGCGCTCGGCGTCGTCGGGGCCGCCAGGGCGCGGGACAGGCCTGTCGGACGCCGTCTGCCGATCCCCGGGTCGCGCGGCTGGCCCTGCCGGGGCCGACCTCAAAGCCAGGACCGGCCGGCCGGCGTCCAGGTAGCGCCCCAGAGCGGCTCGCGCCGGCCGGCCCAGGAGCGACGCCCGCTCCTTGCGCCCCTTGCCGGTGACACGCACTTCCCCCCGCTTGAGGTCCACCGACCCGATCATCAGCGAGGCCAGCTCGCTGATGCGCAGACCCGCGGCATATGCGGTTTCGATGATGGCTACGTCGCGCAGTGCCAGAGCGTCTGCCAGCTTCGCGTGGGCGCCAGATTCGAAACGACGCGCAGCAGCGAGGGCCTCTGTCTCCGCGCCGAGACCTTCGATCGCACGCAGGCCCTCGTGGGCCGCAGCCTCGATCAGCCGCTCCGTCTCGGCTACCGTGAGAACCTCTGGCAGGCGTCGCGGCTGGCGTGGGGTTGCCAGCGCCGTCAGGGGGTTACCCGCCGTCAAACCCTGGCGAGTCGTGAACCGGTAGAACGACCTCAACGCCGCCAGCCGCTGGGCCACGGTCCTCTTGCCGTGCCCATCGGCAAGCACCGCGAGATAAGCCCGCAATTCGCCTCGTGTTGGCGCACGCCAATCGCAGCCCCCGGCCCCGACCCATTCGAGGTACGCATCGAGGCCCGTTCTGTAGGAGCGGATCGTGTTCGGCGACGACCCACGCGCCACCAGCGCCTGGAGGAACCGGTCGGCCGCTGCCGCCGCCGGCGCCTGATCGGGCGCGGAATCCCGGGTCATCCAGCCCGGCGGGCACCGCCGGAGCGCGCGACGGCGGCCTTGCGGGGTCCGGACCGGTGAGCACCACCGGCGGCGGCACCACGGCCCGTCCTCCGGGGCCGGCTCGACGCCGGTCGTGCCAGCGCCGCGGGATCCGGAGCACCGCCGGGGAGGCGCCTGCCCACCGGGGCGTCGACTCCGGCCACTTCTATCGAGGCACCGCAGACCAGGCAGAGGGCCGACGCGCCGTTGAGGCCCACGGGTCCATCGTCCGCGTCGTGCAACGCACCGGTCGGTTCGTGAGAAGTCGTGTAATCGCATTTCGGGTAGCGCGAGCAACCCCAGAACAACGACCCGGTTCGGCGAGCCCGTCGCGTAACCAGGTGGCCCTGATGGCAGGTTGGGCACTTGACCTCGAAGGTGAGCGGCGCCGGAGGGGGCGGTCCGTCCCTCTTGATGTAGTCGCAGTCCGGGTATCGCGAGCAGCCCATGAACGGCCCAAACCGGCCTCGCCGCTGAACGAGCACGCCGCCGTCCATCGCCCCGCACTTGGGGCAGGTCTCCGGTGCCGCCGGCGTGCCGGAGCCTTCCTCGATCCCCTCCCCCGCCGGCTTCGAGCCGTTGCCCGACGAGCCGGCCAGCTCACGAGTCTCTTTGTGCTCCGGGTACATCGAGCAAGCGAGGAACTCGCCGTACCGGCCCAGCCGGATGACCATCGGATGGCCCTCCGAGCAGACCTGGTCCGACGGCCGCGTCGTGAAGTCGGCCCGCCTGAGCTCCTTGGTCTTCTCCTCGATGCGCGTGCGGAACGGCGTATAGAAAGCTCGGACGACGGGGACCCAGGCACGCTTGCCGTCGGCGACGTCGTCCAGCTCGTCTTCCATCCGCGCCGTGAACTCGAGATCGACGAATTCGCCGAAATGGTCGACCAGCAGGTCGGTGACAACCTCGCCCACGACCTCAGGATGGAGGCGGCGTTCCTGGACCTTGACATATCCTCGGTCGAGGATCGTGGAGATGGTCGCCGCATACGTCGACGGACGGCCGATACCGTGCTCCTCGAGAGCCTTGATCAGGGTGGCTTCCGTGTAGCGGGGCGGCGGCTCCGTGAAGTGTTGCAGCGGCGAGACCGATTCGACGGCGGCGGGATCGCCCTTCGCCAGCGGAGGAAGGCGGCACTCGGCCTCCTCCTCGAGGTCGTCCTGACCCTCGGTGTACACGCGTGAGAAGCCATCGAAGGTGGTCCGCGTGGCGTTGGCTCGCAAGTCGTAGCCGTCGGCGGCAAGATCGACGGTCGAGGTCTCCTGCTCCTTCGCCGCCATCTGGCTCGCCAGGGCCCGCTGCCAGATCAAGCGGTAGAGGCGCGCCTCGTCATTGCCGAGGCGCCTGGCCAGGGCATCGGGATCGCGATGGAACGACGTGGGCCGGATCGCCTCGTGGGCCTCCTGGGCGTTCCGGGTCTTCGTCTTGAACGCGCGGCCCTTCGGTGTTGCGTATTCCGGCCCGAAGCGCCCCTCGATAACGCGCGCCGCCTCCGCCATCGCCGCGCTCGAGAGCGCAACGGAATCGGTGCGCATGTACGTGATGAGGCCCACCTGGCCGTCGTCCGTCTCCATGCCCTCATAGAGCCGCTGTGCCGCACTCATCGTCCGCTTCGGCGAGAAGCCGAGCTTGCGGCTCGCCTCCTGCTGCAGGCTCGACGTGGTGAACGGGGGCGCAGGCGTCCGGCTGGTCTTCTTGACCGAGACGTCGGTGACGATCGGCCGGCCGGCCCTTATGGCCGCGGCGTGGCGTTCGGCCGCGTCGCCGTCGCCGATCTCGGGCTTCTTGCCGCCGATGCGAATGAGGTCCGCCTCGAAGGTGTCTCCGTTAGGCGCGACCAGCACGGCCTTGAGCGTCCAGTACTCTCGCGCCGTGAAGGCGCGGATCTCGCGTTCCCGATCTACCACGAGCCGGACGGCGACCGACTGCACGCGGCCGGCCGACAGTCCGGCTCTGACCTTGCGCCACAGCAGAGGGCTCAGGGTGTAGCCGACGAGACGATCCACAACACGGCGCGCCTGCTGGGCATCGACCAGGTTGCGGTCGATCGAGCGCGGCTCGGCGAAGGCGCGTTTGATGGCCGACTCCGTGATCTCGGAGAAGGTCACCCGCCGGGTTCGCTCGGGGGCGAGCTGGATGGCCTCGGCCACGTGCCAGGCGATGGCCTCGCCCTCGCGGTCGAGGTCTGTGGCCAGGTATATGAGGTCGGCCTTGCCGGCCGCCTTCTGGATCGCGGAGAGCTGCCTCTTGCGGTCCGCGACAACCTCGTAGACGGGGGTAAAGTCGTGGTCCACGTCCACGCCCAGCTGGTTCTTCCCGGGGTTCTCCGGCAGGTCCCGGACGTGGCCGTAGGACGCGAGCACCGTATAGCCGGGCCCGAGATATCGCTCGATCGTCTTCGCCTTGGCCGGCGACTCGACGATCACAAGGTTGCCGCTCATCCGCGGGAGTCTAGCATCCACCGCTAACCCGGCCGTTCGGATGGCCTGCCAAGGCGATTTCGATAGAGCTCCGGCGTCGCAGCGCGCGACACCCGAGCCGCCGGTCGGCGTCGGTCTTCCGTCCGCGCATCAGCCGCGAGCCGAGGCGAGAGCCATCTGGAGTAGCGCCCCCTCATCCGTCGCGCGACTTGCAATGACCCTGCGGCATCGAGAAATGCGTCAGCCGTAGAAGTCGATCGACACCCTGACGACGCCGTTTGAGACCCACACGCCTACGCCGGCCTGGTGCAGGAACGGCGCCATGATGTTGTAGTAGTGCTCGCAACGGCACCAGGACTCGTTCTGGTAGAAGATTTCGATGTCGATCATCCCGCCGCGGCCGGCCGACGTGGGCGAGGCGATGTTCTCACCCCAATTGCCGCCGCAGTATCCGCCCCAGTTGCAGAGCCGCCAGTGGGGGTCGTGGTAGGCGTAATGGTCCAGGATCCGGCGGTCGGCCATGTACTTGGCGTACGGTCGGGATACCAGATTGGATATGCGGGCGTTGAGAGTGAGCGGACTCTGCGCCGGCATCGTGTGGTGCGTCTCGGTGCTGCAAGCGCCGCTGGTCGTAACCCAACCGCCCGTCCGCGTGCAGTTCATCAGCCTCATGTAGTAGACCTCGGAGGCGTAGTAGGGGGCGCTTGCCGACGCGACGCCGCCGGTGTAGGACACCACCGTTGACCGCGGCGGGAGGATCTTGAACGTGGCGCTCGCGGCGGTCCCGAGGTGGAGTCCGCCGGCCGACCGTGCCGCCGTGCTGACCCTGGCGACCACGGTGCTGCCGACCTTGAACGAGTAGCGTGGCGTCAAGACCAGGACCGTGTCATTTTCGGCCCAGTAGGTACCGCCGGAGACAGCCCGACCATTGACCGTCACGGAGAAGGCGGCCGCGGTCGACTTCTCGTCCATCGCTACCGTGAACCGAACCGAGACCGGCTGGTTGGTGTCGTAGGCGGCCGTCCCGTCCTGCGGCCTGAACCGGACGACTGCCGGCGCGGTCATCGTATGAATCTGCAGCGCAGCGACCGCCTGGAGGTTCGCCCCGGCCGAGTCGGTTCCACCGTCCGCCATGCTGACGAGGTAGGTCATGTTGGACGCCAGCGCCGCCTTCGGCGTCATTGTGAAGACCTGCGAGGCAGCGTCCGTCGGGTCATCCCCAACCAGGGTGAACGGCACCTGAGGGCTGATCCCGAACCGGAGCAGAACCGTCGACAGCTTCACCGGTCGTGTGAACGTGATCTGGAATGTCGTCGCCGGGGAGACCAGGTTGTCGACCACCTGCGTCGCGGTGATCGTGCCCGACGTAGGCGGTCCGGACTGGAACGACGTATGGATCCCATTCGCCAGGCTCAGCCCTTCCTGGTCGTTTGCGGCGCCGGCGATGTCCACGAGGTAGGTCGTGTTGGGGTTCCAGTGAGGGTCAGGGGCAAGCGACAGGACCTGGGCCGTGGCGTCCCACCGGAAGGCAACGTTCACCTGCGGCGTGACCGTCAGGGCGTTCTGGACCGAGGCCTCGTTCATCGGCTTTGTGAACTTGACCTGGAAGGGCGCGTCGAAGGCGAGGTTCGTCCCGACCCTGCTGGCGTCGGCTTGCGGCGCCAGGGGCGCGAATGTCGGGGGGGTGCCACCGGCAACCTGTTTTGCGGGCAAACCCAGCAGCAGCCCACTTACCAGAACAGCGACCGCAGCCCCCACCATCAGGAGCTGAGCGGGTCCGGCCATCGCCACCTTTGCCGGCGACGTCCGCCGAATCACGGACGAAACGTAGTAGAAGGCGATGAAGGGAAGGGCCACCGCAGCGGCCGCGATCTTCCGCAAACAGTTGTCTCCTGTGGCGGCGGGAGCACACTCGCAAGTTGACGACTTGACCGCAGCGTAACACTGCCCGGCGAATTCGGGCAAATCGGCGGTACCCCCTCGGGCCGATCCAGAAGCTCGGAACTGTGACGCTTGGGTCGTTCGTCGACTCACCGCCGCCGATCTTTTAACCCGCTCGGTAGGGCTCCGGCCCACCTTGCCAGCTCGCCTCGGGGCGCGTAGCGACCGTAGGAGCTGGCCACCAAGCCCCTCAACTCGAGCAGCGTCAGCGCACTCAAGACCGCTGCATCGGGGAGCGCCGTTCGGACCGAAAGCTGGTCGGCCGTGGCCGGACCGCGGACCAGCTCTTCGGCAAGCCCACGCTCCACGGGGTCGAGAGAGGCCAGCACGGCGGCTCGACCGGCGCCCGGCACGGACGATGACGGGGCGCTTCCGAGACTCGGCGCCCGGCCCGTGGTCGGCGGCGCAGTTGAGCCGCCCGTCCCCCCGACGCCGGCGTCGAGCTGCAGGTCCTCGATGAGCTCGGCGACGCCGCATACGACGCGGGCCTGGCAGGGGAAACTCCTCAGGAACGCGAGACACCCGGCGCTGGCGGGGGCATCCAACGGTCCGGGCACGAGGAAGCACTCCCTACCTTGTTCGAGCGCCCAGCCGGCCGTAATGAGTGCTCCGCTCCGTCGGCCTGCCTCGACCACGACGGTCCCATCCGACAGACCGCTCACGAGCCGATTTCGGCGCGGGAAGGTTCCCCGGCTCGGGCTTGTATCGGGAGTCAGCTCGGACACGATGGCGCCACCGGCCGCGACGATCGCATCCGCCAGGCGCTCATGGGCCTTCGGAAAGAGGCGGGCATGGCCTCCGCCCAATACCGCAACTGTGCGCCCCCCTTCGGCCACGACTCCGGCATGAGCCGCCCCGTCTATCCCGACCGCCAGGCCCGAGACGACCACCGCTCCCGTTCTGGCGATCGCGGAGCCGATCCAGCCGGCGGTCAACCGACCCTTGTCTGTCGGCCTGCGGGTACCCACGACGGCTACCGCATGGTCGACGGACAGCGCAGCCGTCGATCCGCGCACGAAGAGCAGGGGTGGCGGCAACTCCACCGATCTCAACCGGTCCGGGTAGTCCGGATCGTCCAACGTCACGACCGTGAGCCCGAGCGCGCGGACCTGCTCCAGGACCGCCGTGGGGCCCGTTGCTGCCTCGCAAATCCGGATCGAGAGCTCGTTGCCGATGACGTGACGGTGTCTCGGTTGGGCAGCCCCGGCCCCCGAGGCCTCGGTTGCCCCGGATGCGCAGGCGTCGAACACGATCGACGCCTCCCCGCCCTCCGGATCGCACGCCAGGTCCGCCAGCGCCTCCTGGAGCCGGGCCGGCCCACACGCCTCGCCGGCGACGGCAAGCACCGCCCGTGCGGATCCGAATGCCTGCAGCAACGCTCCGAAGCTGACCGGTCCCAATCCGGACACCGAAAGCAGAACGACCCAGGCGTCGCGCTCCCGATCACTCTCCTGCTCCGGCGCTCCCGCACGGTATCGCACCGCGGGTGGCGCGAGACGTGATTGACTTGGGCCGGGAAGCGGCGACCGCTCGCCAGCGCCTGGTGTGGCGATGGATCCGGTTCCAGCGGCCGGCGCTGGCAGGCCCTCGGCCACTCTGCGGGGCAAGACAGGCCCCAGGTTCTGCACTCCGAGCATGGCTCAGCCCACCGCCTCGAATCCGACCCGTCCCGCGGCGGGCGACCGAAACCGCGCTGCCTCGTCCAGGTGGCGTTGCTCGACCCACGGCGAGCCGGCGAGATCCGCGCAAGTCCTCGCGACGCGCAACAATCGCTCGACGCCCCGGGCGCTCCAGCCCTCGAGCTCGGCCAGACGGACCGCGTGCGCCTGCTCGAAGGACCCCAATTCGCAGGCTGCCCGAAGAGCTCGGCCGCTCAATCGGGAGTTGGGCCGGCCGCCCCGTGCCAACCCAACCCGCCGTGCCTCGAGGATGCGCGTCGCAACGGCAGCGGTTCCCTCCGGCGCTGCCGCCATTACGTAGTCGCTCGGATCCACTCGGGGCATATGGACCCAAATGTCGATACGATCGCGGAGCGGCCCCGAAATGCGACCGGCGTAGCGGTCGACGACGACCGGCTGGCACCGACACCGACCGTCCCCCTCGCCGGCATGCCCGCACGGGCACGGGTTCATCGCCGCGATCAGCTGGAACCTGGACGGGAACACGGCCGCCCGACCGACGCGCGATATCGCAACCTGGCCATCTTCCAACGGCTGGCGCAAGGCCTCGAGCGTGCCCCGATCGAACTCCGGCAAC
>JBIOII010000030.1:0-18715 GCA_044449785.1 Candidatus Limnocylindrales bacterium
GCCCCGCGCCCCTCGCCCCAGCCGCTCCTGTCGGCCGCCGGCGGCGCGAAGCCACGCCGCGCCTCTCGGCGCGCGATCCCACTCTCTAGCGCAGCGCCCGTTCCGCGTAGGACTCCAGCCGTTCCAGAGCCTCGGGCATGTTTCTCCGGCCGAACCCCAGCCGGAAGTGGTTGTCTGCGTCGGCGAATACCGTTCCCGGCAGGATGAGCACGCCCGTCTCGCGGACGAGGTCTTCGGCGAACCGGTCGATCGGGGTAGCCGCGGCCAGCCGCGGGAAACCGATGCTCCCGCCGCGCGGCCGTCTCCACTCGAACAACCCAGCCCGGCGCTCGAAGAACGCATCCAGGCGTGGCAGGTTCCCCGCCACGATGGCCCGGTTCCGAGCCAGGACGCGGTCGCGGGCCCGCAGCGCGATCAGGGCAAGAACCTCGGACGGCGCCGAGCTGCAGATTGTCGTGTAGTCCTTGAACGCGGCCAGCCGCGCCAGCAGATCGCGGTCACGCGTCGCCACCCAGCCTATCCGCAGACCAGCCATCGCGAACGACTTGGACATGACCCCGATGCTCACGCCCGTCGCCAGCGAATCGGCCCCGGCCGGCAGCCGATCGGCCGGGTCGAACTCGAGGAAGCGGTACACCTCGTCGACGATCAGGCGCGCGCCAGACTCGGCCGCCAGGTCCACCACTCGCCCGAAGGTCGATCGGTCGCTCAGAGAACCGGTCGGGTTGTGCGGCTCATTGATCAGGATGAGCCGGGTATTGGGCCGCAGCGCGGCCCGGATCTCCTCTGTGTCGAGCCGCCAGCCGTCCTCTTCATGGAGGCCGATACGAGTGAGCTCGGCACCGGCCGCACGTGCCACCTCGGACAGTGATTCGTATGCGGGCCTTACCACGATGGCGTGGTCGCCCGGCGCCAGCAGGACGTTGTGAAGCGCGAATATCGCCTCTTCGGCGCCGGCGAAGACCAGGACCTCGTCCGGCGAGATCGATTCGTACAGTCCGGAGATCTCCCCGCGCAGCGCGGGGTCGCCGGCCGACTCGGTGTAGCCCAACTTCAGCCCGTCCCAGCGTCGGCGGCCGTCGTCGTCGGCCAGTTCGAGCAGGTCGCGCACGGCCCAGCCTTCGACGTCGGAGGCGCACAGAAGCAGCTCGGCCTCGAATTCCCACCTGGCGAAGAACCGCTCGAGAGCGAAATCCCGAAGTTGCAACCTGACCTCCACCTCCAGCGTAAAGGTACCAATCGGACCCGAATACGGCCAATGAAGGACTGAACACCGGCGACCCTCGGTCGCTCGAGCTGCGCCGACCACGGTCAAGCAGGGCCGTCGCCGGCAGGCCGCCTGGTTCGGATGGCCCTTGACCAGGGCTTGCGGTCGCTGTGAGGATCGCTCCGGCCTCATTCCGGGCCGGGACCCAAGTGACTGCTGGGTTCCACTACTCTCGAACGGAGCGAGTCATGACCTCCAACGTCGCCGCGCCCGCGGCCGTCTCGATTCTCAGACCCACGATGAACCGCTCGGGGCGGACGGCAGTCGGCCTGCTCGTGGTCCTCGGCCTCATGGCACTGGCCGGCGGCGTGGCGCTGGTTTCTGCACCGGACGGCAGCGTAATGCAACTGCCTTTGACGCTGCTCGACGGAAGCCCCTTTTCGGACTTTCTCGTACCGGGGCTGATCCTCGGCGGGATCTTCGGTCTGGGCTCGTTCGCGGTCGCCGTGCTCGGCGTTCGGCGCTGGGCGATCGCGCCGTTCCTCGCCTTCGCCATCGGCTGCGGCCAGATGATCTGGATCGTCGTGGAGCTGGCCATCATCAAGGACGTCTCGATCCTCCATCCGACCTGCTTCGGGATCGGCCTGGCGATCGCGGTCTCGTCCATGATCTGGGGCTGGCCCACGTTCCAGGGCCGGCGCGCCGCACGAGGCTAGTGCAGAGCCCCGAATTGCTACGGCCGGCCGGGCTTC
The DNA here is from genome assembly GCA_044449785.1 of Candidatus Limnocylindrales bacterium. Lineage (GTDB taxonomy): Bacteria > Chloroflexota > Limnocylindria > Limnocylindrales > CSP1-4 > Fen-1039. The sequence continues at coordinate 1,960 of JBIOII010000030.1, forward strand.
CGCCGACCGATCGACACTCAACCGGACCGATTGGCTGCCGATGGCCCATATGTGCCTGGGTCCGCTTCGGGCGGGCACTATGTTCGAGGGGCGAGAATCGCAGTCTGATTTCGGTTGCGAGCCACCGAATTGTCACCGATCCAAAGAGCCTGTCGATCCACGATGAAGCCGTCGTAGAGACCGAGATCGAGGGTACCTCCGTCCAGCTGTGCGCGTTCTCCACCGATGTGATCGGCGACGAGCTGTGGATGGCGGCGCGCCCACGTCCGCGTCGATCTCGAGCGATTAGTCCGGATCCGCGCGCTCGGAAGCCTTGGGGGCCGACCAGATCGGCACCGGAACTCCAGGATCGTGGCCATGTCGGATGAGGTCGCCGGCCGAATCAAAACGCGGCCGGCATCGAGCGCTGCCATAACCCGACGATGCGCGTTCCCGGCCGGCCGCGTCTGCGGTGCGACGATTACTTGATCGTCAATGTCCCGTCGGCGACCACCGTGCCGTCCGCGGTAGTCAGTTTGAACTCGAAGGTCCCCGCCCCCAGGGTGCTCAGGTCTGTGCTGTCCTCGAGGCAGTCGACGCCGTTGGACTGTGCGGCGGTGAGGCCACTGGAGCCGAGGGCCGTTCCGTTCTTGATGATCGTCAGGGTCACGGTCTGGTTGCTCAGCCGCGACTTGAAGAAGTAGTTGGCGTACACCGGCGTGCCCACGGCCACGGACGTCACCTGGTGGCCGAGCTGGCAGGTTGACGCTCCCGAATCCGTCGGGGCGTCGGTCGTGAAGATGACCTGGCCGGCGTGGCTCGGATTGAGCACCAGGCTCACGATCCCGAGGATCACGATGATGACGATGAAGCCGCCGATCGCGGCAAGCAAGCGTCGCGGTAGGCCGCGCTTTGGGGGCGCCATCGGCGCCGGTGCGCCCCAAGCCGGGGGACCGCCATACGGTGACGGGGGTGCTCCGTATGGTGAGGTCGGCGGACCACCGTAGGGTTGCTCAGGCGGTTCGCCATACGGCGCGGCGGGCGGTGTGCCAAAGGGCTCAGCCGGCGGTGCACCCCATGGTGGTGAGGCGGGCGGTGTGCCAAAGGGCTCAGCCGGCGGTGCACCCCATGGTGGTGAGGCGGGCGGTGTGCCAAAGGGCTCAGCCGGCGGTTCGCCATACGGCGCGGCGGGCGGTGTGCCAGAGGGCGCCGGTGGCGGTGCACCCCATGGTGGTGAGGCGGGCGGCGGAGCCTGGTCGCCCGGCGGCTGGCCCGGATTGTTAGGGTCCATTCGGTCGTCTCCCTGCCTTGGCGTCTGGTTGCCTTCGGTCACTGGACGCTTGGAGGAGCATAACCCGTGAACAACGGGGTTTCGCCGGGTTTTGTGGGACGAGCCGCCGATTCAGGCGCCCTCCGGCCCGACATCCGGAACCGGAGCACTGGCGCGGCCGTGGCTCCCGGCTTAGTGCTAGCGTCGGAGTTGCTGTGCGGCATCAGGCTGCCGAGCGACCCAATTAGATCCTGGAGTTCGAGCGGATGCGACCATTCTTCGGTTTTCACATGCCCAGTTTCACTTTCCGCGGCGTGGCCGACGAGGACCTCTTCGACAAAGTCGTCGAGCTTGCCCAGACAGCCGAGAAATCCGGCTTCGACATGGTCACGGTTATGGACCACTTCTATCAGATTGGTGCGGTTGGAAACGAAGAGGAGCCGATGCTGGAGGGCTACGCCACGCTATCGGCTCTGGCGATGCGGACGGACCGGGTGCTGCTGGGGACGATGGTCACCGGGGTCACGTACCGCAACCCGGCCATGCTGGCGAAGACCGTGACCACGCTGGACGTCATTTCCAAGGGTCGCGCGGTGCTGGGGATCGGCGCGGCCTGGAACACCTCCGAGCATGCCGGATACGGCATCGAGTTCCCGGCCATCGGCGAGCGGGAGGATCGGCTCGAGGAGGCGCTGACGATAGCGAAGGCGATGTTCACGGAAGAGCGGCCGAGCTTTGAGGGCAAGCACTACCGGATCGAACGGGCGCTCAATAGGCCCCGGCCCATCCAGGCCCGCGGTCCGAAGATCATGGTCGGCGGCGGGGGCGAGAAGCGGACACTCAAGCTGGCAGCCAGGTTTGCGGACATCACCAACTGGTTCGGCACCCTGGAAGAGGCCAGCCACAAGCTCGCGGTGCTGGACCGGCACTGCGAGGCAGTCGGACGGGATCCAGCCGAGATCCTGCGAACCGTTTCGATCCCGATCGTGGTGGTTGATACCGAGCGTGACAAGGCCGAGGCGATGGCCGCGATCCCTGAGGAGCGGCACGGCATGCTCACCGCCGTGACGGTTCCGGAAGGAGCCGCGATCGTCCGCCGGTACTTGGACGCGGGCTTCGGCGGATTCATCTTCCGGAACGCCGTGGCTCGAACCCCGGAGGCGGTGGCGCGCCTCGGCGAGCTCGTGAAACTGTTGAGATCCGAAGGAGTACCGGCATGAAGACCAACGTGGACCTCGAGGCTCTCCGAAAGCGCCTCACTCCGCTCCAGTTCTCGGTAACCCAGGAGGCCGCCACCGAGCGGCCCTTCACCGGCGCCTACTGGGACAACCACGAGGATGGCGGATACCGCTGCGTCGTCTGCGGCGAAGTCCTTTTCATGTCGGGCGAGAAGTACGACTCGCGGTCCGGCTGGCCCAGCTTCTACGACGTCGTCGACAAATCCAAGGTGATCGAGCGACCGGACGACAGCATGGGCATGAGACGGACCGAAGTCTTGTGCGCCAACTGTGGGGCGCACCTTGGCCACCTTTTCGACGACGGACCACGCCCGACGGGTCTCCGCTACTGCATCAACTCCGCCTCGCTCGACTTCGTCAGTGGGGCAGGGAAGTAGCGGCCGGATAGACCGCTCGGTCGGCCGCTGGCAGCCCGCCGCGCGACCGATCCGCTATCGAGCGCTGATCAGCATCCTGGAAACGCTGCCTGCGACATCGATCTCGTAACGATCCGGCGACGCTTGGGCGCCGGGCGTCTGGATCGACAGGCGGCCGGCGGCTTTGTGCGTCTGGCCGTCGATCGTGACCTCGCCGATGCCGCCGCGGACCTCGAGCCCGACGGCGACGCCGAGCGGCCTCTCGATCGAGATCCGGCTCAGCCCCCCGGTGACTCGGATCGGCACGACTCCCGTCGGTCGTGATAGGAGCAGCTCTACTTTGCTCGCGCCGCCGCGCAACTCGAACGATTCGAGCCGCAGGGCACGGAGATCGGCGGTCCAGGACGAGACCCCGCCGCGGAGCTCGATCGACCACGGAACGGCCGTGCTGAGCGCGATCTCGCCGGTGTCCTTGTTCCAGTGAGCCGAGGCGTCGATCGTCTGGCCGGCGATCTGGGCCCGCCAGTCGAACCAGCCGAATCGCGGGTAGGAGACCGTAACGACGCCGCCGCGAACCCGCATGCGTGGAACCGGACCGGCGAACCTGGCCCGGTACAGCTCGGTCAGGGTGGAGTCCCCCCGGACCGTGATCCTCGGCGCCCCTGACAGAAAGACGAGCCGGCCGCTCGTGACGCCCCCGACCGGGGCGGCGTAACTGCCGCCCGGGTTTGCCTCCTCGCTCGGGGCACGCATCTTGAGAGTCTCGGCACGCGCCACATCCCGGCTGCGGTCCAGGAAGTCGATGAGGATTGCTAGCTCGTTGTCGTCGTAATGTTCGATGATCGCGAGTTGTGCCTTCGCGATCGAGGCATGGAGCGCACCGAACTTCGCAGCGAGCCCGGGCGCAGGCTCGACGAGAACGCGTCGCCTGTCCGTCGGGTCGGCGACTCGGTTCACATAGCCTGCCTGTTCGAGCCGGTCGACCATGCGCGTGGCGGCGCCGGTCGTCAAGCCCGTGAGCTCGGCGAGACGGCCGACTGTCGCCCGGCCCTCGGCCTGAAGCATCTCCAGGCATTCGACATCGGTTCCGGCGAGCCCGACGCGCTCCGCGACGGCCTGGCTGAAGAGCACGGCCTGACCGCTCTCCTCGCGGACGGCGCGGAGCACTGCCGCCACCAGCTCGCTTCTGGGAACTGCGCTTGACATCGTTCGCCTGCCCTGGCTATTCTCTGCACTGCGCAGCGACAGTGTAGCGCAGCAAATAGTGGATGCAAGTCGGGCCCACCGAAGAGCCTCGGCGACGACCACGTGCCGAGCCCGGCCGGACGCCCGCCGTGGCCGGTCCGCCGGCAAGTCGCCGATCGGCTGACCCGGTGCAGATTCGAGAAGGAAGATCGATGGACCTCACGTCAAACCAGTGTGACATCGCCGGATCTGGCGCGCGCGCCAGGGCGGCCGACTTCGTCGGCGGCGCCCGATGAGCGCCCGGCAGAACGCCCGACCAGTCGCCGCACCGATCATCGAAACCGTCGGTCTGCGGCGGTCATTCGCCGGCAAAGGCGGCACCGTGGAAGCGGTTGCCGGCGTGGACTTGCGCGTTGACGCAGGCGAGATCTTCGGCTTCCTGGGCCCCAACGGCGCCGGCAAGACGACGACGCTTCGCATCCTGTCGACGCTGCTCCAACCCACGGCCGGCACGGCGCGCGTGGCCGGGTACGATGTTGCCCGCCAGGCGCGCCAGGTCCGGGAGCGGATCGGGTATGTGGCTCAGGCCGGCGGTTCCTACCGCGAATCCACAGGGCGCGAGGAACTCGTGATCCAGGGCCGGCTCTTCGGGATGGGCAAGACCGAGGCAGGTGCCCGTGCCGTAGAAATCCTCGAGGCACTCGACCTCGCCGAGGCGGCGGACCGGACCTGCAAGACCTACTCGGGCGGCATGCGGCGGCGCCTCAACATCGGCATAGGCATGGTCCACCGGCCGGCGATGCTCTTCCTCGACGAGCCCACGACCGGCCTGGATCCCCAGGCGCGAGCCCGGCTCTGGGTGGAGATCCGCAAGCTGCGTGAGACGGGCACCTCCGTCTTTCTGACCACCCACTACCTCGAAGAGGCGGATGCGCTGTGCGACCGACTGGCGATCATCGACCATGGCCGGATCGTGGCGGAAGGCACGCCCGACGAGCTTAAGCGTGAGATCGCCGGCGACGTGCTGACAGTCGGCGTCAACGGTCACGGCGAGCGGGTCGTCAAGCTCCTCGAGTCGCAGCCGTACGTGAGGGAAGCCTCCCTCGAAGACGGCCTGGTCCGGCTCTACGTCGACAGCGGCGAGTCGGCCGTTCCCAATGTGCTGCGCCTGCTCGACGCGAACGGGCTGGCTCCTTCGACGATGAATCTCCACCGCCCCAGCCTCGACGACGTGTTCCTCAAGAAGACCGGCCGCTCGCTGCGCGAAAGCGCCGCGTAGGCCCAGGAGAACCGACAGATGCGAGTATTTCGAGACACCTGGCTCATCTTCGAGCGGTCGGTCGGGTTGAGCCTCCGCAATCCGGTCTGGGTCATCATGGGCATCCTCCAGCCGATGCTCTACCTCCTCCTTTTCGGGCCGCTGCTGACGAACATCGCCAAGATGCCGGGCTTCCCACCCGGCGGCGCGTTCAACGTCTTCGTGCCCGGGATTCTTGTCATGACGGCCCTCTTCAGTTCGGCCTTCGTCGGCTTCGGACTGTGCGACGAGATGCGCGAAGGCGTCGTCGAGCGGATGACCGTGACTCCAATGAGCCGCGTGGCGATGCTCGTGGGCCGCTCGCTGCGGGACGTCGTCTTACTGCTCGGCCAGGGAGTGATCCTGGTGGCCCTCGCCATTCCATTCGGCCTCGAGATCAACGTCGGCGGCGTGGCGATCGCGTTTGCGATGCTGGCCCTGATCGGCATGATGATGTCGCCGGTCTCGTACACGCTGGCGCTCGTTCTCAAGAGCGAGGATGCCCTGGCCCCGGTGATCAACGGCATTTCCATACCGCTCCTGCTGCTCTCCGGCGTGATGCTGCCGATGTCCCTGGCGCCGGACTGGCTCCAGACGGTGGCCAAATTCAACCCGCTCTACCACGCAGTGGCGGCGATCCGGGCTCTCTTCAACGCGAGCTACGGCGACTCGGAGATTGTCTTCGGGGTGGTCCTGCTGGTGGTTCTGGCAGTGGTGACGATCGCCCTCGGCGCGCGGTCCTTCAGCCGTGCTTCGGCCTGACCCAGCGACGCGGCTCCTGCCCGAACCACCCGAGTACGATGTTCGGCAACCGCGGCGCGGGCCGCGTGCCCACCAAGGCGGACGATCGTTGTGATAACGGATGCGGCAACGGGCACTGAGCCCGATGCAGTCGCTGCCGCCAGATCCAAGTGGCCCGCGGCCGACGGCACCCCACTCCACGTCCGGCGATGGCCCGCCAGGGGCGAGGCGTGGGCGACGGTTTTGATCGTTCACGGCATCGGTGAACACAGCGGCCGCTACGACCGGACCGGCCGGTTGATGTCCGAGGCGGGCCTGGACGTCCACGCCTTCGACCTGCGCGGCCACGGGCTGTCCGGCGGTCGCCGCGTCTACGTTCGGCGCTGGGACGACTTCCTCGACGACGTGGAGATCCGGCTGGCGGCGGTCCGCGAGCCCGGACGGCCGATGGTTCTTTTCGGGCATTCGATGGGCGCGCTGATCGCCCTCACTTATGCTGGCTCCAAACGGCCCGCGCCGGACCTGCTCGTTCTAAGCGCCCCGCCGCTGGAGGCTAACGTTCCCATGTGGCAGCGCGCCCTCGCACCCGTGCTCGGCGTCGTGGCTCCGACGGTCGTCATCGCCAACCCCATCACCGGCGAACAGCTGGCCCGCGATCCCTCCGTCGGCGTCGCCTACTTTGCCGACCCGCTCGTGCAGCCCCGCTCTACCACGCGGCTCGGCGCTCAGTTGATGGGGGCGATGAAGCGGGCCCGTGCGGAATGCGCAAGCCTTACATTGCCGACGCTCGTGATCCACGGCGGCGCCGATACGCTCGTCCCGGCGGCCGGCAGCGAGCAGCTCGGAAAGCTGCCCGGCGTCGAGCGGCGGGTGATCCCGGAGCTGCACCACGAAACGCTCAACGAGCCGGAGGGGCCCGAGGTCGTAGCCGGCGTCGTCGAGTGGCTGCGCACCCAGACCGGCCGCCCGGCCGGCGCGTTCTAGGATCCGGTTCTCCCGCCGATCCGCGGTCGCAGCATCGGCACCCGAGTGGCATAGGCCGTGTAGCCGGCGCCGAAGTGGCGAGTAAGCATGCGTTCCTCGGCGCGGGCCCGCAGGTAGAAAGCCGGCACCACCAGGACCAGCCCGATGGCGAGGACGGGGCTGAGCAACGCGAGCGTGCCGCCGGCCCAGAGCATCAATACCGACAGATAGAGCGGATGCCGCACAACGCCGAACGGTCCCGTCGTGACCAGCTCGGTGTCGGGACGGACCTCCGCCGGTGCAACGAGGTGCTTGCCCATCGTCCTCACCGCCCACGTCGCGACGATCCCGGCGCCTGCGAGCACCGCCATGCCGATCACCCGGAGCGCCGCGCCGAGCGGTTCCGCCAGACCCAAGAGCGCCCCGACCCCGCTGACCGCGACCCCGAGCCCGATTACGATGAACGAGCCGATCCCGACGTAGTTGACGAGGCCCAGCAGGCCGGTCTCACGTTCCATGGGAGCGGGACGCGGCACCAGGCGTTCGCGAATCAGTACCGCCACTCCGGCCGCCAGCTGTCCCAGGCAGGCGCCGATGGTCACGGCGCGAGCCGCCAGCTCCAACGTAACGTCCAAACGGCCCTTCTCTCCCAACTATGCACGGGTCGCGGGCCCCGGTCGGGCTAGCGTATCCGCGCTGCACCACGTAGGGGAGCCACATTCGCCGCAAGAGAGTGTCCGGCGGGCTGTCCGGACGCGGCGACGTCTGGCACCATTGCGGGATGAGCATCGAGGTTCGAGTCTGCCCGCCGGAGCGCTTCAAGGAGCTGCTCAGGACGGCGGAAATCCCGTTCAGCGACGACGTGCCGGACGACATGATCGGCCGGGTCGAGCGCGTCGCCGATATGGAGCGCTGGTTCGCACCGTTCGAGGGCGACCGGATCGTCGGCACGAGCGGCGTATTCAGCCTGCTGATGACGGTCCCGGGCGGCGAGCTGCCCACGGGCGGCGTTACCTGGGTAACGGTCCTGCCGTCGCACCGCCGCCGCGGGCTGATGAGCGCAATGATGCGGCTCATGATCGACGACTGCCACCGGAGAGGCGAGCCGCTGGCCGCGCTTTGGGCCGCCGAAGGGGCCATCTACCAGCGCTTCGGGTTCGGTCTGGCCACGGTGTGCATGAACCTCGAGGCCGAGTCGAACCTGGTCGGGTTTGCGCGCGACTGGCCACGCGAGGGGTCGTTCCGCCTCTTTCCCGCCGGCGAGGGGCTCGAGATCGTGACTCCGGTGTATGGAGCCGCCCGCGACCAGCGAGCCGGCTTCCTGGCCCGGACCCCGGAATGGTGGACGGGGATCCTGCCCCTCGTTGACAAGGACGCCAAGGGCGGCGAGGCGCGCCGGCTGGTCGTATACGACACGGCCGACGGCCCGGAGGCGTACGCGATCTACAAGACCAAGGGCGAATGGAACTCGCGAGGTCCGGCAGGAACGCTGATCGTCGAGGAGGCGATCGGGTCTACACCGCGCGGAACGAGAGAGATCTGGCGCTACCTGCTCGAGGTCGACCTGGTCAGGACGCTGAAGACCTGGCGCCTGCCGTCCGATCACCCGCTCTTCATGCTGGCGGCTGAGCCGCGGCGCCTGGGCACCGCCGTCGGTGACGGGTTGTGGGTTCGAATCGTCGATGCGGGCGCGGCCCTCGAGGGCAGGACTTACGGCATCGACGGCGCCGGCTCCGGCATTCTGACTTTCGATCTCCGAGACGAGTACTGCCCCTGGAATGCCGGGCGGTGGCAGCTCGACGTGTCCGATGGCCATGCCCGCGCGACACGCACCGACCGTGCCGCCGAGCTTGCGCTCGACGCGAACGACCTCGGGTCGCTCTTCCTGGGGGGCTTCAGCGCCCGGGCGCTCGCCGGCGCCGGCAGGGTGGGGGAATTGAGGCCGGGAGCCCTGGCGGTGGCCGATGCGCTATTTCCCACGGCGATGAAGCCGTGGTGCCCGCAGGAGTTCTAGCGGGTTGACCCCACCGTCCGGGCCCGGCCGCGGCCTAATCGCCGGCTCGCCGAGCCGGGGCCGAGGCGGAGCCGAGGACCGGAGCGAGCGCACCCCGAGGTGCGTGAGCGAGGACCGCAGGCGACAACGAAGGCATCGGCCGTCCGGCCGGCGATCTATCGGTCGAAGCGGACTGTTTGGTGGTTGCCCGACGGTGCGCAGACGTCGCAGAGCGTCAACCCGTCTTCGATCAGGGCGGCGCGACGCCTTCCGTGGCCGCCGTTGATGACGACCGGGTGTTTACAGATAGAGCAGCGCAGCGTCTTCGCGTCCATGCGATCGCCTCTAGACGACATCCACGTCACCCATCGACGGCTTGGGCAATCCGAGCGACGAGTACGCCGGCTGTACCTGTGCCTTGGGGTGGCGCACTCTACGGCGTTTTCCGTACATCACGAATTGTAGATGTCGCCGATGCAGGTTTCTCGATCGCTACGTTCGAGCCGAGGCGCAACTCGAGCGTTTCGCCAGGCGGACCGAGATGAAAACGAGCGGGAACCGACCGTGCGAAGGCGGCGTCTGAGCAGCGTTCCGCCGCTCCCATTCGAACCATTCGCTCGACCCGAGGAGATTACCGATGAACCCCAGCCCGACGATCATCCGCCCAACGAGGCGCTTCCTGTTTGGCCTTCTCATGGTCGGCGCCGTCGCGCTGGCGATCGGCTGGACCGCCGGGACAGTCGCGGCATCGACCGGCTCTCACGCCGCGGCACCTGCCTCCGGTACGCAGGCCGCGGGTCAGAACGATCTCGGCGCCTCTGGCGTCGGGACGACGACCAACCTGACCCCGCCGGCGGGCGGGGTGACCGCTTCGGGCGGGAGCGCTTCCACCGGGGCGGCAATCCTCTATCCCATGCCCGGTTACAACTCGCTCGGAGTGGCGCCGCAGGGCACGATTCTCGCCGCGGGCACGGGCACAGCCGATATGAAGGCCGATGGCTCGGACAAGGCCGCGGCGCTCAAGACGGCTACCGTTGCGGCGCTGGCGGACGCGCGGTCGCAGGCCCTTGCGGCCGCCGCCGCGATGGGCGTCGGGCTCGGCGACGTCTACTCGATGAGCATCTCGTCCAATGTCAACTACGCGTACCCCACGCCTGACTGCGTGCTGCCGCCTCTTGTGCCCGGAGCGGGAAGCGGGGCGGCCGGGTCGGCGGCGCCGGCGACCTCATCCGTCGTCTGCGGCCAGCCCAACGTCACGGCCCCGACGTCCGCCCAGCTCGTCGTCACCCTGATCGTCGCCTACAAGTACGCGTGAGCCGTGGCTCAACTGAACGAGAACGGCGGGTACGGCACCGGGAGCAGCAGCCCGTAGGCCTGGACGCGGACGACGTAGCGCATGAAGCCGCCGTAGAGGGACGCGGCCCAGCCGGGATAGGTGCCGAGGAGCAGGATCGGGATCCAGAGCACCAGCAGGCTGAGGCCAATCAGGATTGCGGCGAGAGCTAGGACGATGATGTGCGGTATGAGGACGAGCACGCGGACAAGCCAACCGAGGAGGGGGATGCCCCACAGTTGGTTCATTCTCAGGTCCTGGAAATTGAACCTGACATCGATCGGGGTGGGCGCGCCCGGCTCCAGCGGCGGATACCCGCCCGGCATAAGGAAGCCCACGTAGCCGCCAACCCGGGCCCCGCGCTGGATGTACTCCGTGAGCAACGTGACCACGATGCCGGGAACGCGTCCAAGGAAAAGGATGGGGATCCAGCCAAGGAACATCCAGAAGCCCAACACGATGCCGAGAGCCCACAAGACCACGAAGTGAGGGATCGCCATGATCCCTCGAACGACCATTCCAACGAAGGGGATACCCCAAAGGCGGTTGATTTCGCGTTCTTGGGTAACGGTCAGCTGAATCGGGTAACCGCTGAAATCGGGGGCGGCTGGAGCGGGTGCGTACGCCATGGCAGAAACCCTCGCTTTGCGCAGACCATCTAGGCGCTCTCAGAATAGCCGCAAGATCGTGTAACCAATAGCCGTTCCCTCGCCGCCGATTCGCGGTGGCGACGCAGGTCCCGGGGGCGCGCCTCCGGCAGACCGGCTCAGCTCTCGGCGGAGACGCGCTCCAGATCGACGGCACGGACGCGGCGGGTCTTGCCTGCGTCCGTGCGAACCATGGCGGCCGGGATGATGCCGCTCAGCAGCGACTCCACGACCGCGAGCTCGCCGGCGTAGAGCCCCGCTCCGCCGATCCGGACGCGATGGCCCACTGCAAGGTCGTCTCTGACATCGAGCGCGGCAAGATTGATCGTGGCCACGGTCGAGCGGACGTAGGCCGGGTCACCCGGCAACCCGGCGCTGCGGGGCTGTTTGGTTGCCGTTCGGGCTACCGGATAGGTCACCTTGCGTTTGCGCATCGCGATCAGCGACTCCCAGCTGCGGCGGATAGTTGGTTTCGAGGGGCGGCGGTTTCGGGCGAAACGGTCGCGGGCCGAGGCCATCGTCTCGCTCCGATCGACCCCGGTGCTCGACCTCCGCGGGAACGGCCTGCAGGGGCCGGCTCGCGGTCCGGATCGGGCAGGTACTCCTCGACCACTTCGCACGGGATCGACTTGCGGAGCAGGCGCTGGATCCCGCGCAGCTCCTCGACTTCGTCGGGCGAGACGAGCGAGATTGCCGTGCCGCTTGCCCCCGCGCGGCCGGTTCGGCCGATGCGATGGATGTAGTCCTGCGGCTCGTACGGGAGCTCGTAGTTGACGACGTAGGGCAGGTTTTCGATGTCCAGCCCGCGTGAGGCAACGTCGGTGGCGACGAGGACCTTGACGAAGCGGCCGCGGAATGCCTCGAGAGCGCGGGTCCGCTCGGTCTGGCTGCGGTCGCCGTGAATCGCGGACGTGCTGACGCCCCGCCGATCCAGGTACGTGGCCAGACGGCTGGCCCCGACCTTGCTGCGTGTGAAGACGAGAACCTGCTCCATCGAATCCCGCTGGATCAGATGGATAAGGAGGTCTGCCTTGCGGTGCTGGTCGACCGGGTAGAGGACCTGCGTAAGGTTGTCGGCGATGCTGTTCCTGGCCGCAACCTCCACGATCTCGGGGTTCCGCAGGAACTCGCCGGCGAGGCGCCGGACGTCATCCGAGAAGGTTGCCGAGAAGAGCAGCGTCTGCCGTTGCACCGGGATGAAGCCGACGATCTTGCGGACGTCCGGGATGAAGCCCATGTCGAGCATTCGGTCCGCCTCGTCGAGGACCAGAACCTCAACCTGGCTGAGGTTCACCGAGCGCTGCCCGATGTGGTCGAGCAGGCGGCCCGGCGTTGCCACCAGGATCTCGACGCCCTTCCAGAGCAGCTTGATCTCGGGATCGATCCGGGTGCCGCCGTACACGACGGCGGATCGAAGCGACGAGCCGCGGCTGTAGGTCTTGACGGCCTCGGCGACCTGGACCGCGAGCTCGCGGGTCGGGGTCAGGATGAGCATCCGAACTGGATGTCTGGCCGGAGAGAAGCCGCCGTTGGCGTGGCCTCGGAGGCGCTCCAGGATGGGCAGCACGAAGGCGGCCGTCTTGCCGGTTCCGGTCTGGGCGGCCGCGAGAACGTCACGACCGTCGAGGATGAATGGGATTGCCGCGCTTTGAACGGGCGTCGGCTCCGTGTAGCCCTCTCTCGCGACTGTGGCGAGAAGGTCGGCCGAGAGGCCGAGGTTATCGAAGGTCAAACGATTGCTCCTGAGTGCGTCAATCTGACGCGGGATTCGATCCGGGTGGGCGAGACGGATTGGATCCCGCGCTCACCGAGCGATCGACGTGAGGTGCCGGCACCCATGTGGCGTGCCGACGGCAGACGCTGCTGCAGCGTGTCCGAAACAGCGATTGACTGAATTATGGTAACACCCGCGCGTGATCGAACTGGCCTGGATGGGCCAGGCGGGACTGAGTGGCGGGCGTGGAAGTTCAGGCGCCGACCGCCGCGAACTTCCCGGCGGGCTGACCCAGCCGGGGCGCGGGCCCGCTCATGGCCCGGTCGAAGATGCGCCGGTACTGGCTCCCGACCTCCCACCAGACCATTCCGCGGCTGTGTTCGTAGGCTCGCCGGCCCATTGCGGCGCGTAGATCCGGGTCCCGCAGCAGCTCGATAAAGGCGTCCGCGAGCGCCGCGGCGGATCCCGGCGGAACCAGCCGGCCGCGATCGCCGGAAAGCATCTCAGTCGCGTATGCATACGGGGTCGACACGATCGGCTTGCCTGCCGCCATCGCGTAGGAGAGCGTAGCGGCGATGGTGCGATCGAGATTCGGATATGGCGTCGTGATCACGTCGGCGGCCTCGAGCCAGTTGCCGAGCTCGACGCGGCCGACGAACCGGTCCACGAACTTGACGTGCTGCGTCAGGCCGCGCACGGCCACGAGCGCCTCGAGCCCTGCCCGGTAGGTTTCGCCGTCGCTGACGCGACTGTTTGGCTCGGTTGCGCCGAGGATGACGTAACAGGCGTTCGGCACGGCCTCGATCACGGCGGACATCGAATCGATGACCGCTTCGCAGCCCTTGCCCGGCGCCAGCAGGCCGAAGCTCAGTATCACGGCCCGGCCCTGCAGGCCCAGGCGTGGCTTGATGGTGTCGGCGGCGACCTGGGGCAGATGCGGCACGCCGTGCGGAACGACGTCGAGCCGGTCGGCGGTCACGCCGTAGGAGCCGGCCATTGCGGCTGCCGCGGACTCCGACATGACGATCGTCGCGGAGGCGGAGTCGACCAGTTCGGTGACGATCGATCGCTGGGCCGGGGTAGGCCTCACGGGCACGTCGTGCAGCGTCGCCACCAGCGGGACGCGTAGAGCTCGCGCGAAGTCGAGGACGAACTCGCCGTTCTCGCCGCCCCAGATGCCCGCGCCGTGCTGGATGCACACCACGTTCACGCCGCAGTCGTTGAGCGCTTCCGCCACGTAGGCGTAGTCGGCCTGGACGTCGCGCCGGATGCGATGCCGGACCTCCGCCGGGTATGGACCGACCTCCGCCGCCGGGTGCAGGGCCACGATCTCGCGCTCTCCGACCGTGGTGGCCAGATCGTACGTGAAGGTCGCGACGCCACACTGGCGCGGCGAATAGGTGGATACGAAGGCGGTCCTCGAGATGGGTTACTCCCGTCGGGTTTGGCGATGTGGCGTGGACGCGGCCGGACTTGTCGTCTCGGCCGGGATAGTCGTTGCGGCCCGAGGCAGGTGCCCCGGGCCGCTTTGCCGGCTGGGGCTAGGCTGCGCTGACCTGAATGGCGCGCGGGCCCTTAGGGCTGGCCTCGACTTCGAACGAAACACGCTCGCCGCCGACCAGGCGGTCGAAATCGAGGGGAGCCTGGAGGCCGCCACGATGGAAGAAGTATTCCTTCCCGTCCTCGGCGGCGATGAATCCGAATCCGCGCTCGGACACGACCTTCTTGATGGTCCCGGTGGTCAAAACTGACTCTATTCTCTTCCCGAACAAGACGGCAGACGCACGGTCCGTTCGAGAAGGAAGGTCGACCACGCGGAGCGCTGCGGCAAATGGCCGCAACGGAACCACGGTACTCGCTTTGGCCTGATAGCACAACGAGGGGCCGGGCCGGGTGCCGGTGTGCGCGCCGAGAAGCGCGTTTCGCGGGGCACCACGCGAGGGCTCGGAAGGGCAGCGGCCATAGGGCCGGGCCCGCGCTCGGCGCCGAGCCGCTGGCCAGCCCGGCTTGACCAAACGCCGCCGCGGTCCCATCGTGGCTGCCAGTCGACCGCGCCGGGTCGCGACTACGTCGCCCGCAGCGCACGGCAGATTGGATTCCCCCGTGTCTCGCAGAAGTTTTCGCACCGCCGATGCGCTCATCGTCGTGAGCACCGACGGCTATTTCGACGTCTTCCCGCCGGTCGATCGCTCGCCGAATGACAAGCCCAACTACCGCGGCGTCCTGGCCGAGCTTGGCCCGACCGTTCGCGGCTCGGACGACCGGCTCTCGGTTCGCCCGGAATCGGTTGCTCTCAACGCCGCCGTTTCGGCGTGGGCTCGCAACCACGGCGCCGCCGCAGTCCGCGGCGAACTCGGTCTGGGCCGCAACGGCAAGGCTTAGCCTCCCGGCGTGATCGCCACGCCCCGCCGCCCCGCCCCCATCGATCGCGACACTCAAAGGAAGACCGAAATGACCGACGAAACCACGCCCAAGACGGCTCCCGAGACAACCAGCGCCGAACCGCCACGCAGCAAGTCCACCTACCGTGCCGCCGCTCCATCCACCGCTGCCGTCGACAGCCGATCGAATGGCGGTTCAGGCGTCCAGCGAAGTCATCTCCGCAACCGCAAGGCCTGGCTCAAGAGCCGTTCGCGCGCCGGCCAGACCTGGGCCCAGCGCAAGGTGGCGAGCGTCACGTATTGCCCCGCCAAGGTTCGCGCCAGCTGATCGGCCGTTGGTGGGAGGAGCCATGCGAGCGCATCCCGGACTCCTGGGCTTTCGGATTTCGCCGGTCCAGGCCGCGGGTCTCGACTGGCCCACGCTGGCTGCCGTCTGGGCCGCCGCAGCCGAGACCGGCCTGTTCGATGCAGGTTGGATGAGCGACCACCTGACGGACGGGAGCCGGGCCCGCGGCGGTCCGGCCATGGAGTCGATGACGACGCTCGCCGCGCTCGCGACCCGGACGCCGGGCCTCTGGGTCGGCGTCGCGGTGGCGGCGAATACCTTCCGCCACCCGGCGGTTCTCGCAAAATCGGCCGCGGTGATCGACAACGTCACCGGCGGGCGGTTCGTTTTGGGGCTCGGCACCGGCTGGCACGAGGGCGAGCACGACCAGTTCGGGATCCCGCTGCCGCCGATGGCCGAGCGGTTCGACCGCTTCGAGAGCGCAGCCGAGGTGCTTGCGGCTCTCTTCTCGGACGCCGCCCGAGGCGCGCCCGGGGTTTCGCGGCCGGATCCCTTCTACCCGCTTCGAGGCGCGACGCTGGAGCCGCCGCCGGTCCGGCCCGGCGGGCCTGCGCTGTGGCTAGGAGTCGGCAAGAGGCGTGGCATCGCGCTGGCGGCCCGCCTGGCGGACGGCTGGCCGATGCCAGGCAATCGGCCGGGCGACGTGGCCTACTTCTCGCAGAAGAGGGACGAGATCCGGCGAGCGCTCGAGGTTGCAGGCCGCGACCCGGACGCGTTCACGTTTGCCGGGCAGCTCACCGCCGGCGGTGATATGGGGCACCTTCAGGAGGCTCGGTCGGTCGCCGAATCGCTCGTTCGGGCGGGAGCCAATCATCTGATCCTCTCCGTTCCGGCTTCGGACGGACCGGACGGGATGGCCCGAATGGCCGCTGAGGTGGCCGCGCCGCTGCGCGACGCGATCGGCTGAGAGGAGGGGCCGATGGCGGTCGCAACGCCGATGGACGCAAGGCAGCTACTTCTGCGGCGTTCGGCGTCGCAGCTCCTGGGCCGCCGCATCGACGGCGAGCCCGAGACCGCTGTCCGGGCCCTGCTGGCCGTCCAGGCACAGGACCGGATGAGCTGGAGATTGGCCCTGCGGGTCCGGGTGGCCGGTATCACCGCCGGCGACGTCAATCGAGCCCTGACGGAGAAGCGGTCGCTGGTCGTGTCCTGGCTCAACCGCGGGACGTTGCATCTCGTCTGCAGCGAGGACTACCCATGGCTGCTGGCGCTGACTTCCCCGACGCAAGTCAGTGCCAATGCACGCCGTCTCTCACAGGAGGGGCTTGCGCCGGACGACGTCGCGGCCGCGACCTGGGGCATCAAGCGCGAGC
>JBIOII010000031.1:0-17719 GCA_044449785.1 Candidatus Limnocylindrales bacterium
CTCGTGGGTGGTGTTGCTCCGGCTCGTGAGCGACTGCCTCCCGAACATGCGCGTCTCGGGATCCTGCGGGCCACTCGCCACTGCCGACTTCATGCCCCTCCTCGCCATCGAAGGCGGGGTGGTCTTCGCGCTCGTCGTCGCCCTCGCCTATCTGGTGCGAGCGGCGGCCCGCTTCAGTGTCCGGGTGCTGCGCTCGCCGCAGCCTGACCCTGTGCCTGCCTGGGCAGTCCAGGCCGGCGTTCTTGGTGCCGGCGGCGCGGTTCGACCGTCGAGCGGGCGCCGCCGAGCGCGCCAGGCAGGCGCGGTCCTCCTCGTCCTGGCGGTCTTCGTCGCCGGGATCGGCGTCGATCGTGTCGGACTGGCCGCGCCACCGGCCGATGCGCCGGACTTCGGGCTCATTCGGCAGGCCTGGGATCTCCTCCACGCCGACTATGTCGGCTCCCCCGAACTCGACTGGAGCGCCCTCGCCCACGCCGCGATCGCCGCCATGACCACGGCCGTCGGCGACACGGATCTCACGACGTTCCTGACGGCGGACCAGGCTGCCGCTGAGACGGACGCACTCGCAGGCTCCTACGTCGGCGTGGGGATCGAGCTCGACGAATCGGGCGAGGTACCGGTCGTCTCGACGGTCGATGCCGGCGGGCCGGCGGACCGCGCCGGGCTGCGGACCGGCGACCGGATCGTCGAAATCGACGGTGCCTCGACCCTCGGTGTCGGCGACGACGGCCTCGTGCAGGCGCTGCGCGGACCGGCCGGCAGCGAGGTCGCCCTCATGGTCGAACGTGCCGGCGCGGACCAGCCGATCGTCGTCAACGTGGTGCGGGGCGTCGTCAACGTGCCCGCCGTGGACTGGGCGATGGTGCCGGGCTCGCACGTGGCGCTCGTCAGCATCGACATCTTCTCCACAGGTGCGGCGGACGATCTCGCTCGCGCGCTCGCGGAGATCAAGGCTTCAGGGGCGAGCGGGATCGTGCTCGATCTGCGCGGCAACCCTGGCGGCGACTTCAACGAGGGCGTGTGGGTCGCGAGCGAGTTCCTGGCATCAGGCACGGTGGTGCAGGGGCGCGACGCGGCCGGGGTGGTCCGCGTGGTGCCGGTCGACCGTCGTGCCGTCGACCCCACTGGGCCGCTCGTCGTCCTCGTCGACTCCGACACCGTCAGCGCCGCCGAAATCGTCGCGAGCGCCTTGCAGGACGCCGGCCGGGCGAAGCTCGTTGGTGTGACGACGTTCGGTACCGGCACCCTCCTCGGCGACTTCGCGCTTGACGACGGTTCGGTCCTCACGATCGGAATGCTGGAATGGCTCACCAGGGCCGGTCGGTCGGTGTGGCACACCGGCGTCAAGCCCGACGTCGTGGTCCCCATGCCCGCGGGTGCCAGTCCGCTACCAACCGCCAGGCTGCGCACCCTGCAGGCTGCAGAGCTGCTGTCCGCTGGAGATCCGCAGCTCCTCGAAGCGCTCACGCTGCTCCAGCGATCGGCACCATGAGGCGATCGACTCGGCTTGATGGCGCGGTCCCGCCACGTCGGCCATCGGCCCGTGCCGACTATCGCGCCGCAATGGACGTCGCAACCGTTCAACCCGGTCCTTTCTGGGCCTGCGTCTGGAAGCCTATGCTCGTCGAGCCAAGCGTCAGACGATGCAAGCCGCCGGGAGGGTTACCAATGTCGGCACCAGCCGCACGAAACGCGCTGATTGCCGAGCGCATTAGTCCACCCACAAGCCCCTACTACGTCTACCTGCTCATCGACCCCAGATCGAAGAAGCCGTTCTATGTCGGTAAGGGAACCGGTGAGCGGTTTCGCAGCCACGGTGAGGC
The DNA here is from genome assembly GCA_044449785.1 of Candidatus Limnocylindrales bacterium. Lineage (GTDB taxonomy): Bacteria > Chloroflexota > Limnocylindria > Limnocylindrales > CSP1-4 > Fen-1039. The sequence goes on from JBIOII010000031.1 coordinate 1,824, forward strand.
GGCCCTCCTCGAAGACGCCGCGGACTCGCCGGACGAGCGCCGGGCAAAGCTCGAGCGGATTCGCGAGATCCGCGCCGCGAGACGTGAGCCGGAAGTCGTGTTTGCGCGGATCCAAATCACGTCCAAGGACGAGGCCTACCAGCTCGAGGCCGCGCTGATCGACGCGCTCGACCGCTACGCCACGCCACTGGTCAACGAGGTGCGCGGCCATGACACCGCCTCGGGTCTGACGACCCTCGAGGATCTCGAGCGTGAACTCGCCGCACCCGAGTTCACGACCACGACGCCAGCCATTCTCATCAAGCTCTTTGACTGGAAGGCGGAGGTCGACCCGGATACTGGGCGGCGGGGCGGCGGCTTCCGGTCCAACATGACGGCCGATGAGCAGCTCGAGAGTGCGCGCGCCTGGTGGGTATTGGATCCGAAGCGGGCTGCCAACTATCGCTTCGCGGTCACGATCCACAACGGGATCACGCGCGGCGTATGGGAGATCGACCCAGGGAGCTGGCGGTCATGGACGCCGCGACCCGGCCGCAAGCTGCGCTGGTCCTTCGTGGGGTCGGAGGCTCCGCCGGAGATCGTCGAGGCCTTCATCGGGCGAGTGGGACGCCGCGTACCACGGGTTCGGCCCGACGGCCGGGCCGTCTTCGGACATGGGAGCCCGATCGGGTACTGGCCGCGATAGCTCGGCCAGCCCGCGCATCCGCAGGAGTCCCGATAGCGGGGAGGCTGGGGCACACCCTCGCCGCAAGGCGGTCTCTTCGGCTCGCTCCAAGATCCGGGTCAACACGCGCGTGGGATCTTGCTAGGGCTCCTGCCCGAACAGTGCTTCGAGTTCCTTTTGCCCGCCGTCCGACAAGCTGTCGACGTGCTTCCGAACGGCCTCGCGCTCGAGGTGCAGCCGTCGGTACCTGGTACCGATCTTGGCGATAAGGTCGACGTGCCCAAGCTTCTCCGCGTGCGTGCGCGCGTACGCCGACAGCCCCTTGGCCTTGCTTACCGCGTCGGGCTTCGTGTGGTCGTGCGGGTCGAGGATGTCGACGACGAGGCGTTCGCCGTCCCGTCGCACGAGCATGAAGTCGGGGAAGAACGGCCGCCACGCGTTTCCCTCGCGCCGCGGGATTCGCAGCGCCCATGGAGCGCGCTCGACGTTGCGCAGCCAGGCGACCACCGCCTCGTTCGCCAGCTCTTCCACGAGGGTGTCGGTCTCCCAAGTGCTGCCGAACGACATGCCAGGTCCGCTGTCGGGGAGGCCATAGAGGTGCCGCGGGACGACCAGGTCGCCCCGCCGGAAGTCGGCATTACTCGGCAGGCTCATGTCGCGGACGGTGGGGTCAGGCGCCTGGGCGAGGATTCCGTCAAAGTAGCGGCTGCGGGCGGCGGGTGACAGGCTCTCGATCTCGGCTCCGTGCTGCTGGCGCAGGCTGTCAATGCGACCCAGCGCCCACTGCTCAAGCTTACCGAGGACGCCCTCGCGGTTCGCCAGCGCTCGCGCCTCAAGCTTCGCCTGCCGGATCGATGCGCCCTCGACGTGGCGCTTGACCACGTAGGCATCAGCAACCTCGGCGGTCAGCTTGCTCCGGGCCAGTGCGAACTCACGGTCGATGGCTAGGTCGGTGGCCTGGAGTCGGCGGGTGGAGCCAGGGCTGAGCTTGGTCTCGCCAGTTAGCGCCTCGGCGATCTCCGTGACGATCTCGCCGTTCTCGTCGACCTCGTGCATGAACCCGGTGTCTTTCGCCAGTGCCCGCTGTCGCTCGAGAAGCAACTCCGCCCCGTCGTTCGCCTCGCGCTGCTTTGCCGGGGCGTCGATCCCGCTGCTTGACAAGAAGCGCGCCATCTTGGCAAGGAAGCGGGCTGCTGAGCGGGTTGGGCTGACTGGCACGACGTAGGTCGGTACCCGGCTAATCGCGACGATGGCTTCGGGCCGGTCGCGAAGCGGCAGGGTGACCGATGCGGATCCAAGCTCGAATGTCTCGGCGATCGCCTGGTTGCCGGAGTGGTGAAGGTAGGCGATGACTTCCTCGACAGCCCTTCGGTTGTAGTGCGGCAGGAACACCCAGCAGGCGTTGAGTACCTCGTTCTCTTCGATCTTCCGGGCCAGGGGCGCGCGGACCATCCGTCCGATGGTCTGGGCGATCGAGGTCGTGTCAGCCGCCCGGCGGAACGAGAACATGACCTCGGCTCGCGGGCAGTCCCACCCGGTGCCTAGGGCGTCCTTGTAGAACACGACCTGCGCGTCCGTGTCGCCGGCGATCTTGGATGGGTCGAGGTAGCGAATAACGTGGTCGCCGACCAGAAGGTCGGCGTGCTCGCCGAAAGCTTGGACGAAGGCGTCGTCGGGCAGCGGGCCGGCGATCTCGCCTACGATCCCGATCAGCTTGCCGAGATCGGTCTGGCTGACCGCCCCGTGGCCGACGTTCTCTACCTGGATGACGAGGGCCGGGACAACGGTGGGCTCGCCCCCTGGGTTGGGGTAGCAGGCGTGGTAGGCCGCCCAGGCCTCGGTCGCATCCTTCCAGGTCTTCACCGCTACCGGGAAGACGGCCATTGCGTCGGTCTGCGTCTCGCCCGCATACTCCGCCCGCGTCTTCACCTTGATCAGGCCCGACGCCCGAACCCGCTCGGCTGACACGTCGTGCTGGAACGTCGCCCGCCCAGTCTTCGCGACCAGGTCGAGGAAGCGCTGCGGAGTCGCCGAGATACCGAGGACAACTGGGACGGGTGTGAGTCGCTGCTCGGGATAGCCCTTGATGAAGCGCTGGATGATCGAGTTGGCCTCTGCCGCCTCCCGCCCCTCGGTCATCCCGCGGTGGGCCTCGTCGACGATCAGATAGAGCGTCCGGCCCGTGCCGTCCGGGTCGTCGACCGTCCGGCGGATTACGTCCCAGAAGGTGAAATCGCGCTTCAGGGTCGGGCCAGCCTTGGTCAGCAGCCCCGACTTCGAGAGAAGCTGCGTGTTCATGAAGTAGACCCGCCCGGGCGAGAGCGTCTCCTCGTTGTACGTGTTGTCGATGATCGGCAAGAGGTCGTAGCGCAGTCGCGAGGTCGCCAGTCGCATCTTCTCCTGCGTCTGCGCGTTGAGCTCCGGTAGGTCAGTCATCCAGAGGAAGATCGCGTTGGGATCCGCGATCGTCGCGAACCGGTCGGAGCCGAACAGGATCGCGTCGATCAGAGCGCTGGCGATCACCGTCTTGCCGGCGCCAGTGGTCGCGGTCAACCCGATCGCGGACCGAACCCTGGCATGCTGGTAGGCCTCGCGGGCCTGACTGACGAAGCCGAGCAGCTCGTCGACAGCCTCTTCCTGGAACTGGCGGAGCTCGTAACTCATCGGCCGGCCCTCCGCAGTGGCGCCAGATAGTCGCGCCAGAGGCAGACGGGCGTGGGGCCGGGAGGTAGCTCGCTCGAGAGCTGGTCGAAGCCGTCGTCCGATTCCGCGGCAATGAACACATGCGTGATGTCGGGCCTCTGCGCCATGTGCGCGAGCAGCGCCGGCATGCCGGACGGGTCGAACAGGATCGCGTAGGGCGCCAAGGCTGGTAGGCGAGGCTGCTCGGTACACAAACCGCGCTTTCGGGTCAATCCGGCGATCGCTAGCGGTACCTCGCCGGGCTCGGCGCGTCTGATCTGGTCGGGGCAAGAGGATCTGAACCGCCGGGTTCCACAACCCGGATCGTCGTGCCCGAGTGGATCGCGAATGCCCTAGGTGGGGCCGGGTAGGTCGTAGCAAGGGGATCAGCCGCTCCACGCCGTCGCCCGAGTTGTAGATCCCGCTACAGAACCCTCGGAGCTCCGGTTGAGCCAGCGCCCGGAGTCGCCGCTCGCTGACCGACGCGGAGCAGGCCCTGATCCGCGCCTTGGGTTCCAGCGGAAATCGGACCGTCAGGGGCCTTGGCCGTCGCGGTGCGTGGCGACGATGAGGCGCCGCCTCCCCTCGTTCGGCCCTTCGCCGCGAGCGTCATCACCGGACCGGACCCCGTCGAACACAGCGAACGCCTCGACTTCCTCGATGAGGTGGGATGCCACGAGTTCGAACTGCTCGCGGTTCATCGGGTCGGGGGCGATGATCCCCCTGGCGAGGAGGTCGGCGACCGCGGACGCGAATGAGACGGTATGTCGTGCCGTCGTAGGTCAGGTGGCCCGATCGCATCAACACCTCCTCGGGCGGTGTTCGCATCTACCTTCGAAACGGTTGCCCTGTGTGTCAAGGCAATCCTCACGGTCGACTCGAAGCCTGTGAGTGAGCTCCTTCGCACGAACCGGAACCTTCGTTCATTCACCGGCTCTAGGTGCCGGGGGTATCGAGTGGCGCCTCGGTAACGGTGCCCCCTGGCGGCGGTGGCAGCAGGGGGTGTGCTGTCGCGTAGGCGTCAATTGTTTCGCGAATGAAGTCCGCTGGAATGACCGAGGCCAGGCCGGAGTTCTCCTCGAACGTGACACGTGGTCGGCGAGTCTGGGCGCTAACCGCAACGTCTAGGTAGGGCAAGAACCCGGAGACGACGCCAAGGAGATATGCGGAATTGATTGGGCTGGTCCCTGTGATCGCGATCGCCTCAGGGCGATTGATCACTGGTCCGCCGCTGTTACCGGGGAAGACAGACGCGTCGATCAGAAACTCGGTTGCAGCGCCGGCGAGCCAGTCACGGATGCGAGCGATGATCCCCTGGCGGGCGATGACGAAGTTGCGGGGAGCTCCAACCTGACCAAGTGGGAAGCCGAGGACGAAGACTCCATCGCCTTCTGTGAGCCCCTTGGCGATGCATTGATCACGGAACAGAACGTGGCGATCGTCTTGGAAGAAGAAGGTTCGAACGCCCTGGTTCCGGAAGTATTCCACCGACACGGTGAGAACGGCAACGTCTATCCGCCCATCGGGATGGGGTGCCCACACGGCCTGGCCGCTTGTGTCGACCAGGTCGGCTCGGTACTCGCGGGCAGGCTCGTCGGCTTCGGGGTTGAATCGGAGGACGACGGTGCGTTCGTTCTCGAGCACGTGGCGATTGGTAACGAGGTAGGTCCGGTAGCGGGAGGTGCCCTCGTCGATCTTCTCGAAGAACTGCCCGTAGAGAAAGCCGGAGGCCGCCCACTGCGTCTTCTCGTCTTCACGGGGGAAGCCGATCGCGACAACCGCGTCGAGGAAGGCGGGCGGGATCAGAGCCATGCGCTGAGTGTGGGCAGTGTGTTGGAGGCGGTCAAGGATTAGGGGGCGGGGGCGCACGTGCATGGGAATCTCCAGTTTCCACGTCGTGGATCGTGGTGCCGGACTGGATCGACAGCGTGCTCCGTGGAGCCGCCGAAGAACCTGTGAATGAAAGGTGATGAGCGGTCTTGCGTCTCCCGCACCTCGGCGGACACTTCGGAAACCAGACGGGCCGGCGAGCCGTCGTAGGGGGCGACCCGTCGGATCGAGTTGGAGAGCGCGATGCGAAAGCTCGTGGTGCTCACGGCCCTTGCCTTCGTTGCCTGCACCGCAACACCGGCGCCGGCAACCGTGACTGAGCAGCTCGCGCGGTTGCGGGTCACCCACCCGGTCGCTTGGACCTCAGTCGCGGGCCCCGGACCTGTAGCCGGTGGCGGCCTCGTGCCCGAGTTCTACCTCACCAACACGACGTTGACCGTCACCTGTCCACCACCGCCGTCCGGCGGCCTCTTCGAGGGCTGCCCGGCACCGATCACGACGCTGCCAGCGGGCGGCGTGCTCGTCACGGTCTCGAACGCCGGCAACCTGGGCGAGCCCCTGCCGCCGGAGGTCAACGCCGGCTCGCCGACGGACGACTGGACCGGTCCGTGCCGCTCGATCGGCGGAGAGCGCCAAGTCGTTTCCACGCTCGATGGAGTGGTCGTCTCGGCCTGCCTCCGGGGACCCAACCTGGATGCGGCTGAGGACGCGGTCCGCGCAATGATCGCCTCACTTGCACTGGCTGGCTGACACAGGCGGTAATTCGTAATCAAGGCCAGACCCGAATCGGAGGCGGACCTCGATCAATCCAGTAGACCCGCCACCAGGGCCACGCATCACGCGCTGCCAGCGCATCGCGCAGGTCGTCGGGTTTCTCGTAGAGGCCGTGGATGATCGAAAGGATCCCGAGACCCCACCCCTCATGCTGGTCGCCCTTGGCCGCGGCTCGCTCCGCGAAGAACTGGACTGCCTGTCTCGCAACCCGGTCGCGCGGCGCCATGAAGAGGATCTCGACTTTCGGTGCGAGCTGCGTCGTCGTGGTGATCGACAGGGATCGGAGCCAAGCTGGACGAGGTCCACCCAGTCGGACAGCCGTCGCCTCACCGACCGCTCGGACATGCGTCGCGATCAGCTCAGCCAGCTCTCCCGCGTCGCGCTGAAGGTCACTGTTCGTGCCCGCACGCCGAATCGGTGCGGGCTCGTAGACGGCGACCCCGAGGACCGCAATCCTGAGGCCAGCCTCGTTCAACCGGGACTCGAGCAGCGTCTTGACCACTTCGGCGCGCGCAGCCCCAGCGGCCTCCGCGGTGGTTGTGAAGAGCGTGGCCTCGATGGCGGCAGGCCGGCCGTCCATTGTCAGGGCGCAGTCGGGCCGGCGCCGGAGCTCGGGTCGGCGGTTCGGCTCGCGTTCCGGCCGCCAGATGTCTCCGATCGAAAGGCCCTCAGCCTGCATGTCAGCGATGACCCACGAGACGGCGACGTCCTCAAGGCTCCGTTTCGAGTCGCGCAGCCAGCGATGCGATACGAGCCTCGTTCCCATCCCTTGAAGCCTACCGCAGCGGTTCTCGCGGTCCCACCCAGCCCGTGACTCCTACCCTCATCAGGCATGACGGAACCCTGCTCGGGAGCCGTGGATTGGCGCAATGGGTGCCTGCGCCCCGTCCCGAAAGGGCATGCCGGCCGGCGTACCTGATCCGTTCAGCGGACGCGGCTCCTCTGAGCTGGACCAGAAAGGGGTCCTCCGGCGCACGAAACTCGAGCGGGCGCTACGAAGGGCCGAACAGCTCGCGCTGCTCGGCCGCCTTCTTGTCGACCCGTTCGGCTTTCTGGTATGTCGGGAGGACCAAGGGCGGGAGGTCCGGCTTCCGATGCTCCTCGAGGAGCTCGCGGATCGTGAGGATCTGGAGCCGCGGGTAGTCCTTACCAGACACCTCGGAGTGGTACGTCCCGGCGATTGCAGCTTCCTGCTTCATCGGCCCCGTCGGATCTTCTAGGGTGACGAAGAGCCCCATCGCTGCACCGTGCGTCTCCATCGCGCCCTTGAGCTGCTGGATCATCGCCGCGCCGACGCCGCCGCTCTTCACGCTGACGATCACCGACTCCATCTTCCCGCCGGCACCGCTGAAGTTGATGATCCCGTCGACGCCCTTGTCGGCACCTTTCTTCTTCGTGTCGCCCTGGGGTTGCGCCCCGACGAGATCGAGTGCCCACCACTGGAATTGGTACTGGCCTTCGAGGCCGGTCCCGACGAGCATCGCGCGTGCGCCTTCCACCTCGGTCGGTTGCCCGATCACCTCGACGGTGGAGAGGCCGAAGCTGTCCTTCAGGCGAGCCTTCATGACCGCGATCGACAGGTACGTGATGTCGATGCCGATCCACTGCCTGTCGAGCTTCTGAGCCGCCACTAGCGCCGTCCCGCAGCCACAGAAGGGGTCAAGCACGATGTCGCCGGGGTTCGAGGAGGCGGAGATGATCCGTTCAAGGAGCGCGAGCGGCTTCTGGGTCGGGTAGCCGAGGCGCTCCGCGCTCACGGCCTGCAATGGTGGAATGTCGGTCCAGACATCCCCGACGTTCGGCCATTCCTGCTCATTCAAGTAGTGCTTCCGAGCGATACGACCCCCGGCCTTCGCCGGAAACGCAAGCCGACCCTCAGCGTCGAGTTGCTCCATTAGAAGACGACTTACGCGCCACCCCTTGGCAGGAGGAGCGAAACCCTTGTAGTCGTAAGTGAGGTTGGGTCGGGGGTTCGGGCTATCGAGAGGCGCCAGTCTGTAGCGGCCACGTCCATCTTGGTCGTCGAGGCCAAATCGGCCGGTGTACTCGGCATCGGGGGCGCGGCGAGCGGCCGTGAAGAACGTGCGATCCGTCCGCCCATAAAGGAGAAGGACATCGTGGATCGCGCCGAACTTTCGGCGAGCATCGCCCTTTGCTGCTGTTCGCCGCCAAGTGATCTCGTTCCGGAAGTTCTGTGGCCCAAAGATCGCGTCGAGGACGACCTTGAGGTAGTGGCTGGCGGTCGGGTCACAATGGAGGTAGAGCGAGCCGGTCGGCTTCAAGACGCGGCGGAGCTCCACGAGGCGGACGGCCATCTCGACGAGGTAGGCCATCATCTGGTTCTCGCCGATCCCGGCGCGCAGGGCGTCGGCGATCGTGCTGACCGGCGACGGGACCTTGCCCTGGTTGAGCGCGGTGTTCGTCAGGTAGGCGTAGTGCGCCTCTGGACCGGGTCCCCAGTGCCATGTGTCGTCGAAGGCGACGATCTGAGCGTCGCTCTTCCGTCCCGACTCGTCCCTGAAGATGACGTTGTATGCGCGGTTCGAGCTGAACGGCGGGTCGAGGTAGACAAGGTCGACCGACTCATCGGGAATGTAGTCGCGGCGAAGGATGTCGAGGTTGTCCCCGTAGTAGAGGACGTTGGTCTTCACGGCGCCGAGCTTACACGGCGCTCGCAAAGCCAGACTGCGGTCACGGGGTCCAGGTAACGCTGCCCGTGCGGGTGGCTCGGCCGAGGCTGCCCCGCGAATCGCCGGAAACGCGGTCGTTTCGCCGCGCAGTCCGACTGCTCGCGACCGTTACGATGAGCCTGCAAATGGACGACTTCGACACGCAGGATCTGATGGACGAGGCCGTTGCCATCGGCCTTGCGAACGCGCAAGTGCTCGCCCTGGCCGCCGCGTGGTGCCAGAACCTGGGCGTCACGAAGGGACCGATGGGCACCGGGTACGTGGAGGTCGTGACCGGGCTGCCGATCAGCGGCGGGAGCCTTCGATGTGAGTTCGCCAAGGCCCCGACGGTCTTCGGAATGGATCTCCAGGGGACGTCGATCGCCTTCTACGAGGCTAATTGTGTCGGGTGCCCGCATCACAAGCCGACAGGTACGCCCGAGCACCTCGGAACTTGGGCAGACAAGGTTATCGCCGACCGGCGGGAACAGGAACGCCGACTGGGCGAGGAGCGGGAGCGCGCCGCTGAGGCCCGTCGCCAGCGTGCCTCGGCCCGTCGGATGGTTCACGGCGCACCGGATGCTGCCCTCCAGTCGATCCTCGACTTGGTCGATCGAGTGGACGCTGAGAACACCGATCGGGAAGCAGAGGCCCTCCTCCTTGCCCACGCCGAGATGGCACCGTACGACTTTCCGGACGCGTTGCTCGATCATCTCGTCGATGAAGCAATGGCGATTGGCACGGGCGCCCTCATCGAGTCTGTCGTCGCCATCTTCGAGCGACAGGGTCGCCCCTCGACAGATCGGATGCTCGAGGTCGCCTTCGCTGCGCTCGATCGCGGAGTTGGGCGTCGTGCCGCGGGGCGTGTTATCGCAGCTCACGCGGACCGATTCGACGCTGGCGAAGGGGCGCTCCGTTCCATCGTGCAGCTGGCGTCGGGGGAGATCGGCCGCTTCCCCGGACGGACAGGAGACGCGGGTGAACCCGCAGCTTTGATTCGCTTCTACGACGTCGACCGCGATCTCGCGGTGAGGGTACTCAGCGACGAACTGCAGGCTGCGGAACCGTGGCGTCGTGCAGTCGCGGCAAACGCGGCAGACAAGCTCATCGGTGTTCGACCTCGGGCCGGGCGCGCGCTCCTGTCGCCGCTGCTCGATAGCATTTCCCTAACCGACAAGAGCCGGTATGCCGGGGACCCGTTCGCAGCCGGGAAGGCGACGAACGTTGTCGCGGATATCTTCGTCTCGGATCCAGAACCGGTCTCGCGCGAAATCGACGTCCGGTTTGCAGAGGCCGATGCACGGTACTCGAAGAAACTGTGGCGCTGCTACGACAACGCCTCTCGGGCGCGCCTCCGCGAGGACCTACCGGCCCATGTTGCGACGACGATCGCCAGGCGAGCTGTATCGCTCCTGCGCGAGAACCGGGACCCGGACTTTCTCCGTGATGTCGCAGAGACGCTCGATCTGGTGACCTCGTATCACGGCAGCGCAATTGAGCTGTCGCTGTCCGAGATGATGTCGCTGGTCTGCGAATGGGGGGACCGCGTCGACGCCTACGCCGAAACGCGGCCCACCGACGACGCGATCACCGACAGCTCGACTTACCTCCGGTTCTTAGAGTGGGATAGTGCCCGCATCCGAACGTCGACCGTACTTTCGAAGCTCGAGGCTGCGCTGAAGCAGCGCGTCAAGTTACAACCTCGCGAGTTCGCTGCAATGCTCGGCGACTCATGGGACGACATTGCAGCCTCCCGCTCCGGACGGTCATCACTGGTGGCCGGACTTGAGGTCATCAACCAGACCGACGATCTCGTCGCGGCGACGCCGTTGCTCCTGCGGGTGCTGGGTAGCGACCGGCCCCTCGAGCGAGGCGACGCGCTGCGCGCCATCGAACGGATCGGCGATCACGGGCTCACGTTGCCGAGCGAGATCGGCGACGGTGTGCTCGCCGCGCTCCAGGACACCAAACTGTACGTGATCGTCGGTGCGATCAGGGCCCTGAGGCACGTCATCGTGCCAGCCGACGTCAAGCAGAACATCGTCGTGTTCCTCATTGAGTTCGGGCGGGCGTACCAGGGTGACCGCCTGCGCGCCGACGACATCGAGCGAGCTGTGTATTGCGCGCTCGAGCTCGCCACCGGCGAGCCGTACGAAGATGCGGTCGGAGGCGAGATCCTCAAGGTAGTCGCAGGCATGCCGGCCAGCGAAGCGGCTGCTCTGCTCGGACACCTTCCGCTTCGCCAACAACCCGCGTGGCCCGCCACAGTCCTCCACGCGCTTCGCGACGATGAGGACCCGAACTACTACGGGCTCAACAACCGCGAGCGGCAGCACCTTCTCGCGAGCCTCGTCGAGCAACCGACCGAGAGGATTGCGCCGTTCTTCGACGAGCTCCAGGGACTTGGTACTGATCAAGCCGCTGGTTCGACGACGTGGACCTGGGCTATCGCCGACGTTCTGGCCCGTCTCGACCAGCACGAGCGGGCAGCGAATGTCTGCGACGCCGTCGTCACCGCGATGCCCGACACTCGCGAATACGGCCCGCGCCGACGGTTCGCGCGTCGGATCGCGCTGAGCCACCACCTTGATGCTGCGGCCGTGGCGGGAGACGCGGGTCGAACAACCGCACTTCTCGTGGAGGTAGACAGCATTTCGCACGTGGTCGACGAGTGATGGATGAGCTTCACGTCCCTGCCTCTAGCAGCGACCTCGATCGCCGTTTGGGACTGCGCCGTGCCCTCGTCGACGTCCTCGGTGCGATCGCCGCACGGCAAGTGCCCGCGGCGCCAATCGCGCCGCTGATCCAATCAGTCGAGCGGTACGGTGGAGACGAAGGCGCCGCGACCTGGGCGCTCATTCTTGGGTTGAGGGCACTCGAGAAGGCGACGGCCTGGGAGCCTTCGGTCGAGGGCGCGGAGCCGGACGCGTCGCGCTTTCGCGATGCCGCGCGTCATCTCGCCGGTAGAGCGATGGGAGCGCGACGTCATGGTGTGTGGAGCGCCGGCCTCGTGGCGGGCCTCGAGATTCTAGCCAGGCTCGACGCGTTCGACGATGTTCCGCGCGCCGCATCGAGCCTAGCTCACGCCGCGCTATCCATCCCCGTCACATCCGTGTTCGAGGTGTCGCGACAGTGGTCACCCCGCTCGGAATCGAAGCCGACGGAGCCCGCCCCGACCGTACTTCTTCGGTTCGACCTCGAAGCTCAACCCGTCTCTTGGCCGATGGCGCTCAGTCCAGGTCGTGCTTACCGCCTGCGGGCAACGGCTGCAATTGATCGATGGCCCAGCAACTCCGACCAACTTACGATCGAACTTGGGGGAGACGTCCCTCAGAGCGTCATCGAGCGATCCTCGATCTCGATCCGTCGAGAAGCGCTCGTCGGCGAAACCTACATCGTTCCCCGCGCCGAGATCGCGCCTGGTGAAACCGCCGAGCTCGTGCCGACGGTTTCTTTCAGCGGGGACGGCGGGAGCGTCACCGCGAATGTGGTCGGACAACGACTCCTGCGGGTCACCACGTTCGACCCCGCGACGCTCGGATCGGGCCAGCCGATGGTTGCCCAACGGATCATCGAGCTGCTCGCCGAGCTGGACTCCAAGATCCCGACGCTGCCCTCGCAGGACCGCCGCAATCTGATCCAGCTACTGGATGCAACCGCGCGCTTTGCGGCGCTGGCCAACGAACGCGCGGATCTGCGAGGCCTGAACGAACAGGGGTTTCAGGCAATGCTCAAGGCAGCCTATATCCAAGATCCCCTGATCGGCCGACGAATCCAGGAGGCGCCGAAGCTGGGCGGTGGTACGACCGACCTGATCCTTGAGCGAGTCGTGGACGAGTTGAAGATCCAACACGACTCGATCGACATCGACGACGCCGACAAGTTCGTGCGGCAGCCCACGCAGTACAGCGCCGCGGCCGACTGCCCGATCTCAATGCTCACGATCTTGGACGACTCGTCGAAATCCGACCCGCCTGGAGTTCAGAGCAACTACATGCGTTGGGCATACCCGAAGATCCACGGCGCCCGTCGGCCGCGCGTGCCGTCGATGGTTGTCGTAGTGATCATCCCGATCGGGTTCCGGGTCCCCAGCGCCTGGAGTGGCTCTAGGGGTCAGGTCGAGCACGGAACGTAGCCGCCCGCAAACGATCAGCCGTGCCGCGAGGACCTCTTTGTAATCGGCTGATGAGCGGGACTGCCCAACGCACCAATCCGGCGGTCTTCGGGGCTCCCCAATCGGGCAGGGTCGGGTGAGGCAGCATTACCCGGACCCGCCTCGTGAGATCGGCGCTCCCCATCCGGGTGCAGAACGGGGCGCGGCCGGGGGGAGCTCCCGGCGCTAGGCGTGTGGCGCGCTGGACAGCGGACACAGGCAATCCCCACTCCACCAGAGCGGCCGCCCCGACAACGCCAAGCACCGCACCGTCGGCCAAGTCTCGGAAGTTCTGCTCGTCTCTGGCCACGGGCGCTCTCGCTGCCCCGGCCTCGGCCTGGCGAGAGCCGGCGTCAGAGGAGAGGGAGCGAGCGCGGGACCGCGATCCGGCGACCGGAGATAGAGGGGCAAGCTCACAGCGTGCCCGCGCCCGGGGTACGCTTCGGGAGCCTTCGGGGCAGGGTGCAATCCCCGACCGGTGGTCCGGCCCGGCGCTGCGTCGCCGGGCGAGCCCACGAGCGGCCCGGCAACAGCCCGGTCGCAGATCCCGGGGTGACGGAGACGTCGCCCGGCGGGAGCCGACGGTCAGAGTCCGGATGAGAGAAGGCGGGCCGCGAGCGCCGATGGCGCCCGCGACGCTCAGGCGTGCCGTGCCCCGGGCCGTGCTGCTCACGGAGGCCCAGGATGCCGGCCAGCCAGACCCCAACCTTTCGTACAGACTCACCCGTGCCCCGTGGCGGCCTCGGCAGGCGTCTCGATCGACGCTTCACCGCCGGCGCGTTGCTGGCCGCGGTCGCGCTCGTCGCGGCCGCGTGCAGCGGTGGCCAGTCCGAGGCCCCGGCCGCGTCGGCATCGCACAGCCTGCCCGGGAACCAAGCGCCCTCCCCCGCGCCCGTCAACCTCGTCGTCGGCCTCGGCTACATCCCAAACGTCCAGTTCGCCCCGTTCTACCTCGCCGAGCAGGCCGGCTACTACCGCGACGCGGGCCTCCAGGTCGAATTCGAGAACAAGATCGACCCCGAGCTCGTGGTCCTGGTGGGCCAGGGCGCCGTCGACGTCGGCATCTCGGACGGGACGAGCGTGATCCCCGCGGTCAGCCAGGGGATCCCGATCCGCTACGCCTTCACGCTCTACGCGCAGTTCCCGGACGTCGTGTTCGCGAAGGCGAGCAGCGGGATCACCACGGCCGCGGACCTACAGGGAAAGAAGGTCGGCATCCCCGGCAAGTTCGGGTCGAACTGGATCCAGCTCGAGGCGCTCCTGGCGAGCGTCGGGCTCACGACAGCCGACCTACAGCTCGTCCTCTTCCCCGACTTCGGCGAGCTCGCGGCCCTCCAGCAGAGCGCCGTTGACGCCGCGACCGGCTACGCCAACAACGAGCCGGTCCAGCTGGCGCTGAGTGGAGTGAAGACCAGCGTCTTGGCCCTGCCCCCTGCGAGCCAGCTGCCCGGCCCGGGCCTGATCGTGAGCGCGGCCGCGCTCAACGGACCCAAGAAGAATGCCCTCCGGGCATTCGTGGCGGCGACCCAGCGGGCGATGCGCGACATCGAGGCCGATCCGGCCACGGGCGTCGACGCGACGATCGCCCAGGTGCCGACACTAGCCACGGATCGACCCGCGCAGCTTGCGGTCCTAGAGGCGACGATCCCCCTGTGGGAGAGCGACTACACGCGCGCGAATGGCCTGGGCGCGGTGGACCCGGTGCTGTGGGAACGTTCGATCGCGTTTATGGCGGGCCTGCCGGACCGGCTCTTGGCCAAGCCCGTGACCGCGGCGGATTGCACGAGCAGCGCGCTGCTGCCGGCGCCCTGACGGCGGGCGCCCGCACCCGGGTCGGAGCTCGCAGAGCAGAGAGGCCGAACGCTTCCCTTGCGTGCCGGAGAACCCCAGATCCGGTCATCCACCCTTGCGCCTTTCAAGAATGTATGTTACATATGTCGGATGGCTCTCCCGTCTGTCGGCCGCTACCGCCGTCGGTTCATCGTCGAGTATGGTCCCGAGGACTCGGCCCTTATGGACCGAATGGGCGTGGCCCATAAGACCAAGCGCGCCGCGATCCTGGCCGGGCTGCGGCTGCTTGACTCCGACGAGAGCGACCAACTGCGAGCGCGCATCGCGCGGCTGGAGACCGACCTTTCGGCCGCCAAGGCCTCTGCGGTCGCGACCGGGGCGCAAGCGCAGCAGTCGACGTCCGACCGAATTCAAGCGGTTGCTGACGTCCGAGCTGAGCGGACGGCCCATCGCGAGACGAGGGCCAAACTCCAGACAGCCAGATCGATGATCACGGACCTGAAGGTCTCCGTCGGCCAACTCGAGAGAGAGCGGGCGCGAATCGATGCGCTCGTCCCCCGCCATGCCTTCTGCGGCGCATGCGGCAAGCTAGTCCCCGAGGCCGAGTGGGCTGAGACGCCCGCACGCGATGGTTTCGACGTGTACCACAAGGCGGACGGGTATCGAGCGAAGCCCGGCATTCTCGCCGGACCCGCCACCGTCCTCTTCTGGCGCAAGACGGCGGGTCTGCCGCTGAACCCCCGAGGGGCGTCACGATGAGAACCATCCTGGAAGAAGGCGGGCGTCCCGAGAAGCTCGGCTTCGTCTGGTTGCTCATCCTCCTGTTCATCAGCATTTGGCTCGCTCGCCGAAAGGGTCGCGCGCCATTGGTCTCCATCCGCCTCGGGCCGCCCCAGCTCGTCCCGCTCGCGGCCGACCAGGCAGCCGCGGCCGCGCAGCTGCTTGCGACGACGCTCGCGCCGTTGCTGTCTGGTAACGATCCCGAGGCCTCGGAATGAACGGCCCGGTGCGGGTCGCGCTATACACCCGGATCTCGACCGACGAGACGACCCAGCCCTACTCACTCGGCGCCCAGGCCGACCGACTAGAGGCGTTCGTCTCCTCGCAGCCCGACTGGCGGATCGTCGCTCACTACACGGACCAAGCGTCTGCCAAGAGCCTCGACCGACCAGCGCTCGTCGCGGTCCGGCGTGCGGCGGTGGGCGGGGAGTTCGATCTCCTGCTCGTGTACCGGGTCGATCGCCTGTCCCGGAACGTGGGCCAGCTCGTCGGGCTGATCGAGGAACTCGCGGGCCACAACGTCGTTTTCCGCTCGGCGACTGAGCCCTTTGAC
>JBIOII010000032.1:0-17525 GCA_044449785.1 Candidatus Limnocylindrales bacterium
ACGTCGATCGCGGCGATGCTCGTCCAGCGGCCCTCGCCCGAGTCCGACACGCGCCCTGAGAAGTTGCCGAGATCGGGGCTCTCGCGCAGCGCCTGAGCCGTGAGATCGAGCAGCCAGCTGGCGATGACGCTGCCACGCCGCCACAGCTCGGTTACGGCAGGCAGGTCGAGGGTGTACCGGTAGAGCTCGGGCTCGCGCAGCGGCGAGGTTTCGGCGTCGATCTCCCGACCGGCCAGGCCTACTCCCGCGTGATGGAGGATGTTGAGGCCTTCGGCATAGGCGGCCATGAGCCCGTACTCGATGCCGTTATGGACCATCTTGACGAAGTGGCCCGCTCCGGATGGTCCGCAGTGGAGATAGCCCTGCTCGGCGGTGTCGGGCTCACCCTCGCGGCCCGGCGTGCGCGGCGCTGCAGCCACTCCGGGAGCGAGGGCCCGAAATAGCGGATCGAGGCTCGCGACCGCATCGTTGGGACCGCCGATCATCAGGCAGTAGCCCCGCTCGAGGCCCCATACGCCGCCGCTTGTGCCGCAGTCGAGATAGCGGATCCCGGCCGGCTCGAGTTCGCGGGAGCGGCGGATGTCGTCGCGGTAGTAGGAATTGCCGCCGTCGACGACCATGTCACCGGCCGAGAGCAAAGGCCCTAGCTGATCGAGGGTGGCGTCGACCGAGGCCGCCGGGACCATCAGCCACAGGACGCGCGGCACCTCGAGCTTCCCGACCAGGTCGGCGAGCGAGACCGAGCCGCCAGAGAGGGCGCCCTCGGCGACGAGTCCGTCCACGGTCGCCTTTGTCCGCGCGTATCCGAACACGGTGTGGCCGTTGCGCAGCCAGCGGCGCGACATGTTGGCGCCCATGCGCCCGAGTCCGACGAGTCCGACTTGCATCAGGAGAGCCTCCTTGAGTGACCCTTGCCATGCCAGGAATTGATCCGGGCCCGGAAGGATCCTGCTTTGATTGGTGATCACCGGCTGGGAAGCAGGGCCACACTCATCGCTGGATGCGGGCCGATCCTCCCCTGGCAAACGCCTGGACCTGCTCCAGCGTGACCATGCTCGTGTCGCCTGGCGTCGTCGTGAGCAGGGCGCCGTGGGCCCAACCGAGCCGGAGGGCCTCCTCGGGAGTGGTCCCGCTGAGCAGCCCGTAGAAGAACCCGGACGCGAAGCCGTCCCCACCGCCTACTCGATCCAGCACGTCGAGCTCGCAGGTGGGGGCATGGACCGGCCGGCCATCGACCCAGGCAACGGCGCTCCACGTGTGCCGATAGGTTGAGTGAACCTCCCGCAACGTCGTCGCGACAACCTTCACATTCGGGAACTTGGCCATCACCTCGTCGATCATGCCCAGGAACGCGACCGGGTCAAGCGCCGAGGCCGTCTTGATCTCCGGCCCCCGGATGCCCAGACCCTTCTGGAGGTCCTCCTCGTTGCCTACCAGCACGTCCGCCTGCGAAACGATCTCAGCCAGGACGGCCCGTGCCTTGTCCGCGCCGCCCCAGATATTCCACAGCTTGTCGCGATAGTTCAGGTCGAAGCTCGTGACCGCCCCGGCATTTCTGGCGGCCTGCATTGCCTCGACGATGAGGGGTCCCGTGGTCGGCGAGAGCGAGGCGAAGATGCCGCCCGAATGAAACCAGCGTACGCCGCACCCGAAGATGGCATCCCAGTCGAAGTCGCCCGGGGCCAGACGCGCGGCCGCCTCGTTGCAGCGGTTGTAGAAGACGACGGGCGCCCGTACGCCGACGCCCCGGTCACTGTAGACCGTTGCCATGTTGGGGCCGGTGACGCCGTCGTGGGCGAAGCGCTTGTAGAAGGGCCGCACGCCGGCCGCGCGTACGCGCTCGGCGATGAGATCGCCAATCGGATAGTCCACCATCGCCGAGGCGACGGCGGTGTTCATGCGGAAGCAATCTGAAAGGTTCGCCGCGACGTTGAACTCGCCCCCGCTAACGTGGATGCTGCACCCGGTCGCCTTGCGAAAGGGAATGATCCCTGGATCGAGCCGGTGCACCAGGGCGCCCAGTGAAAGGAGGTCCACGCCGCCTTCCGAGGGCACGATCAGTTGAGTCATCGACTGCTCCTGTCTCCGCCAAATCCGATGAGCGACGGGATCGACGCGTCTCGCGCACTGCCGCGGCCTTGAGCACAGGCCGGATGCCGCCCCAGAAGGTCGTGTCGAGCAGGACGACGTCCACTGCCGGATCGCGGACGTCGGCAGCGAGCTGCTCGAGGTTGGTGACGACTGTGTTCGTTGCGATCGGCAACCCGACGGCTTCTCGGACCTGGCGCACGCCGTTCATCCCCCAAGTTGGATCCTCGTAGTATCAAATGCGTGGACGGTTTCGCGGCAAGCGAACCATCACGACTCTGCTGGTGGTGCCGATTGCCCTCGGCACCGTCCTGACGGCCGATGGCACCATTGAACTCCTGGGCCCGTCCGGCTGGCTGAACAAGCTCCTTCGAGACTTCCATATCGTGGACCAGCCGCTCCTGTTGGTGCACAACTACTGGGGCGTCTTGTTCTCGCTCATCATCACTGGCTTCCCATTTTCCTTCCCGCTCGTGGTTCGTACCTATCGGCCATCGACTCGAACCTGGAGCGGGCGGCCTCGGTAATGGGCGCCGGGTGGTGGGAGCGCTTCCGCCGCATTACATAGCCGCTGCTCACTCCCGGCCTCGCCATCACGTTCTGCCTGTTGTTCGTGCTGGCTCTCTCGCTCTTCCGGTCGGCGAACCTGGTAGGCGATCCGTCCGGCTCGACGCGGGTGATCTCGATCGCGGCCCATCACGCTGCGTTCGAGCAGTTCGAGTACTCGATGGGTTCGGCGATTTCAATGATCATGGGCGCGGTCATGCTCAGGGTAGGCACCGAGGCCTTCACGGTCCACGACGGCGATGCGGCAGTCATACGGAGCGGTTACCATCCGGTCGTCGCCGCGCCCGGCTACTCCTCTACTACTTGTGGGTCAGGGCCGGCGAGGGGCGGCAGATGATCCCGCATTTCGACCCGGCTCACGCCTGGGTTCAGGGGTGGTAGGCATGGCCGCAGGCACCCGTGCAGACGAGCCCGGAACCGCCGTTGCCGGCTCCCAGGAGGCCATTGCGGCGCTCCGAAAGGCCGGCGCGATCGATGCGTCCATAACGCCGGCCGACGCCGCAGCAGTCGGCATCCGGGTCGGTGCAGTCGGCTGGCAGGTCATGGCCTGGGCTCCGGGAGGCGAGCCGCCCCCGGCAGGAGCGGCGGGCACGTCGGCGGAGCTGGGCGGCGGCGCTCTGATCGTCGGCGAATCCGACCACGGCAACGCGGTCGCGCTGCGCCGCCTCGTACCGTGGCTCCGACCCCGAACGATCGGCCGGGCGACCTCAGTGGGCGTCGGCGACCGGCTGGGCATCGCCACGCCCGGTCACGTTGCCGCATTCAGGGCGAACCCGGGCATCGTCCCCGTACTCGCGCAGCAATCGGCCCGGGAGCTCGCACGTACCGGCCGCACCTTCGCCGACGTGGTCGACGCGGCCACCTTCGGGGCGCTGGCCGCAGGCTGGCGGGATGGATTCGGGGCGGACGCTGACCACCTCAAGACGATAGCGGATATCGACGGGGGAATCGGTGCCGGCTGCACGATGTTCACCGCCGATCCGATCGAACTCGTGCCCGACCTGCCTGCCGACGCGCCTGCCGACGCGGTCAATGCCGCCTTCGCGTCGGTGCCGTGGTCCGGCCTCGAGGACGACCCCGCTGCGTTCGCGTCTCGCTACCCCGACCGGCTGAACCTCGACTCGGGCCCTCTGGAGCTGAACCTTGCCGCCCTCCGTTCCGCGGCGGCTCGCTTCGGGGCCGCCGTCGTGCAGGTTGCGGCTATGTACCGCCACTTGACCTCGGTGCTCGCCCCAGCCGCCTTCGAGTTCGAAGTGGCGGTGGACGAGATCGAGCACCGCACGACTCCCGTCGACCATGTCTACCTGGCGACCGAGTTGCGCCGTCTCGGCGTCAGCTGGGCCAGCCTGGCCCCACGCTTCGTCGGCGAGTTCGAAAAGGGGATCGACTACTTGGGCGATCGCGCCGAATTCGAGGCCGACGTCAGTGTTCACGCAGCCATAGCCCGCCAACTGGGCGACTACAAGCTGAGCGTCCATTCGGGCTCGGACAAGTTCTCCGTCTACGACGCCGTCTCCCGGGCCACACGCGACCTGGTCCACCTCAAGACCTCCGGTACGAGCTACCTCGTTGCCCTTGAGACGATTGCGGCGACGGACCCGGAACTCATGCGTAGCGTCTGGCGGGCGGCTCTCGACGCGTATACGACGGCCAGAGCGAGCTATCACGTCTCGGCGACAACGGCGGGTGCGCCCTCGCCCGAAGATGCGTCTGACGCGACTCTCGCCGACCTGCTGGACGATCCGAACACGCGCGAGATACTCCACGTCACCTACGGCGCGGTGCTCCACGGCGGCCAGGTCACGGGTGAGTCGCATCTCGGCGACGACCTGCGGGCTTCCATCTGGGCGGGGCGCCACGCGTACTGGTCCAACCTAACCAGACACATCGGTCGCCACCTGCAGCCCTTCGCCGGATCTGCGGTAGAGCGAGCGCCGAAGGAGGCCGCTCGATGAACCCCGGCTCGGAAGGTAATTCGGCGACTGGCCCCGGGCTGTTCGACTTGACCGGCCGCGTGGCGGCGGTCATCGGCGGAACCGGCGTTCTGGGAGGTGCGGTTTGCCGCGGCTACGGTGCCGCCGGCGCCGCCGTGGCTGTCTTGGGCCGCTCTGAGGAGCGTGCCGAGGAACTCGCGGCGGAGCTCACGTCGAAGGACATCCAGGCCGCTGCCGTGACCCTGGACGCATCCGACCGAGGATCCCTCAAGCGGGCCCGGTTAGAGGTCGAGCGGCGTCTCGGCCCCGTCGACATCCTGGTCAACGCCGCGGGCATCAACAGCTCGACCCCATTCCTCGAGATCGGGCTAGAGGAGTGGCACCGCATCCTCGACACGAACCTGACCTCGGTCTTTCTCGCATGTCAGGTCTTCGGGCGGGCGATGGTCGACCGCGGCCAGGGCGGCACGATCATCAACTTCTCCTCGGCCTCCTCGGAGATCCCGCTTTCGCGAGTGCTGACTTATTCGGTCTCGAAGGCCGGAGTGAATATCCTGACCCGCTATCTCGCTCGCGAACTGGCGCCGCATCGGATCAGGGTCAACGCCATCGTGCCGGGCTTCTTCCCGGCAGCGCAGAACCGGGCACTGCTCGACGCGAACCGCGTCGCGGCGATCCTGAGCCACACGCCGGCGGCCCGCCTCGGAGAACCCTACGAACTGGTCGGGACCATGATCTGGCTCGCCTCGGAACGTGCCTCGGGCTTCGTGACGGGAGCGCTCATCCGCGTGGACGGCGGCTTCGGCGCGATGACGATCTGAACGATTGGCACGGCCCTAGGACTCGGCCGCGCTGCGCGCGGCACGGGGCGAGGGCCCCACGAGGAAGTCCCGCCGCCGTCTCGCTGGAAGGCTGGAGAGTGTCGTCGGAAGGGGTTGGGCCCGGCATCGCCAGCCCGACGAAACATCCTACGGATCGATTGCGCCCCGTCATCCGGCCCGAGTTCCGCGGTCGGTCAGTGTAGAGTTGGCGGGTCGCCCGAGACCGCGCCCGGTGATGGGGCAGTGAGACGGCATTCGGCCCGGAAATCCATGGAGGGCGCACCTTGACGATGCACCGCGAGAACGTTCCGCACACCTCACTTCAGCCCGAAACGCTGGCCGACCCGCCCGGGCTCCCGACGGCAAGTCAGCCTTACGGCGCCCCCGGCGGCGAGCCGTTCGCCGAGTTCATGCACGGCACCATGCCACGCTGGGCCCTCGTCCGGAACCGCATGGATGCGACCGAGGTCACCGACGTAGCCGCGGCCGTCGCGGCGGCGCTGGAGCCGGTCAGGGCCACGATGCCACCCGGCTCGCGAGTCTGTCTGGCAGTGGGCAGCCGGGGCATCGACAGGATCGACGAGGTCGTTCGGGCGGCTGTCACCTGGATCCGCGCCGCCGGCTTCGAGGTCTTCGCCGTACCGGCGATGGGCAGCCACGGTGGCGCGACGCCGGAGGGCCAGGTCGAAGTCCTGGCGTCATACGGCATCACTTCCGAGTACATCGGCTGCGACATCCGATCGAGCATGGACACGGTCGATCTCGGCGAGGTCCGGCCCGGCGTCCCCGTCTTCGTCGACCGCAACGCCATGGAGGGCGCCGACGCCATCGTTCCCATCAACCGCGTCAAGCCGCACACCGACTTCACCGGCGAGATCGAGAGCGGTCTGATGAAGATGATCGCCATCGGTCTGGGGAAGCAGCGAGGCGCCGACACCTTTCACCGCCAGGGCTTTGCCACGTTCCACACGCTGATCCCGCAGGTGGCCGAGTTCACGGCATCCATGGTGAATATCCCGTTCGGCCTGGCGCTCGTCGAGAATGGCTACGCGCGGCTGTGGCGGATCGAGGCGGTGACCGCCGACCGCATGTGGGATCGGGAACGGGAGCTGCTCGCGATCGCCCGCGAGCGGATGGCCCGGCTGCCGTTGAGCGGCATGGACGTACTAGTGCTCGATTACATCGGCAAGGACATCAGCGGCCTGGGAATGGATTCGAACGTCGTGGGTCGCTACTACGCCGGCCCGACGGGCACCGGGCCGAGCATCCAGCGGATCGTGGTTCGCGACCTGACCGCCGAGACCGAAGGCAACGCCGTCGGCATCGGCATGGCCGACGTCGTCCTGCGCCGTGCCGTGCAGAAGATGGACGCGAACAAGACCTACATGAATTGCATCACGGCAAAGACGCCCGAGGGCGGGCGAGTGGCGCTGACGGTGGACACGGATCGGCAGGCGCTGTCGGTCGCGATTGCCTGCTGCCTCAAGGTTGAGACGCCCGACACTCGGATTGTCAGGATAAGAGACACAAAGCATCTCGAGTTGCTCTACGTCAGCGAGCCGGCGCTCGAAGAGGTTCTGGCGACCGGCCGCTGCGAGATCGTGCGGCCACTCAGCGCGATCGAGTTCGACCGCGACGGCATGTTGTCCTCGTCTCTGGAATAGGCCGGCCCGTTTTGCGCGGCCCACGGTCCCGAGGCGTCTCTGGGGCGCCCGGCTGCCGCCTACCTCGTCAGGAGATTGGCCGAGAACGAGTAGACCGTTGCGCGGCGGTTCTCGTGGCGCTCGAGCGCGATCGCGACCAGGCGCGCCACGAGCTGGTCGAAGCGCAACCCCTCTTCTTCCCACAGGTAATAGGAGAGTGAGCCCGGAATCGTGTTGATTTCGTTCAGTAGCAGCCGGGCCTTCGACCGGTCATAGAGGAAGTCCACCCGGACGACGCCGCTCGCGTCGATGGCCCGGAAAGCCCTGATCGCGAGCTCCTGCACCTCGGCCGTCAGCGCGTCGCCGATCGGCGCCGGCACCTGACGCTGAAGGCCGGCCATGCCTGTGCTCGCAGCAGCTCCACGTCCCAGCTTCTTGCCGCCGCCGTGCTTGTACTTGTCGTCGAACGAGAGCACCGACTCGGACCGCACCGGCTGCTCGCAGGCCGAGGCGCGTTCCGGCGGACCGAGCACCGAGCAGTTGATCTCGATGAAGTCGGTCAGGGCATCCTCGACGAGGGCGCGGACGTCCAGCTCCAGGGCGAGCTCGAGTGCATCGCGCAAGGCCGCGCGGTCGGCGCAGCTGGAGACCCCGATGCTGCTGCCCAGGGATACCGGCTTGACCATCACGGGGTAGCGATGCTTCGCTTCGACGACCGCGACGAACGCGTCGGGATCATTCTCCCAGTCCGCCCTCGAGACCACGATGCAGTGGAGGTTTCGTATCCCGGCCTGGTCGAGGACCACTTTGGTCCGTACCTTGTCCATCCCGAGCGACGAGGCGAGGATGCCCGATCCCACGTACGGCACGTCGGCCAGATCGAACAGCCCCTGCAGCGAGCCGTCCTCGCCGTGGCTGCCGTGGATCATCGGGAAGAAGACATCGGCCCAGAGCCTCGGGGGCTTGGAGAGGAGGCCGCCGGCCGCTCCCGGGTGCACGACCAGCTGGCGCACCGATCTGTCGGGGCTGAGGCTGACACGGAAGACGTTCTTGACGCCCGCCGCGTGGAAGGTCTGCTCGCGGTAAAGGTCCAGGTTGTCGAGGCCCTCGCCGGCATACCAGTCGCCCTGTTTGGTGATGTAGATCGGCAGCACGGGGAACCCGGCCTGATCGAGGGCGTCCATGACCTGGTGGCCGGAGATGACGGACACCTCGTGCTCGACGGACCTGCCGCCGAAGAGGACGGCAACGGTCGGATTGGACATCAGCTACTCATTCCTCGTCGTACAGGTCGGGGAGGTCATTCTCGAACAAGACCACGTCGCCCGAACGGACGATGGTCTTCAACGCCTCCAGGCCGCCATTCAGGTTGGGGACGGAGACCACGCGCTCGGCGCCGAAGCGCCGCCCTTCGAGGCCTCGCCGGATCGGTGCCGTCTGGCGGGTGCCAACCAGGATGACGTAGTCACAGACGTCGGCGGCCTTCTCTCCGAGCTTCTCGTTCCAGGCGTCCTGCTCGACGCCGAGCTCGACCATGCCTGGTGTCACCAGTACCTTGCGGCCGGTCTCGAACGCCGCGAGAGCGTCGAGCGCGTTGAAGGCTCCGACGGGATTCGAGTTGTAGGCGTCGTCGATGATAGTCACGCCGTCCGTCCCGGTATGGGTTTCGAGCCGGTGGGGAACGGGCTGCAGGCGGCCAACGGCGCCGGCGATCTCACGCAGGCTCACGCCGGCCGCTCGCGCAACCGATGCCGCGGCCAGGATGTTGCTGACGTTGTGAAGGCCGATTAGTCGGGTCCTGACCGTCACTCGTGGCCCACCGCACTCGACAAGGGTGAAGGTGAGACCGTTCGGACCGTGAGCGATCGACACTGCGGCCAGATCCAGTTCGACGGCTGAAGTGTCGATGCCATACCGTCGGACTTCGGCCAAACGCAGCGTGTCGGCCAACCGACGGACTCGTAGGTCGTCGTTGTTGACGACCGCGATGCCATCGGCCGGAAGCGCCTCGAGCAGCTCGAACTTCGCCTTTTCGATCGTCACGATGCTGCCGAAGCGCTCGAGATGCTGCGGCCCGATCGCCGTCAGGACGCCGATGTGCGGCCTCGTCAGGTGGGCCATGTCGCGGATCTCGCCGCGCCGGTATGCGCCCATCTCCACGATCAGCATCTGGTGCTCGGGTCCGAGCTCTTCGTTGATGGCCCGGCACACACCCAGTAGGGTGTTGAAGCTGGCGCGCGTCTTGAGGACGCGGAACCGCGACTCAAGGAGCGCTTCGGTGAAGTACTTGGTCGATGTCTTGCCGTAGCTGCCGGTGATGCCGACGACCACCGGCTTGAACCGCTGGAGCTTGCGACGGGCCCTGACGCGGTAGCCCAGGTTGATCGAGCCCTGGACGGGGGCGAGGCAGACGTTGGCGGCCATCGCGACCAACGGCGCCGCGTGGATCGACATCAGCGCGATGACCAGGACCGCGAACCCGGGCGCGTAGGTGGCATCGAGGCCGAGAGCTTGGGCCAGGCGCGAGACCGCCGGGAATCCCAGACCGACCAGAGCCGCGGCCAGGGCGGCCGAGACGACCAGAAGCCGGCGGGCGCGGCCGGTATAGACGAGCGGCTTCTTGTGCGGCGCTCTGAACGCTGATCGGCCGGGCGGTCGAACTGTGACCACGCCCGCCGCGACGGACGTCAGTACCGGGGCGAGGTACGGGCTCGTACCGGTCGACAACGCGAGGTGCAGGACGGCTCCCGCGAGGTAGATCGCGGCCACCCACCGGTGGATCAATCGGTCCTTCGACCCGCCGAGCCAACAGGCGAACCGGAGGTTGGAATAGTCGTCTTGCTGCAGCGAGTGTAGGCTCGCCACCAGCTGAGGCAGCGTCAGCGCCAGCCCGACCGCGGCAGCGCCCACCAGGACGGCGATCTGCACCGGGTCGTCGGCCGTGGCGGGGCTAGCCATTCAGGAATTCGAGCACGGCGAGCCGGAACCGCCCGTACTGGTCCAGATACGAGAAGTGGCCGGCGTTCTTGAGCACAAGCAGGCGCGCTCCCGGGATCAGCTTCTCCATGGTGCGAGCGTCGGCTACAGGTGTGTCCTCGTCCGAATCCCCCCAGACCAGGAGCGTGGGGCTTGCGATTCGGGAGAGGTAGGGCGTGAGATCCTCCTTGACGATCGCCAGGAAGGTGCCGCGCAGAGGGCCAGCGTTGAGATAGTCCGGGGACGCGATTCGGCTGACGATCGCGCCACGGACCGCCTGGCCCGGCCGGCCGAGCCGGCGCCCCAGGGCGTTGGCGAGCCTCGAGGCTGCTCGCCTGAATACGCGACCGACCGTACGGCGGGGCGGCACCCCGGCGGCGTCCACGAGGATCAGCCGGTCGAGGCCGGCCGGCCGCGCCGCGGCCAGCTTGATCGCCACACGGCCGCCGAACGAGTGGCCCAGCACTGCCGGTCGCTCGATCCGCAGCTCCGCCATGAGGTCGAGAGTCAGCGAGACGAAGTCGTCGACCGTCCAAATCGTGGGCGGCATGCCGGAGGCGCCGTGGCCGGGGAAATCGAAGGCGGTGATCCGGAAGAAACGTTTCAGATCTGCCGTCATGGTGTCGAACGTGTCGAGCGAGCTGCCCCAACCGTGGAGGAGCAGCAGCGGCTTGCCGTCGCCGACCGATGCGTAGCGGATGGGGATGCCCCGTACCGTGATGAATTCGGATTCGCCCGGTGCGGCGGCGTCTCCCTGATCCGGCGCCGGCTCACGATCGGGTCTCGCGTCCGGAACCGCCAGAGATGGTGCCAGTGTCTGATCCTCGCCCAAGCTGATCACCGTGGTCGAATGGCCACCAATCTCGCGGGTTTGGTGAAGCCTCAAGAGGTCCTGACATGGTACAAGAGGCGGACTGCCCGGCGGCGTCGGCGCATCGCGCCGGCCGCGCCCACGAGCCGAACGGCATCGAGGAAGAGACGCGCCTCACGATGGCTCCCAGGTCGGCGCACGTCGAGGTTGCATACCGGCTGGTCAACACGAATCCCTGGCCGATCGAACGCGGGCCGCCGGGAGTCCGCGGGGGTCGTCCGGCCGCCCGTGAATCTCGGTAGAAAGATCGAAGCGGCTCCCGAAGGAGCCGCTTCGTTGCTGTCCCGGTGAAGGGTCGATCCGTCAGAGACGAACCGTCTTCTGCCACGCTACAAAGGCATCTATCACGTCGGCTGCACCGACTACCCTAACCCGACCTACCCATGACCTTGTAACTGGGGCAGCAGGCTGACTGGCAGCTTCTAAAGTCTACAGCCCCTTCTGCCTTCAATCCAAGGGTTTTGGCGGCCCGCCGGGTTAAAATCCCGCAACTTAGTTAGGGTTCGGTTCCGCCTCGTTGCGGTCTGCGCAACGTATGTCGAATCGCGTCACAAGAGTGATCCCAACGGTCGGACGGAGCCGTATCTCGAGCCGTCGACTCTCCCTCCGAGGAGGGTCCGGCCGAAGCCGGCCTACCCGTCGATCTTCACCGAAAGCATTGCCGTCGGCTCGGCAGGCTGGTCTCGACCGTCGCGCTTGGAGGCGGCAATGGCGTCAACGACGTCCATGCCGGCGGTCACGCGGCCGAAGAGGGTGTACTTCTTGGGCAGCCGCCCGCCCGAAAGGTCGGCCAGGCAGATGAAGAACTGGCTGCCGTTGGTGTTCGGGCCCGCGTTGGCCATTGCGACGGCGCCGCGAACGTAGTCGCCCTCGAACGGCTCGTCGGCAAACTTGTAGCCGGGACCGCCCGTGCCGAGACGGCCTCGATCCAGCTTGTCGTGGTGGCCGTACTCTCCGTCTCCGCCCTGGATCACGAATCCGGGCACCAGGCGATGGAAGACCACGCCGTCGTAGAAGCCTTCGTTCGCGAGCTTGATGAAGTTGGCGGCGGCCTTTGGGGCGCCCTTCGTGCTCAACTCGATCTCGATGGCGCCCTTGTCGGTCTCGATCGTCGCCTTCGTCATCTGTTTCTCCTCGGCTTGTTGTCGCGAGTAGGGTGCCACGGATGACCGCGACCCGACGCGCGTAGCCGGTCCGGCTCGCGCGGTGAGCGATGCCTCGCGGCCGGGATCGGAACGCTGCGCCGGCTAGGGCGTCGTTACGACCGTGCTGGTGATGACCACGGGCTCGAGCGGCATCGATGGAGCCGAGCCGTCCGACCCAGGCTCACCGCCGAGCGGGACGAGCGCGATCCTGTCGACTACGTCGAGACCCGACGTCACGTTTCCGAATATGGCGTAGTTGTTCGCGGCGCTGGCTCCCAGGGTCGATTCGGCCGAGTCTGCCAGAACGATGAAGAATTGCGAGTTTCCCGAGTTCGCGTTCGCGGTGCGGGCCATGGCGACGGTCCCGCGCTTGTAGGGCGTCGTCACCTTGTCGTCCGGGATGGTCCATCCGGGGCCGCCCGTGCCCATCTTGCTGGGGTCGTCGTTGGGCAGCCGCCCGTACTGGCCGTCCCCGCCCTGGATCACGAACCCGGGCACGACGCGGTGGAAGAGGACGTTGTTGTAGTAGCCGCAGCTTGCCAGCGCGACAAAGGCCCCGGCGGCGTTCGCTCCCAGGGTGCTGTCAACCTTGATCACGATATTGCCGAAGTTCGTGGTCATCGTGACCGTCGCAGTGCCGGAGAGGGCGGCCGGCGCGGAGGTGGGGCAGCCGTACGGCGACGGCGACTCGGTCGGGCCCAGCGTGTACGGCGGGGTCGTGGGCGGGACGGTCGGCAGTAGCGTCGGGGAGGGCGTCGGCGTCACGGTCGGAACGACGGTGCAGCCCGCGAACAGGAGTGCGGCGAGGCCAACGGCCGCGACCCGGCGGGCGGACGACGTGTTGAGCGCGGGGATCATGCAGCGGCCTCCAGGGCTTTGGCGAAGTCTATTGCTCCGGACAGGAGCGGCTCTCCGAGGATGATGCCTGCGATCTCGGCGTCACGCAGGCCCTTGATGGCGTCCAGATCGACGGACCCGCCCGCCACGAACAGCTCCGCGCGAAGAGACCGAGCCAGCCCGGACAGAAACCCCAGGTCCGGAACCGCGCCGCCGTGTGAGAGAACGAGCCGGCGGACCCCATGATCCACCAGCTCTCCGGCCAGGTCGATCAGGCTCGGAAGCGCGGGTCTGTGCCAAGGATACGCGGCAATGCGGTCCGGCCGCGGGTCCAATCCGACGGCCAGCCAGTCACCGGCCACATCAAGGCATTCGTGAAGCTGCTGCGGACGGTCTGCGACGGCCATGGAAACGACCACCCGCGTGGCGCCGGCGGCGAAGGCAAGCCGGATGTTGTCCGCCCCCTCCATGCCCCCGGCAACCTGGAGCGGCACGGCCACTCGCGAGGCCACGCGGCCCACTGCCTCGAGATTTGCCGGCCGCCCTGAACGAGCGCCGTCCATGTCGACGATGTGGATCATGGTCGCGCCGAGGGCGACGAACCGCTCCGCGATCCGGTCGGGCCGGTCGCTGGGCGAGCCGATCCCGACGGAGGCTCCCGGCCAGTGGACCAGGCGTGAGCGGCCGTTCTCGACGTCGATGCTTGGGATTACGAGCACAGCCGGGCGCTAGCCTGCCGGGGCCGGAGCCCGGCCGGCGGACATCCCGGTCACGCTGCCGGCGGCTCCCGCCAGGAGCCGGCGCTGGAAGCTGATCGGAAGTGAGCCGTTTCGCAAGAGCGCATCGTGGAATTCCTTAAGACTGAAGCGATCGCCCAGCCGTCGCTGCTCATCCGATCGCAGCTGGAGCAGCAGGACCTTTCCCAGCAGGTAGCTGAGCTGGTATGTCGGCGTGTACGTGTAGCGGAAGACCTCGGCCTGTGCGTTGGCGTGTTCGAAGGCGGTGTGCTCGATGAGGAACGCGGTGGCCTCGTCGACCGAGAGCTCGCCACGGTGCATTCGGACGTCGAGGATGATCCGGCACGCCCGCCAGATAGCGTCCGTGTGCATCGCGAGCAGGAACTCGGGGCCGGCGTCGAAGCCCTGCTCGCGCATCATCTGCTCGCTGTACATGCCCCAGCCCTCGACGAATTCAGGGGCGTCGGTCAGGAGCCGCACCAGCGACGCGTGGCGGATCGCGGCGGAGAGCTGCAGGTGGTGGCCGGGGTACGCCTCGTGGACGCTGGTGTTGCTGATCGATGCGTAGTTGTGCTCGCGCATCGCGTTCGGGTCGTCGCCGACCGAGGGCGTGACGATATAGATGCCCGACGGATGCTTGTCGAACTTGGGCGGTTCGAAGTATGCGGCGAATGGGATGACGGTGCGCAGGTACTCCGGCGTCGGGATCACTGAGATCTGCTCGCCCGGCGGCAGGGTGGCAATGTCGTGCCCGACGATGTGGGCGCGGGCCCGGTTCATGGCGTCCTTGTACGTCGCCAGCGCCTCGTCGAACGTCGCCGGATGGTTTGACTTGACGCGGTCGACCACCACGGGCTCTGCGACCGTCGAGTCAATCCGCCGGGCGTCCTCGACACGGGCGGCCTTGTTGAGCGCCAGCTGCGCGTATCCGATTTCGAGGATCTGCGACGCGTCGAGGCCGTCGAACGCCCGCAACGCCACGAGCCGGTCGTAATTCTCGGAGCCGAGCGCCCAGTCCTCGACGGCCGAGCCCATGCTCGACTTGATCCGTTCGATGTAGGTGACGACTGCCGCCGAGGCCGTCTCAACGGCTTTGTCCAGCCGGGCCTGGCCCCGCTCATCGAGCGCTTTCTCGCCGGCGGCCTGGATCTCCTTGAACAGGAACGGCATCTGCTCCCCGGCGTCGATCTCGAGCTCCTGCCAGAGCCTGACCTGCGGTGCGGTGGCTCGTGTCCGATGCTGCTCGAGGGCGGCCGGAACCGCTTCCATCCTCGATGTCAGCGCCGCGAGTCGCTCGGGGAGAGGTGAGTAGTCGCGGGCGAAGACGCTGAACAGCGCATCTCCCACTGCGTCCATGGCCGTCGATCGGCGCTCCCAGACCCTGTGGACCTCGAGGTCGAAGAGCCCGCGGCGAACGTTGTGGAGCGCCAGCTCGCGTTCGAAACGGACGCTCTCGGAGAGTCCTGCCGGGTCGATCGCGTCGATCTCGCGCGCCAGCTTCCCGGCGTCTGCGATCTCTTGCTCCACAGCGTCGCGGCTGCCGTCGTCGAGCTTTCCGTCGCCGCCGTGGATGCCCAGATATGTGGCGTAGATCGGATGGGCTTCGACCAGCCGCCGGAAGTCGGCCTCGATGGCGTCCCAGAATGCCCCATCGAGCGGGCCGGCGATCGGCTGTGAAACAGGACGCGGAAGGTCGAGCTGGGCCATCTATCGCTCCCTGAATGAGGCTGCCGCGGGCACGGCAGGCGAGATCCCGGTGGTGGGCAGTGCCGTAGTCTCGCGTAGCGCCTCGGCAGCTGCCGCGATCACGCGGTCGACGTCGGCGGCGGTGACGCCGTAGTGGGTCACGGCCCGGATCGTGCCGTGGTTGTACTCGGTGAGCAGCACGCCGCGTGAGCGGATGGCGTCGAGGAAAGCCGCACGATCGCGACGAACGCGGAAGACGACGAAGTTGGTGGCCGCCCGGCTCGGGTCCAACCGTCCCGGCATCGGTTGGGCAAGGCCGCCCGGCGACTCGATGCCGTCGAGGTCCGAGAGCCCTCCGGCCAACCGGTGGGCATTGGCGTGATCCTCGGCCAGCCTGGCGATCGTGCCGTCCGGCCCATCACTGAGGGCCACGAGACCGGCGGCGGCGATGATGCCGACCTGGCGCATTCCGCCGCCGACGAGCTTGCGGCCGCGCCACGCCCGGTGGATGAACTCCTTCGATCCCACGACCATCGAGCCGATTGGGCAGGCGAGCCCTTTCGAGAGGCAGAACGCGACCGAATCTGAGGGCTCGGCCAGCTGCCGGGGGGTTAGCCTGAGGGCTACCGCCGCGTCGAAGAAGCGCGCGCCGTCGATGTGGAGTGGAACTCCGTGAGCGTGCGCTGCTCGCGCCACGGCCTGCGTGTACTCCAGGCTCAATGGCTGGCCCATCGAGTGGGCGTGGGTGTTCTCGATGGCGACGAGCCCCGTGATCGGCTGGTGCGGGTCGGTCGGGTCGCGGAAGGCTTCCTCGAGCTCGTCGAGGTCGAACGTGCCATCCGGGTTTTCGCGCATCTGGTGGATCGACGTCCCGACGACTACCGCGTGGCCGGCCTGCTCGTCCTCCACGATGTGAGTGCTCGCCCCGGCGATCGTCTCCTGGCCGCGCCCGAGATGGCCGAGCTGCGAGACCAGGTTTGCCATCGATCCGCTGGCGACGAAGAGGGCCGCCTCTTTGCCGAGCAGTTCCGCCGCGCGGTCCTGGAGCGCATTGACAGTGGGGTCGTCACCCCAGACGTCGTCGCCGAGCTCGGCCTCGTACATCGCCTTGCGCATGGCCGGCGTCGGGTGGGTGACCGTGTCGCTGCGGAGGTCGATCATCGCGTGCGGCGTGCTCCTTGGGGATTGCCGATCGAGTATAGGACGGCCGGCCCTGGCGGCCCGCCGGCGCCCGCCCGGCCGCTACTCGGGCCCCGGCCTGGCGCCCGTTCCGCGGCGACACGGGCGCCTGCACCTGCTATCCTTCGCGGTCGGCACGGGCTCGTGGTGTAGCGGCCTAACATGCCAGCCTGTCACGCTGGAGACCGCCGGTTCGAATCCGGTCGAGCCCGCCAGTATTGCCTCTCCTAGCCCCGTCCCCGCCCGGACGGGGCTTTCCTTGCCTGCGGATCCCGGCGCGATCGGCGTGCCAAGACTGCGGCCGTACCGCACAATCAGCCGCGAAGGCGTCGCCCAGGCGCCGCTCCGTCACCAGGGAGGCACGAGCAGATGAGCGGCCGCGTCATCGTGGTCGGCTCGGTCAATATCGACCTGGTCGCGCGCGTCCCACATCTTCCGCACCCCGGCGAGACCGTAACCGGCGGCAGCTACGATCGCCACCACGGCGGAAAAGGGGGAAACCAAGCCGTCGCGGCTGCGCGCCTGCGCCGGCCCACGCTGTTCATCGGGGCGCTCGGCGACGATACGTTCGAGGTCGAGGCGCGACGCGCCCTCTCAGCCGAACGAGTGGACGTCTCGATGGTCGCATCGCTGACCGGCCAACCGACCGGTGTGGCTCTGATCCTGGTCGATGACACCGGAGAGAACGAGATAGCCGTCGTACCCGGAGCCAACGGCGCGATCGAGACGGGGTACGTGCGCGACTGCCTGGCGCGGCTCGGCCGGCTCACCGGCGACGTCATGCTGGTCTGCAACGAGGTGCCGCTCCACGTCGTGCGCGAGGCCTTGCTGTGCGGCCACGCCGCCGGAGCCACCACAATCCTCAACCCCGCCCCCGCGATCGGCATCGACCGGTCGATTTTCGGGCTGGCCGACATCGTGACCCCCAACCGCAACGAACTGGCCACATTGCTCCAGACCGAAGCCCGCCGGACCGGCCGCCGGACGGACGTAAGCACCGACACGACCGTCCGGGCCCGCTCCCTGTTGGAGCAGGGACCC
>JBIOII010000033.1:0-17279 GCA_044449785.1 Candidatus Limnocylindrales bacterium
CGGCGGTGCCGGCTCCCGGCCCTGTGCCGACCGCCGGCCAGGGGCTGAGTCTGCGAGTCCGCGACAAGCCGGTCTCCCAGGGTCCGATCGAGTCGCTGTTCCGCTCGCTATTCGGCGGCCTGTTCGGCTTGTAACGCGCCGGGTGTCGCACGGTGCCCGCGCTTTGCGCGTCCGATTGACTACACTGCGGACGTGGCAACGACTCCCTCAGTCCCTGCATCGTCTGGGGCCCGACCCGCCGGGATGACCTACGAGCGAGCCCAGCTTGACGGCACGATCCTCGAAGCCCGCAATCTGACCAAGCGATACCGGCTCGGCAGCCGCGATGTCGATGCCCTGCGCGGCGTCTCGTTGCGGGTTCGGCGCGGCGAGTTCGTGGCCCTGATGGGCCCATCGGGCTCGGGTAAGAGCACGCTGCTCCAGCTCCTCGGCGGCCTGGACCGGCCGACGAGCGGCGAAGTCGTGCTCGACGGCGAGGTCGTGAGCCACCTGAGCGATGCCCAGGCGACCAAGCTGAGGCGCGAGAAGACGGGCTTCGTCTTCCAGTTCTTCAACCTCATTCCGCTGCTGGACGTATACGAGAACGTCGCTCTGCCGTTCACGATCGCCGGCGTCGATCCGCGCCACGGCGACTCGGCCGCGCGCATCCAGGGCGTGCTCGAGCTCGTCGACCTGGTAGGCAGGGAGCGCAACCGGCCCGACCAGCTTTCGGCCGGGGAGCAACAGCGAGTCGCGCTGGCACGCGCCCTTGTCGGTCGACCCGCGATCCTGCTGGCGGACGAGCCCACCGGGAACCTCGACTACGCCAGCGGCGGCGAGATACTCGATGAGTTGTGGCGTTCGTGCGACAGCCTCGGACAGACGATCGTGCTCGTCACCCACGATGCTCGTGCCGCGGCCCATGCCGATCGAGTTCTGGTTGTCGGCGACGGCCGCATCCGCGACGAGATCGAGCTCGGGCGCCGGACCAATCGCGACGCCGGACCGCTGATCGCCCGGCTCGCGCAGCTCGGCCTCTAGGCTCGTGCGACGTTTCTCGTCGCTCGCCTGGCGGAGCCTCGGCTCCCGCAAATTGCGCAGCGTCCTCACGACGGTCGGCATTGCCCTGGGCGTCGCCGTCCTCTTCGCTTCGCTCTCCGCCGGGGCCACGATGGACGCAGCCGTCAACCGGGCCGCGGCCGACGAGATGGGGCACGCGGATCTCCGCGTCCAGGCTCTCGAGGAGCGGGGTCTCAGCAGCGCCACTGTCGCGGTGGTCGAGAGCGCGGCCGGCGTCGCGGTCGCGGCACCTGCCCTGGAGCGCAAGACCTACGAGTCGGCGCGCCTCAACCAGACACCAGCCTCGCAGTTGCCGCCGCCGGTCACGGTGCTCGGCATCGACCCCGTTAGGGAGCCGCAGCTCCACGACATGCCGCTGGCCTCCGGTCGACTGCTCGCCGGCGGGGATACCCAGTCGGCATTGGTCACGCAGACGCTGGCCACTCAGGAAGGCCTGGCCGTTGGGGATTCAATCTCTCTGAACGGCACGGTCGCAGCAGGCCCGCAGGCCTACCGGATCGTCGGCATCGTGGACGGGGACGGGCCGCTCCCCGAAGCCGACGGTCGGGTCGTGTTAATGCCGCTCACGTCCGCCCAGACCCTGTTCAGTATGACCGGCGTGACTCGTGTCGACGTCGGCGTCGCCGCGGGCACATCCGTCGACGAGTTGATCGGCCAGCTCGACGTGAGCATCACCGCCGAGCCTTACCTGATCTCCAGGACCGACGACCTCGCGGCCGCCTTGCGCATCGAGATGGCCGACTTCCGCGGCGCGCTACTGCTCGTGGCGGCTGTGGTCCTCTTCGCGGGCGCC
Organism: Candidatus Limnocylindrales bacterium; assembly: GCA_044449785.1. Lineage (GTDB taxonomy): Bacteria > Chloroflexota > Limnocylindria > Limnocylindrales > CSP1-4 > Fen-1039. The sequence goes on from JBIOII010000033.1 coordinate 1,853, forward strand.
TTCCTGATCTTCAACACCCTGTCGATGACGGTGGTCGAGCAGACGCGTGAGGTCGGCCTGTTGCGCGCCGCCGGTACGACGCGAGCTCAGGTAATGGGCCTCGTCCTGTTACAGGCGCTTGCGCTCGGGGTCCTTGGCTCGGTCGTGGGTGTCGGCGCCGGTATCGGGCTGGCGGTGCTGACGCTGTCGTGGGTTGGCTCGTCGGGCCCGATCCTGCTGACCGCGCCGGCCTTCTCGGCCGGCTCGATCGCCATGGCCTTGATCATCGGTGTCGTCGTCACGATCGCGGCCTCGCTCGAGCCGGCCTGGCGAGCCGGGCGAATCACGCCGGTCGAGGCCTTGCGGCGCGGCCCGCCGGGCGCCGCCGCCAGCGCCGCCAGGTTGCGCTGGCTGGTCGTTGTTTTCGGCGTGCTGGCCGTCGTCGCCCTGGCAATCTGGCCGAGCGGCCAGTCGGGAGGGACCTCAGGGACCGGGCCCCTCGGGACCGGGGCGGACGTCGGGACGTTCGGGCCTCTGGCCATCTACGGTCTGCTGCTCGTCGCCGTCCTGCTGGTGCCACGCTTTCTTGGGCCGCTCGTCCGGGTGGCAGGGCTCCCGTTCCGGATCTTCCGCAACGAAGAGCGGCTCGCTCGCAGCTCTCTCTCGCGAGACCGGAGCCGGACCGCGCTCACGGCCGGCGCTCTCGTCGTCGGGCTGGCAATGGTGGTCGCATTGGGCACGGCGGCCCAGGACGTCCGCCAGATCGGTGCCAGCTGGCTGGCCGAGACCGTGCCCGGCAGCGAGCTGCTTTCCTCGATCCGCCCGGTTTCGATGACGGATCCCATCCGCGAAGAGCTGGCTGCGACTCCCGGCGTCAAGTCGATCTCGCCGATCGGTCTCTTCGGCGTCCCGTATGTCCTCACGACGCAATCGGGCGGACGAACGCAGAAGTCCGTGGTCCTCCAGGAGGCGGCGGCGATCGTCGGCAGCGACTACCTTGCCGATGGCCGCCTGAACTTCGTCGCCGGCGACAGAACGTCGGCGCTGGGCGCGCTCGACGCCGGCGGGTCGGTGATCGTGCCTAAATCGCTGGCCGATGAAGCGGGCATTCGGCTCGGCGACACGCTTGACTTCGCCACCGGCCCGACCCTCACTCAACTCCGCGTTGTCGGCATCGTCGCGCACTCCATCCCCGCCCAGGCCCAGGAGGCGATCTTCGTGGGCTGGCCAGACGCGCTGAACGTGTTCGGCGTCACCGGCGCCGACTTCTACGCGGTTCGATACGCTGCCGGGCAGGAGTCGACGGCGCGGGCCGCGCTCGATTCGGCGGCCGCCTCGTACGCGCTCGAGCCGGACCAGCTCGACAGGGTCTCCGGAACCGTGGGCGACGCACTGGATCGCATCTTCAGACTGCTCGACGCGCTGGCGCTGATCGCCGTCCTGGTAGCAGGGTTGGGCATGGTCAATACCCTGTCTATGAGCGTTCTGGAGCGCGTTTGCGAGATCGGCGTTCTCCGCGCGACCGGGATGACCGGACGTCAGGTCTGGGGTATGGTGGTCATCGAGGCCGGCATCCTCGGCCTGGTCGGGGCGATCATCGGGGCCGTTGTGGGGCTGCTGGTCGGGGCCTTGCTCGTCGCCATGTCGAGCGCCGGCTTCGGTCTCGTATTCGACCCACCCTGGCTGTCGATCGCCCTGGCCGTCTGCTTCGGCGTCTTGATCAGCGTCACCGCCGCCATATATCCGGCGGGTCTTGCCAGCCGGCTATCTATCGTGAGGGCCCTTCAACACGAGTAGCCATACGACCGACGACCCGGCAGGCTCAGTGCTCGCACGGGTCGAATCGTTTGCTACACTCGGACCGCCGGATCGGGAGAAGGGTCCGGTCGTGCCCGCGTCCCGGCCACGCCGCAGAAGGACCAACGACCGCATGCTCGTGACTCACCAGCTGAACCGCCTCCCGGCCGCCGAGCGTGGCATAACCATCGGCGACTTCCTGGTTCCGATCCGTGTCGGCGAGCGTATGAGCGCTCGGCTGCGCCACGTCGCTCTGATCTGCATCGGCGCCGTGTTCATCGCTCTGACCGCCAACGTGACGGTCTGGCTGCCGAACAACCCGGTTCCGATCACCGGCCAGACGCTGTCGGTCCTGGTCGTCGGCGGTGCCCTCGGGCTTCGACGCGGCGCCATGTCCGTCGGCTTGTACCTGGTCCTCGGGTTCTTCCTGCCGGTCTACGCGGGTCAGGCCCACGGCCTTTCGACGATCGTCGGCTTCGGATCGGGCGGCCTGGTGCTGGGTGTTCCCGGCGGCTATCTCGTCGGCTTCCTGTTCGCGGGTGCTCTCGTCGGGTGGCTGGCCGAGAACGGATGGGACCGCCATATCGGCGGCGCCGTCGCCGCGATGGTCCTGGGCGAGGTCGTGATCTATGCGTTCGGCGTGCCGTGGCTCGCGATCGCCGCGCACATGTCGCCTCAGACGGCGATCGACGAGGGCTTCAGGCCGTTCATCGTCGGCGACGCCATCAAGCTTGCGATCGCGGCCGGGATCTTCCCGATGGCCTGGTGGCTGGTCGGCCGCCGCTCCGAAGACCGCTAACCGCTCTGCGCCGGGCGGCTCATTCCTTCGTTGGCGCCTGCGCTCCTCGCTCACCCACCCTCAGGTGGGCTCGCTCCGGTGCTCGTGGCCGCCTCGGCCTGAGCTCGCCGGGCGCCGAGCGGGCTCGTGGCTGCGCCGGGCGGCTCATTCCTTCGTTGTCGCCTGCGCTCCTCGCTCACGCACCCTCAGTCCACACCCCTCTAGTGGGCCTCGCGAGCCTGGATGTTAATCGACCTTGCTAAAACGTCGCCCATTCGTCCTGGCCGAGCCCGCCGACACCGAACAGCTTCAGGCAAGGCTCCAGGCCTTCGATCGCCACCGGCACCAGATCGCGCCGCCAGGTTTCGCGGGTGACTCGGACCTTGCATTCTCGCACTCGCTTGCCCTCGATCGCGAAGAAGTCATCTCCGGTTTCGCGGTAGCCCAGCTTCTCTGAAACCCGCGCCGAGGCCGCGTTCCCTTCGAGGTAGCCGGATTCGGCCATCTCCGCACCGAGGCCGTCGAAGGCAAGGGCAAGGATGGCGGCTCTTGCCTCGGTTCCCAGTCCATGTCCCTGGAACTCTCGGCCGAGCCAGCTCCCCGAGAGGATGGTGCGTCGGACCGCGAAGTCGGTCCCGATCAACTCCTGGAGTCCGATCGCACGCCCGTCATGGAGCACGGCGAGCCCGAGTGCCCATTTCGAGGGGTTCCAACCGCCGCGCACCGCCCACCAATGCAGCAAGAACTGGCGTTCAAAAGCGGGTGAGGGCAGTTTATGCCACGCGACCATGAAGGCCGGACGGTCCTCGTCGAAGATGCCGGCGCGCGCGACTCGGACGAGCTCGAGAAGGTCTTCGTCGGTTGGCAGCCGGAGCTCGAGCCCTGGCGTTCTGAGTCGCAGGTCGAACAGCGGCCAGGGATGCGCGGACATGTCGCTAGCGTAGCCGACCGGTATGCCCGCCGGTCGGCTTTCGGGCTAAGCCGACTTGCGGCGCCGAGCCGGAACGGGCTCGACCTCTACCTCCGTGAGCGGCTCGGCGGCGGGAGCCTTGCCCGGCCCTATTGCGACGGCCTTGCGTCCGCGCGACGCCACGGCTGTCAGGGTTTCGGGAGCGGACGATCCACGGGCGGCCTTGGCCGCCGCCACGCTGGCCTCGAGGGCGGCCATGAGGTCCGTAACGCCGGCGATCGGAGCGGCGGCGGGTTCGGCTATCTCCGCGCCCGCGGCCTTGGCTTCGATGATCTCGAGCAGGGCCTCGCGGTACTCGTCGCGGTACGAGGTCACGTCGAATTCGTTCGTCATGGCATCGATCAGTTGATCGGCCATGGCTCGCTCTGCCGGCTTGATCTCTACGTCCGCCTCGGGGAGCGCGAGTTCGCCCAGCGACCGAACCTCGTCGGGCCAGTGCAGAGTCGAGAGAACCATGGTCGACGAGAACGGGTCGATTGCGGCCAGCTGCTCGCGGTCTCGGAGCACGATCTTGGCGATGGCGCGCAAACCGCGCTCTGCCAGGACCTGCTTGAGCAGGTAGAAGGCCTTGCGCGCGATCGGGTCCGGCTCGAGGTAATAGGCCTGCTTGACGAAGCGCGTCGTCTCGTCCACGGAATCGATCGGGACGAACTGCTGGATCTCGATGGAGCGGACGGTCTTGAGCGGCACGGCCGCGAGATCCTCGTCCGTGACCACGACGTACTGGCCCGGCGCCACTTCGTAGCCCCGCACGGTGTCGCCACGCTCGATGTAGACCTCGTCGGTGGGGCAGTAGGTCTTCATCTGGATGCGGCCGTGGCATTCGGCGTGGAGCATGTTGAAGCTCACGCCCTTCGATTCCGTTGCCAGATACATCTTCACCGGAATCGTGACCAGGCCGAACTGGATTGCCCCCTTCCACATCGAACGCGCCATCGAGCAGCACCTCGCAGCGCGAGCCCTTCTCGGCGAGCCCGCGAAGCGCGAGCATAGCGCGCCGAACGGCGGTGTCCAGTCAGGTGCGCCCAGCGTTCCGCTCGGCGCCGGGCGGCTCATTCCTTCGTCGTCGCCTGCCCTCGTCAACGTCAGTGTGGACGCAACTCGGCTTCCGCTTCGGCGAGGCGCGCCAGGATGCCGTCGCGCATACGGTCCAGGCCCGCGTAGACCTCCTTGGCGCTGGTGCCGATGGACGTGAGGGTCGACTTGAGGGCGCGGAGCGTCTCGAGCTGCTCGCGGACTCCCTTGAGGGCCTCGGCTACCGCCGGGGCGTCTACCTCGACGTCCTTGTCGCGGAGCGACTGCAGAGCGAGAAGCCGGGCCAGCCGAACCGCGGCCTCGAGCGTGGCCACGTCCGGCGCGGCCGGATCCACGACGCAGTAGACGTCGCCCGCTCGCACGTCGAACGGGGCGATCCCCGCCGGGGCGTGGGCGGGAGTGAAGACGACGAGCGCCACAGCGGCGTCGCGGTTCGTCTTGGCCTCGCGGAGCTCGTCGCGCATAGCGCGGCCCGAGACGTATCGGTCCTTGCACTCAACGACTACCCGCAGCTCCGCCCCGGCGGTCGCCTCGCAGTTGAGAGTCAGGACGAAGTCGCCCTTCTTCGAGCTCATGAGGGCGCCGGCCTCCGTACCGGTGCGCTCGACGATGTCGCCGGAGCCGCGCGCCAGGTCACCGAGCAGGCCCTCGATGAGGCCTTCGAAATCGGCTCCCTTGGCCGCCGACTTGGCTCGCTCCGTCGCGCGGGCTGCGCCTGCGGCTTCGAGGGCGGCGAGCTTCTCGCCGATGACCTTGAAGCCCTCGGCCATCTCCGTCCGGAACTGGTGGAGCGGTGAGCCGAGGCGCGTAGGGTCGAGCAGGTGGGCCAGGCGGGATGCGTCGCCGTCGAAGTAGGTGCCGAGCAGAAGCTTCATCCGGCCAATAGCACTGTCCCGCTTGCTCTCGTCGAACAGCTCGTCGACGAAGCCGTGCAGCTGACCCTTGTCGCCCAGGAACTTCTCGAGGGTGCGCGGCAGACGGCCGTCCCCGTCGGCGAAGTTCTGGCGGAGGACGGCGTCCAGGGCGGTGGCCGCCTTCTCGTTTGCGGCTTCCGTCTGGCGGAGCAGGCCCTGGAACTCGCTCCGCACGGCATCAACGTTGACGGTGACGCCGACGCTCTGGATGGCCGCGAGGCCGACCTTCAAGGCCCTCTCCAGGAGGGCGGCTCGCTCCTCGACCGAGCGGCCGGCGACGAAAGCGACAAGCGCCGGGTCGTCCAGAACCAGGTGCTCGATGACGAGCCGGTCGGCTTCGATGCGAACGCTTGACTGGCGACTTGGCCGTGACGGGAGCGGGACCAACCGGGCGGTTTCCATGGCCGGAACGTAGCCAATGCCTGTGACACCTAGCGTGTCACAGACCCGAGTTGGAACGCTGCCGCAACGCTCCACTTGCTGCGACGTATCTCGGCGCCTTCCCGGTCGGCGGCGGGACGCTACTCTGACGCCGTCCACGAGCTTGGAGGAAGGCGTTGCGCAGACTCGACCGTCGTGGCGAGGCGGCGCTGTTCGCCGTGCTCGTGCTCGGAATCGGCCTCGCCTCGTCGCTCCTCGGCGGGCGTTTCGTCGAGCCGTACGGCTGGATTCCCCTGGCCGCAGCAGTGGTCGTGGTGCTGCTCACCGGCCGCGCCCGATCTCGCACTGCGTGGAGCGGGTTCGCCGTCCGTTGGGCCGGGTTCGCCGCGTGGATTCCAGCGATCGCGATCCCCGGCGTCGTGCTGACCGCAGGCTACGTGGCAGCCTGGGCATTCGGCGCCGTGAAGCTCGGGCTCGACGGCATATCGGTCCCGGTCTACGCCGGCATGACGATCGTGATCCTGGTCGGGGCGTCGATCGAGGCGATCGGCGAGGAGGTGGGCTGGCGCGGGTTCCTGCTGCCGCGGCTGGCAGGCCTCGGACGCGTCCGAGCCGGGTTCATCGGCGGGCTGCTTTGGGCGGCCTGGCACACGCCCCTGATCTACGTCGCCGGCGCGTACCACGGCGGCGCCGATCCGCTCTTCATGGTGCCCTTCACGATCACCATCGTGGCGATGGGATTTATCGCCAACGAGCTGCGCATAGCCTCGGGCAGCTCATGGCCGGCGGTTGTCTTCCACGGCGCCCACAACGGCATCTGGTTCCAACTCCAGGTGCTCGTCGTCGGATCGACAGGCGCCCTGGGCGCCATCGGCGGCGAATCCGGCCTCGTTCCGATGACCCTATATGTTCTTGTGGCTGTCTGGATCGTCGCCCGACGGCCCGCGTGGACCGGAGCGAGCGACGTCAGGCTCGGGGAGCATCACGCCCACGGCGGCTGAGGTAGTCGTGCCAGAAGAGACGGGCTGCGACCGATCGCCAGGGCCGCCACGGCGCAGCGAGCGCGCCCATCTCGTTGGCGTCCGGCCGGCGATCCAGACCCTTGACCTCGACGACGGCCGTTACCAGGGCCATGTCCGTGGCCGGCCAGACGTCCGGGCGCAAGAGGGCCTCCATCAGATAGATCGAGGCGGTCCACGGTCCGATCCCGGTGAGCGCTACGAGGGCGTCCTGCACCTCGTCGTCGGGGCGCTCGGCCAGACGATCGAGGTCGAGTGCGCCCGACCCGACGGCCCGAGCGAGGTCGCGGACGTAACGCGTCTTCTGCCGGCTGAACCCGACGGCGAGGAGTCGTGTGTCGTCGAGCTCGAGGAACCGTGCCGGCGTCAGAGGATCGGCGGCGGCGCGGAGCCGATCGAAGGCAGCCTGCGCCGATGCGATCGAAACCTGCTGCTCGAGGACGATATGAACGAGAGTCCCGAAGCCGGCCGGCCGATGCCACATGGGCGGCGGCCCGAACCGGTCGACAACGCCGCGCAGGTCTGGATCACCAGCCGCAAGCTCGCGAACGGCGAGTGCGAGCGTCTCTTCGGTGAGGGCTGGAAATAGGGTCGATGCCACAGTCCCAGGACGATAGCTCGGCCGCCGGATAAACGCCGTCGCCGCAGGTCTTCCCTAACTTTCACGTAAACGGCAATGTTGCGGTAGAATTCGCATAGATGACTCAGACCCCGGAGGTTTCCTCCGCCGCGAGATTGATGCGCATCCAGGAGGCGGCCGCCGAAGTCGGCCTGACCGCCCGGTCGGTGCGCTACTACGAAGAGGTGGGGCTGCTTAAGCCTGCCGGGCGCTCCGAAGGCGACTACCGCCTGTACGACGAGTCCGACCTCGAGCGTCTGCGCTTCATCAAGGGCTTGCGCGACGACGCGGGTTTCTCCCTGGCCGAGATATCGCAGCTGCTCGAGGACGAGGCCGCCCGCGAACGCGACCACGCCGCATATCACGCTACCGCCGATCGGGCCGAACGGATCCGGATCATGCGCGACCGGGTCGCCAGCTTCGAGCGACAGAGGCTGACCCTCCAGAGCAAGATCGACCGGCTCCAGGCGATGGTCGACCACACGGAAGCTCGTCGCACGCGCAGCCTGGCCAGGCTGGCCGAGCTCGAAGCGAGCAACGAGTGATGCAGACCGTCCGCCACCCCATCGACCCCGCGGCCGATAGCTATCGCTGGTGGGTCCTGGTCGTGACGAGCATCGGGGCGCTCATGGCCTCGCTGACATCGGGCACGCTCATCATCGCCCTGCCCGATATCCTGCGCGACCTCCACACCGACATCTTCAGCCTGCTCTGGATCGTGGTCGGCTACACCCTGGTCGCCACCGTTCTCGTTCTGAACGCCGGACGCGTCGCCGACATGGTCGGCCGGGCGCGGTCGTACACCCTCGGCTTCGCCATCTTCACCGTCGCGTCGGTCCTGTGCGCGCTGGCCCCGAACGCAACTCAGCTGATCGCCTGGCGGCTGGTCCAGGGCGTCGGCGGAGCGCTCCTGATGGCCAATGCGACGGCGCTGGTCACCGACGCGTTTCCCCGGCCTGAGCTCGGCCGCGCCCTCGGCATCAACGCCATGGTCATCGGCGCCGGCGCGATCATGGGCCCGATCCTCGGCGGCTGGCTGACCGGCTTCGGCTGGCGGACCGTCTTTTGGTTCAATGTCCCGATAGGTCTGGCCGGCGTGGTGGCCGCCGGGCTGATCCTCGTCGAACAGGTCCGGCACGACGGCCGCGTCGAGATCGACTGGGTCGGTTCTGTGCTCTACTTCGTGGGGCTGATGGGTCTGATGATCTCGCTGGCATTCGGGGGCGTGTACGGCTGGACGACATGGTGGGTCGTCGGGGGTTTCGTCGCATTTGTCGCGGCTGCGCCGATCTTCCTGTGGGTCGAGGCGCACCATCACGCCCCGCTGCTCGACCTGTCGCTCTTCCGCGATCGACTCTTCGCGATGGGCAACCTGACCGGGTTCCTCAATGCCATCGCCCGCAACGGCGTTCTCTTCTTGCTGGTCTTCTACCTCCAGGGCGCCCGTGGTGAGGACCCGGTTACGGCCGGGCTCATGCTGGCCCCGCTCGCTATCGGGCTGATCGTGCTCTCGCCGATCAGCGGCATCCTGGCCGATCGGTACGGCTCCCGGGCGTTGGCGACGGGTGGAATGGTGATAACCGGCGTCGGTTTGGCCGGCCTCATGACTCTGGACACGACCACTCCGTACTGGCAGCTGGCGTTCTGGCAGCTGGTCGTCGGCGCGGGCTCGGGCATCTTCAACTCACCCAACACCAGCGCCGTGATGGGCGTGGTCCCGCCGAGCAAGCGCGGCGCCGGGGCCGGCACTCGGATGATGCTGATGCAGTCCGGGTTCGTCGTCTCGATAGCCCTGGCCATCGGCCTCGTAAGCGCCTCGATGGACCCGAAGGTGCTCCTCGCCGTCTTCTCCGGTACGCAGATCGGCGGCCACGGCATCAGCCTGGGACCCTTCATCAACGCCCTCCACCTGGCGTTCCTGGCCGGCGTCGTGGCCAGCGCGCTCGGAGCCGTGGCGTCGCTCATGCGCGGCGAGCACCGATCCTACGAACGGACCGACTCGCCCACGCTCGAGCGCGAGGGCGCCCGTTGATCGTCGGCGGGCGGGTAAGGTTCGCGGCTGCCGGCCGCGCCCTTAGACACCGCAACTTCCGCCTCTTCTTCTTCGGCCAGTTGATCTCCGTAACCGGCACGTGGATGCAAACGGTGGCTCAGGGCTGGCTGCTCGTGACGCTGGTCGGGGAGCAGCAGCGCATCTTGTACCTCGGCCTGTTGGGCGCGGTCCAGTTCCTGCCGGTGCTCGTGCTCGGACTGTTCGGCGGAATCATCGTCGACGTCTGGCCGAAGCGACGGACGGTGATTGGAACGCAGCTGGCGGCCGGCATTCTGGCGCTCATCCTGGGAGGGCTCGTCTACTTCAACGTGGTCCAGATCTGGCACGTCTTCGTCCTGGCGTTCCTGCTCGGGCTGGTAAACACGGTGGACATGCCCGCCCGCCAGTCCTTCGTCGTCGAGATGGTCGGCGGGGACGACATGGCCAACGGCATCGCCCTCAACTCGGCCGTGTTCAACGGCGCGCGCATCGTCGGGCCGGCGATCGGCGGGATCCTGATCGCCGTGTTCGGGACGGCGCTCTGCTTCGTCCTCAACGGGCTCAGCTACGGAGCCGTCGTCATCGGGCTGCTCGCGATGCGGGAGAGCGAGCTTCGCCCGGCCGCTCGCATGGCCATTCCCAGGTCCGTGGCGGAGGTCCGGGCGGGCCTCAGCGAGGGTTTGCGCTACGTCTGGCACACGCCGGTGGTCCTGCTGGCAATCACGGTCATCGGGTTCGTGTCCACGTTCGGCATGAACTTCAACGTCGTGCTGCCGGTCATGGCCGCCGGAGTCCTCAACGCAGGACCCACGGGTTTCGGGATCCTGTACGCCTCGATGGGGGCCGGGGCCCTTACCGCTGCCCTGTCCGTGGCGATGCTCTCCAGGCCAAGGCTGCGGATCCTCATCGGCGGCGGCATGGTCCTCGGCATAGCCGAATTCGTGCTCGCGGCCACGACGTCATTCCCGGTGGCGGCCGTGGGAGTCTTCTTCGCCGGGCTTGGAGCGATCGCCACGGCGATCAGTGCCAACTCCTTGGTCCAGGTCACGGTGCCAGGCCATCTCCGCGGTCGTGTCATGAGCGTCTACACGACCGTCTTCACCGGCTCGACACCCTTCGGAAACGGGCTTACCGGCGGGATCGGCGGAGTGTTGGGAACGCCGGCCGCGCTCGTCATGAACGGCGCTGTTGCGTTCGCCGCCGAGGCCGTTGCTGCCGTGGCCGTCCTCCGGAGTGGAGTGCGCCTGGGCGGCGGTCGAAGCGGTGGATCCATCGAGCCGCGGCCGACGGCCGCAGGCGCCGGCACAAGACTTCCGTCGATCGACTAGCGATCCGCGGCAGACGACGCCGCGGGGCGGCGGGCCACGCTGTGGGGCTGCGGCGGCTCGGTGCGCCCAATGATCCGGCTCCCGGCTAGGATCGTGCCCATGCCTGGAGCCAACCGCCTCGCGGCCGAGACGAGCCCATATCTCCTTCAGCACGCCCACAACCCGGTCGACTGGCAGCCCTGGGGTCCCGAGGCGCTGGCGCTGGCAGTGGCCGGCGACCGGCCGATCTTCCTGTCTGTCGGCTACGCGGCCTGCCACTGGTGCCACGTCATGGAGCGCGAGTCATTCGAGGACGTGGAGACGGCGGCGATTCTCAACGCGGATTTCGTCGCGATCAAAGTAGACCGTGAGGAGCGACCAGACGTCGACGCCGTCTACATGGCGGCGCTCCAGACCATGACCGGCGGCGGGGGCTGGCCGATGAGTCTCTTTCTCACGCCCGACGGCCGCCCCTTCTACGGCGGCACCTACTACCCCGGCGAGCCCAGATACGGCATGCCGTCGTTCCGGGAGACCCTCGTCGCAGTCGCCACGGCGTGGCGGGATCGACGCGACGAGCTGGAGTCACGGGCGACCGAGCTGGCCGATGAGGTGCGCCGAGCCTCGGCGGCGCTGTCGGAGAGCGTTGCTGAGCAGGCTCGGCGCGCGCCTGAGCCCCCAGGTCCGGCCCCGAGATCCCCCGCGGGATGGGACTCGGGCTCGTCTCTGGGGTCGCTCGCCCCTTCACCCGGCCGCGGCGGCGGCGTCACGGCTCAAACCGTCGCCCGGCTGGTCGACGAGTTCGATTTCGAGCACGGCGGCTGGGGCGGTCCGCCCCGATTCCCGCAGCCCGCGACCATCGAGTTGCTCCTTCGGGCGGCCCGCACCACACCGCACGAGCGCGTTCTGCGCACCGCGCTTCGGGCCCTGGATGCGATGGCCGACGGCGGCATCCACGACCAGATCGGCGGCGGGTTCCACCGTTACGCCACCGACTCGGACTGGCTCGTCCCGCACTTCGAGAAGATGCTCTACGACAACGCCCAGCTGGCCCGCGTCTATCTCCACGCCTACCAGCTGACGCGCGAGCGGCGTTTCGGCGAGGTGGCCGAAACCACGCTCGACTACATGGCCCGCGAGCTGCGCACCCCCGACGGGCTGTTTGCGGCGAGCCAGGACGCCGACACCGGCGGCGTCGAAGGCGCCACTTACGTCTGGACGCGCGACGAGGTGGCAGCAACTCTCGGCGCCGGAGACGACGAGACTGGCGGCTCAAATAGCGGAGGGCCGGCGGCGGTCTTCGCGTCTGCCTACGGCGTAAGTGAGGTCGGCAACTGGGAAGGCCAGACGATCCTGTCTCGCGTCATGAACGACCAACAGGTGGCGGCCCTATACGGGCTCGCGCCGGAAGCGGTTGCCGAGAGCCTCGCGGCGACCCGCGGTCTGCTCTTCGCAAGGCGCCGCGAGCGGCCTCAACCGGCCCTGGACGACAAGGCCCTTGCCGCCTGGAACGGGCTCGCAATCGCCGCGTTCGCCGAGGCGATACCCGTCCTGGATCGACCTGGCGACCGCGAAAACGCCGAAGCGGCGGCCGAGGCCGCCCTCCACCGCCTGCGCGGCCCCGACGGCCGGCTGGCCCGCTCGTTCCGTGCCGGCCGAACGTCCGGTAGCGGCGGCCTTGACGACTACGCTTGTCTCGCAGACGGGCTGGTGTCGCTGTACGAAGCCACGTTCGACGAGCGGTGGCTGACTGCCGCTCTTGAGCTGGTCGACGTCGTCGCGCGCCAGTTCGCCGATCCGGCCGGCGGCTGGTACGACGCGGCCGCCGACGCGGAGTCGCTGATCGTCCGCCCCAAGGAGGTCCAGGACGGAGCTACGCCGTCGGGTGGCGCTACGGCAGCGGCGGTGATGTTGCGGATATTCGAGCTGACCGGCGAGAACCGGCTGCGCGAGGACGCGGAGCGGGCAATTGGTGGCGTGGAACGGCTGGCGGCGAGATACCCTCGCGCCTTTGCAGCCTGGCTCGCGGCGCTCGACTTCGCGGGCGCGCCCGTGGCCCAGGTGGCGGTCGCAGGGGACCCGAACGCCGCGGAGACGAAGGCGCTGGTCGCGGTTGCGCGCCGCGGCTTCCAACCGCATCGTGTGCTCGCGGTTGGGGATCCGCGGTCCACCACGCTCGAGCTTCTGAGCGGCCGCCACGCGATCGGCGGCCGTGCCACGGCCTACGTCTGCCGGGATTTCGCTTGCCGCTTGCCCGTCACCGAGCCAGACGACCTGGCCCGGGCCCTCGTTGATCGCCCGCCGGCAAGAAACCTGCGGTCGGAGCCGACCCGCTAGGATTTATAGGCGGTGAGGTTGAGCGCGTACGCGATGACGTCGATGCCGGGCACCGGCGAGAAGTCGATCGAAGGATCGCGCTCGAAGCCCAGCGATTCGTACAGGTGCTTGGCGGCGGCCATCCAGTTCCCGGTGTGGAGGACGATGCGCTCCCGGCGGGCCGATCTCGCGCGCTCGATGCACGCGATCGTCAAGGCGCGACCCACGCCGCGGCCGTGGTAGGCGGGATCCACGGCCAGCATGCGAATCCCCGCCTCACCGTCGCGAAGCTCCTCGGAAAAGGGATCGTCTGGGCCGCGCACGTAGGTCACACCGCCGAGAACCTCGCCCTCCGGACCGACAGCGACGAGCACGCACGAGACCCGCGCTCTCCCGGCCACGTCCCGGAGCCGCTCGTCGTAGCGCTGCTGCTGGTCCGGCCGCGCGTCTGGGAGTGAGTGGTACGCGGCAACGATCAGTTCTCCGAGCTCGTGGAACTCCTCGGGCCGAACGGGGCGGACGATCACCGGGATCGGGTTCGCTGTCACGACGGCAGCGTAACCGCTCGGGTGGTCCGGCTGCCGGATGAGCGGGCGCGCTCCGGGCGGTCCAACCGGCACCGCGCCATCATTCGAGCATGGCAAGACAGGTGGATGGACCGCTCCTCGTGTTCGGGCCGCACTCGCTCGAGTACGACTTTGGGCCGCGCCATCCGCTCAGCCCGAGGCGTTTCGGGCCGGGCATCGAATTGCTCAGGGCCGTTGGAGCGGAGCCGGGCCTTGCGCCCGGGCCGGCGACGGACGAAGAGTTGCGCTGGCTCCATTCGGCCGGGTACGTAGAGACCGTCCGCCGTTTCTCGTTGGATCCCGACTATCTGCCGGATGCGGGGATCGGGCCGGGAGACGATCCGGCATTCGAGGGAATGCACGAGGCGGCGGCGACGGTCGCAGGCGGATCGATCCGGGCGATGGAGGCGATCCTGCGCGGCGACGTCGAACACGCATACCAGCCGGGTGGCGGTCTCCACCACGCCATGCGGACCCACGCCAGCGGCTTCTGCATCTACAACGACGTGGCGCTGGCAATCGCAAGGGCCCGCCGCGAAGGGCTCCGCGTCCTTTACGTCGATCTCGACGTGCACCACGGGGACGGCGTCCAGGCGCTCCACTACGACGATCCGGGCGTGCTCACGATCTCTTTCCACGAGACTGGCCGTTCGCTTTTCCCGGGGACGGGCTTCGTCAACGACCTGGGGGAGGGGACCGCGGCCGGGACGTCGGTCAACGTTCCGCTCGAGCCGATGTGCGGACCTGGGCCCTGGCTCGACGCGATCCGGGAGGTGGTTCCGCCGCTGGCGGCATCGTTCGGGCCCGACATAGTCGTAAGCCAGCACGGCGCCGACGGCCACGCCTGGGACCCGCTGGCCCACCTATCGCTGACCACCACGGCGATGGGCGAGGCCGCTCGCCTGGTCGACAGGCTCGCGCATCGATATTGCGGCGGCCGCTGGTTGGCAACGGGCGGGGGCGGCTACGCGATCTACCGCGTCGTCCCCAGGGTCTGGGCGCTGACGTGGCTCGCGGGGGCGCACCGCGAGCTTCCCGGGAGTCTCCCCGCCGACTGGCGGGCGCGCTGGGACGGAGAGGCGGCCAGGTGGGGCGATTGGCCCTTGCCCGAACGTTTCGAGGACGACGATGGATTGGTGTCGGAGCGTTCGATCAGCTCCGCCGCCGCCGGACGAGCGAGTCGAACGGTTTCACTTGTTCGGACCGTCCTGGTGCCGGCTTTACTGGGCGTTGCCGAGGATAGGGGCTGGTGGCATTTCGACGAGGGCGTGCCGGGCACCTCGAAGCGCGCCACACCGGCGGCAGAAGGGCCGCCGGCCCGCCGGCCAACCGTCAGGGGCGTTGGCGCGGGCCGGGGCGTCGGCGACCCCTCTGGCGTTGCGGAGCCGACGTTGGTTGCTCCGTTGACCCTCGCCGCGCTCGACAACCTCGCCGTGGCGCCCCGAACGGTTCCGCTCGCGGACCCGGCCGCCGCCCTGGAGCTCCTCCGCACGGCGCTCCTCGACGGGGTCATCGCGACGGGCGCGGTCGCCGGGGGGTGGCTGGTCGGCGTCGCGCTGGCCGCGCTCCCCACCGTGCCACTCGAGGGCGTGGATCGCCTCGTCGCATTGGGCGTGGCGCCCGAGTGGCGCAGAGGCGGCCTGGCGAGGGCGATGCTGGGGGCGCTCGTGGAAGAGGAGGGCCGCCGCGGTCGCGCCCTCATCGCCCTTCACAC
>JBIOII010000034.1:0-16902 GCA_044449785.1 Candidatus Limnocylindrales bacterium
GGGTCCTCGAAGCCGCCGGCTATCGGGTCCTGGCCGCGTCCGACGGCGAGAGCGCCATCGATGCGGCGGCCCGAGACGAGCCCCTGGAGCTGCTCCTGACCGATGTCGTGATGCCGGGCATGAGCGGTCGCGATGTCGCCAGGCAGCTCGGCGAGGCCCGACCCGGTCTACGGATCCTGTACATGTCGGGTCACACCGACAAGGGCATCGTCCACAACGGCGTGCTCGAGCCCGGCATCCAGTTCCTTGCTAAACCGTTCACCTCGGCGGAGCTGCTCGCGGCGGTAGACCGCATCATGGGCGAGCGGCCCGGCGAGTGATCTACCGACGGCGGAATCGCGGCCGCTGCCGCGTCAAGGGGCAGTACCCGATACGGGTAGGGAGTGGGACTACCCGGTACGTATTGGCGATTGAGGACGGCCCCGGTGTGGCGTTTACTTTGGCGGCGCCACCACGTCCCCGCGCATCGGCGCCGGATACACAAGACCAAGGAGTCGGCCGTGCAACTCATCGCCCTGGCTCCGATCGCCATCGCGCTCGCCATGGTCATCAAGGGCAGGCGCTGGTAGACCGGACGCTCAAACAGGAAACCCGGACCTCGAAGTCCGGGTTTCTTCGTTTTCGGGAGTACTCCCTGGCAGCCTGGCGGTCATTCGCGGTCCGTGATGCCCAGGCGGATCGCCGCGGCCGCTGCCTCCACCCGGCCCGAGACACCGAGCTTGGTGAGGATGTTGCTGACGTGCACGGCAACGGTCTTGCGGGTTATGAAGAGCCGCCGGCCGATCTCCGGGTTGGTGCGGCCCTCGGCTATCAGAGCCAGGACTTCGAGCTCTCGCTTGCTAAGTCCGAAGTCGTGGGGCGCGGGCCCGCTCGACGGAGAGACGAAATCGGCAAGGAGGCCCGCGTCCGAACGTGTTCCGGTACCGCCCGCGCTGCCGGTACCCTGACCCCCCGACGGCCCGGCGACTGCAGGTGACTTCGAAGGGGCGCCCGGGCGCCCGGCGGTTCTGGCGGGAGGCGTGGCTTGCTCGAGTCTGCCCGCCAGCTGGGCCTCGATCTGCTTGGGCAGCGGCAGCATGGCCCGTCGTGCAAGTTCGGCCACGGCGCGCAGGAGCGGCCAGGCGCCGAGCCTGAAGGCAGCCTCCGCGGCCGCAGTCAGGGGCTCACGTGCCACCGTACGAGTCGATCTGCCCCGCGCCAGGTCGAGCATCGCTTCCGCCTCGCGCCAGCGCGCTCTTGCGGCCTCATAGGGATCACCGAGCTCAGCCCAATCGAGCGACAGCTGCTTCCAGGTAGACGCCTCGTCACGGCCCTCGACCCGAGCCCTGTACGCCCGTGCTGTCCGGATCGCCAGATCCGCCTGGCGCCGCGAACCGGTCTTCGGCGAGACGCCGCACGCCCGAACCACGGCTTCCGCGCGCAGAACCACCGGCAGGCTTCGCTCCCTCGTGGCCGCGATAGCCGCGAAATCGCGCCGGCGGTGCGCATCCTGGGCGACGGCCGCGTCGACCTCGAGGTACGTGGCGGCCATGCGGGCCATCAGCAGCCAGTCTTCCGTGTCCGCGACGCGCAGCCAGCCTCGCTCGGCGGCCTTGTGGGCGTCCACCAGATCCTCCTGCCAGAGCGCGTAGGACGCGGCGGTCTGCTGGGCCGGGACCGAGAACTGCGGGTCCTGAACTGTCTCGATCGAGAGCAGCACCTGACCGAGGAGCCGTCCCGCCGATTCGCCCGCGCTCTGCGCCACCTCGAGGGTGGCCAGGCTATGCAGCGGCGAGAGGTACCAGATGCCGACCGGGCTCCAGCTCAGCGCGTCGAGGCAGAGCCTCCGGCATTCGGACCAGCGCCCAAGGAAGAACAACGATTCGGCGGCATTGGCACGCAGGAAGTTGCCGTAGACCGTGGCCTGCCCGGCGCGCTCGGCCTCGGCGATCCCCTCGTAGGCGATCGCGATCGCCTCCTCGCGCCGGCCCAACAGGTCGAGGACCGTGGTGAGGTTCGCGTAGACACGGAAGAGGTCGTCGAGACGGCCCAACTCCGCTGCCTCGTCGCGGGTCTGGCGGAGCTTCCAGACGGCCGGCTCGGGGTCCTCGCCCCAGGCGTCGGCCACGGCAAGGGTGCAGGTGGCGTGGAGCATCTCCTGCCGCGCTTCGGCGCCGGCGGCGGCGGCCACCTCGACGGCTTCTTGAGCATACCGCTTCGCCTCGGAGAAGACGCCCTCGAGCATCCGGAATTGGGCGAGCGACGCGAGCACGCGGGCGCGAGCGGCGGTAGGCTCAGGTGGCACTAGCTCGACGGCCCGGCGGTGCGCCGCCAGGGATCCTTCGTGATCGCCGGCGGCTCGACGGTATCGCCCGAGCTGGTCCATCACGATGCCCAGGGCGAGACGCTCGCGCGGATCGTCGAGCCCCGCGGCCGCCGCCTCGGCATAGGCCGAGGCCCGGGCGGGATCGCCGGCCGCGAAGGCCGCCTCAGCCGCACGAACGTAGATGTCCGCAAGACGCGCGACGGTCTCCTCCGGCCGGACTATCTCGAACAGGTCGAGAGCGCGCTCGTAGTGGGCAAGTGCGTCGGCCCCGGCATCCAGGGCTTCAGCGGCGTCAGCGGCATCGAGGGCTGCCGTTTCCGCTTCGGCCAGTTCATGCGCGGCCAGGTGGTGTAGGAGGGCGGCAGCCGGCGAAGGATGGGGCGCGGAACTCCGGGCGGCCGCGAGGGCGGAATGGTAGCGGCGGCGTGTGGCGGGCAAGAGGTCCGCGGCGATGGCCTCGGCAACGAGCTCGTGGCGGAAGCCGAATTGGCGCTCGGGCTCTGGCGGTTCATAAGCCTCGTGGCGGGAGCCGGCATGGCCCTCACGACCGGAGTCGCCCGCCCCCTCCCGGCGTCCGGCCGGCGTCCGCCCGCTATCTCTGCGCGAACCTGGCCGTCCGGACCCTTCCTCGCGCTCGACCCCGCGGCCTCGCTCGCCACCCCAGCCGCCAAGGCCTCCGCCGGCCGCTCCGCCGGGTCCATCGGAAGTCTCGATCAGGAAGCCGTGTTCGAGTGCCTCGATCACGCCCGCCATGAAGTCCGATTCCAGGACATCGCCGTGACGCGCCCCCGACGCGGATCGAGGCGGCCTGGCAGGCGATCGGGCCTCGAACTCGGCGGCCATCGACATCAGCATCGGCAAAGTGACCATGGAGCCTGCGAGCGAGAGCAGTCGCAGCACCCGACGACACTCGGGCGAACGCAGCGCCGCCCTGGCGGTGACGATCCGGTCGAACGTGCCGGCCATCGACACCCCGAGAAGTTCACGGCGCGCTGCCAGCAACTCTTCGGCGATGAGCGGGTTGCCGCGGGAGCGCTCCGCCACCAGCAGCAGGGTCGTGGAGGACGGTCGCGCCCCGTCGATCGCCTCGATAAGCTGGCCTAGCTCGGCGCGCTCCAGCGGGGCCACCTCCGCAATCGTCACGGAAGGCGACGTCGCAAGGGTCGAAAGGGTGGTCCGCAGCGGATCCGACCGCAGCAGCCGATCAGGCTGGTAACTGACCAGCAGAACGACTCTCTGACCTCGGGTGACGCGTGCAAGGAAAGTGACGAGCCCCCGAGTCGCGGCATCGGCATGATGCAGATCCTCTACCAGCAGGGCCACGGGCTGCCGCTCTCCAAGCCGCTCGAGAAGCCCGAGCACGGCTTCGAACATGCGCGCCTCGCGCCACTCGGTGGCGGCGATCCGCGGTCGATCCGGCAGCAGCTCCAGGTCTTCGAGCCGCGGTCGGAGACGAGGGACGAGCCGCGCGATTGCGTCGCCGGTCGGGCCGATCAAGGTGGCCAGCGTGTCGTCTGGGAGCGGTACGAGCAGATGCTCCAGCGCGGCGGTGATGGGAGCATACGGAACGCCCGCCGTGGCCGGCAGCGCAACTCCGTGCACCGCGGCGAAGGGCTCCGCCAGCGCCCCGATCCTTCGCCTGGTCTCACCGAGCAGCCGGCTGAGACCGAGGCCGGCAGTCCCGGACAGAATGAGCGCGCTCGGTTTGCCGTCGGCTGCGGCCTGAAGCCCCAGGGCAATTCGCTCCAGCTGGCGCTCACGACCTACGAAGCGTTCACTCCAAAGCCGCCGGTGCGGCGTGCGTCCGTCGAAGGTGCGGCTGACGCCGCCTCTTTCGTGGCCAGTCGTGATCATTTGGCGAGATCCCAGATCCGGAGCCGGCGGGCGCGGCTCTCTTCTCTACGCAGGTCGATCAAGGGTAACCGTACAGTGCGCGGCGAAGGGCAGCAATTTCGTACCAGTCCGAGCCGCCGTCAGACGGGCCGGAGCGGCGGCCGCCGCTGCCCGCGCCGCGGGCCTGCGGCGATCGGTCGATCCGGGCTAAGCTCGCCATGTGAGCCCAAGACACCCCGGCAACACCCTCAATGAGCTCTCGGGCGAGGAGTGGCTCTACTTCACCAAGTCCGTCTGGGGCACTTCCTACCCGTCCGAATTGGGCCACGCCGCTCGACGCCGGCACGGCGCCAACAAGCCGCCTCGCCTCATGGCCCGGCTGATCGAGTTCTTCACCGTTACCGGAGAGCTCGTCCTCGACCCGTTCGCAGGTGTCGGCGGGACGCTGCTCGGGGCCGCCATCACCCGCGGCCCGAGACGCGCCCTGGGCCTGGAGATCGAGCCGCGCTGGATAGAGATCTACGAGACTCTGGTCCGCGACCTCACGGCGGAACGCGGCGGTCACGGCCCGTTGCTCGCTGATATCGGCCCGTCCGACCCGGGGGGGGAGCGCAGCTTCGATGCCTCCGGGTTGGAGATGCGGCTCGGTGACTCTCTGGCTCTGCTGCCCCTGATCGACACCGCGAGCGTCGACTTCGTGGCGACCGACCCGCCGTACAACATCCAGCTGCCGATAACGATGTCCGGCGGAAAGCTCGCCGAGGAGCACTCGAACCGCCGCACCGATTACGCGATGGTCACCGAGCATGCCGGCGATCTGGCCAACAGCGCCGATTACGCAACCTTCCTCGACAGGATGCAGGAGGTTTTCGGGCAGCTCGCCCGCGTGCTGCGGCCCGACAGGTATGCGGCCGTCATCGTCCGCGACGCCTATCAGGAAGGTCGGTACGTATTTACCGGGTCGGACCTTGCGGACCGAGCGACCCGCGCCGGGTTCACGGCCAAGGGCGACGTGATCTGGTATCAAGCCGGAACCCGGCTGAGGCCGTACGGCTACCCGCGGTCGTTCGTACCGAACATCTCCCATCAGCACGTGCTCGTTCTCCGGAACGAACGGCCCCGAAGGAGAGCGTCCCGATCACGCGCCAAGTAGTCGCGAAGTCGCTCGCGGCGTTCGCCTCGATCTGGACCGCCATCCGCCGGCCGGCCCAGCCACAGGCCGACTACCCGGCCTGAAACTCGTCGTCGACCACCAGGGACTGCACGACGTCGCCGCGGGCCCGCATATAGGCCTCGAGCAGACCGTCGACGCTCGATTCGTCCGGGCCGCCGCTCGGCCCCGACGGTACGCAATCGTCGATGTATAGAGGCGTCGGATCGGGTTCTGGCGCTGCCTCGACTTCGGCGGTAGGATCGGCCAGCGTCATGCGATGCACCCAACCCTGGCGTCCGTCAGGGCATAGAACCAGCCAGTAGGCACCCTGGCGCTGGAGCAGCTGAACTTCGTCACCCTGATCGAGGACCCCGATCTCGGTCGAACGAAGCTCGTCGGGCGAGCCGAGCAATCGCACCAACCGGTAGCTGATGCGGCGCCGCTCGTAGTTCTCGAGCGGGCGAACGCCGGTCGATTCGAAGGACAGGACCGGCGCGGTCGAGGCGGTAGCGCGCAAGGGATCAGTCCGCCGGACCTGTTGCAGCGACGGTCTGCGCCAGCGCGGCAAGAGCGACTCATCCACGACCCTGAGGCCGGGGGCAGCATCCGTTTCGTAAACCATGGCGGCAGCGGCGGCAAGCATCCCTGCGTCGGGTTCGTCATCGTCCCGGCGCCGCCTGCCGAAGAGTGCGAAGGCAGCCCAGGTCACCGTGACCGCCGTGGCCGTAGCGATCGTGGGGGCCAGCTCCTGGAGCAGCTGTTCCGACGTTACGGACCGGCTGCCGAGCAGATCGAACGGCATTCCCGGCGGGATGCCGGCGCCGACGGCGGCCTGGGTGAGCTGATCCTGGGCCGGGACGCTGCCCGCCGAGTTGGTTGAAGCTATGACGCTCGGAGCGGGGGTAGCCACGACACCGGCGCCGGATGCGCTGTCCGTGCTGCCACCACTGCCGACGGTGCCGCCGCCGCTCCCCGTCGCGCCCGGCCCACCGCCGGTACCCGAACCGCTACCCGAGCCACTCCCCGTGGAACCGCCCGTCGCTCCGCCGGCTCCGGGCGTGGGATTAGTCCCGGACCCGCCGGAGCCCGATCCGGAGCCGCTCCCCGGAGAGCCGCCGCCGCTCCCACCGCCCGAGCCCGGGGCGGGTGTGTTGCTCGCGGCAGGGGTCGGTGCCCGAGTCGCCACCGGAGCATGGGTCGGCGTCGGGGCCGTGGTCGGGCTGGGAACCGGTTTCGGTGTGGCGGTGGGGCTCGGCGTGGGGTTTGGAGTCTGGACCTCGGTCGGCGTGGGCGTCGGGAGCGGCGTCGGGCTGGCATCTGCTGCCGGTTTGATCAACAGGTTGGTTGCAGATCTATATTCGGCGTGCCCGTTGGCGTCGACGGCACGGAAAAGGATATCGTGCAACCCGACGGCTGGGCTTGCGGTCTTGCTGAAGCGCACGCCGCCAGCGAAGTCGGAGCCGGCGCCGGTCATGCCGATCGGGGTGCCGTCGATGAGAACGGAAACCGACAGCGGGGCGGCGCCACCGGAGTCGGTGAAAGTCACCGAGAATGAGATCGGCGTGCCCACGACTGCAACGCTCGGCGAAACCGCAGGATCGCTGAGGCGGCCCGAGGAATGGCCGAGTGCGGTTCCTGCGGCAATAGCCAGTAGAAGCAGCGCCAAAGACGACGCCACCAGGAAGCTGGCGGGAAGTCGGTTCCGGCGCGGGACAGTATCGCCCGTCATGCGTCGGAGAATGGGACGGCAGGGGGGACTGGGCAATGGTACGGCGGTCATGGCACCCAGGACCCTTGCGTCGCTCAACCGATCCGGAACCCCCGCCTCGGCGGCTGTAAGGCCCATCGCAAGGCTCCCTCATCGTTCGTCACCGCACTGTTCCGACCGTCCGGAGGCTACACGGGGCCGATCGGCCCAAACCTCCTGGGGTCCGTTCGGGCGGTGCTTGAGCGCACCGGCCCGCGAGAGTGGTGACGGCCGGCAACTGGTCATGGGACGTAGTCCTTCAGGCTACTCCCGCCGGTTGCGACCAACCGGCCCGGGACTTCCGGCCCGGATCGCGCGCCCATTGGCCCTACTCGCCGGGGAGGTCCATCGGAGAAGCTCGCCCTAAGATCCATACATGACCTCGGTAACGCCACGCGGGCGCGGAACGCGCCCGCTAAACCAGGCTAAAAACCCGGCCCGAGCAGGGCCCCACCAGCACGAACGAAGGCAGCATGAGCACGACCTACTCCCCGCGTGACATCGACGTGGTTCTTCGCGACGGCTCGTCGGTGCGCATCAGGGCCGCGCAACCCACCGACGAAGCAGGCATCTTTGCCTTCCTGAAAGGCCTGTCGGACGAATCCTGTCGTCTCCGGTTCGGCGGCAAAGCCGTCGATCTCCAAGCTTCCGCGCGGCGCTGGTCCGGCGTGGAAGGCTGCGAGGACTGCTGCGTGCTGGCCGTCCACGGCGGCGACGTCGTCGGGCAGGCGAGCTACGAACGTGTCCCGAGCGATCGGGCCGAGGTCGGGTTCACAGTGGCGGACTCGTTCCAGGGCCGCGGCCTCGGGACGCTGCTGCTCAAGCGGCTGGCTGAGGCCGCCGACGCCGACGGCGTGGCCGTCTTCGAGGCCGACGTTCTGGCCGAGAACAACAAGATGCTCGAGCTCTTCCGAGAGAGCGGCTTCGGCATCACGATGAAGTCCGAGCCGGGCAAGATTCGCATCCAGTTCGCGACCTCGATCACGCCCGAGGCTCGGGCTCGCTTCGAGGCTCGCGAGCAGATTGCGGCGATGAACGCGGTCCGCGGCATGCTGGCGCCTCGATCGGTGGCGGTCATCGGGGCGGGTCGCAAGCGCGGCTCCATCGGCGGCGAGGTCTTCCACAACCTCATGGACGGTGGCTTCAATGGCCCCGTGTTTCCGGTCAACCCGGGCGCCGAAGTCGTTCAGTCGGTCCAGGCCTACAAGTCGATCCTCGACATCCCTGGCCCCGTCGATCTCGCCGTAATCGTCGTTCCGGCCAAGCTCGTCATGGCGGCCGCTCGCGAGTGCGCCCAGAAGGGCGTCCACGGCATGGTCGTCATCACCGCCGGCTTCGCGGAGACCGGGCCCGCCGGCCGCGAGATGCAACGCGAGCTCATGGTGATCGCCCGCGAGAACGGCATGCGAGTCATCGGCCCGAACTGCATGGGCGTAATCAACACCCACGACGACATCCGGATGAACGCGACGTTCTCGCCGAATGCGCCGATGCGGGGCAACGTGGGCTTCCTGTCGCAGTCGGGCGCCCTCGGTCTGGCAGTTATCGAATACGCCAACAGCCTCTCGCTCGGGCTGTCGACTTTCATCTCGGTCGGCAACAAAGCGGACCTTTCCGGCAACGACTTCATCCAGTACTGGGCCGACGATCCGGCAACCGACGTCATCGCCCTGTACCTCGAATCGATCGGCAACCCGCGAAAGTTCGCCCGAATCTCCCGGCGCGTCGGGCGCCAGAAGCCGATCCTCGTGGTCAAGAGCGGCCGCTCCTCCGCCGGAGCTCGAGCCACTTCGTCCCACACCGGCGCTCTGCTCGGCGCCTCCGACGTTACGGTCGACGCCTTGTTCAAGCAGGCCGGCGTCATCCGAACCGACACCCTCGGCGAGTTTTTCGACGTCGCCACACTGCTGGCCAATCAGCCCCGACCGAAAGGCAACCGAGTCGCCATCCTGACCAACGGCGGCGGCCCCGGCATCCTCTGCGCCGACGCGTGCGAGGCCGACGGCCTTGTCGTGCCGCAGGTACCGGACGCGATCAAGGCCAAGCTGGCCGAGTTCCTGCCGCCGGAGGCCGGCTACAACAACCCGGTCGATATGATCGCCGCAGCCCCGCCCGAATCCTTCCGCAAGGCGCTCCAGATCCTGGCGGAATGGGACGGCATCGACGCGATCATCATCCTGTACGTCCCGGTTCTGGTAACCAACCCGGAGTCGATCGCAGCCGGCGTGCGCGAAGCCGCGCTCGACCTGCCGCGCGAGATCCCGCTTCTCTCGGTGTTCCTGTCCAGCGAAGGCACGCCTGCCACGCTCCGGACGAACGGGCTCTCGATCCCTTCGTATCCGTTCCCCGAGGACGCCGCTCGCGCCCTAGCCCACGCCGTCCGGTACGGCATTTGGGCCGAGACACCGGAAGGCGTCGTCCCGCAGTACAAGGACATCCACACGTCCGAGGGAAAGGCGCTGATCGCCGACGTTCTGGCTTCACTCCAGGGTGCCGGCGACGAGACGTCCCGCTGGCTCCTGCCGGACGAGGTTGCGAAGCTGCTCGGCAGCTATGGCGTCCCGATGGCGGCGTGGCGCCTGGCGACGACCCCGGAGGAGGCGGGCGCGGCGGCCGAAGGGATCGGCGGCAAAGTTGCGCTCAAGGGCGTCGCACCCAAGCTGATCCACAAGACCGAGGCCAAGGCCGTCGTGCTCAATCTCGAGGGCGCGGCCGAGGTCAAGCAGCAGGCCATCGAGATGGCCGCTCGTATTGCCGCCCAGGGAACGAAGGTCGAGAAGTTCTTCGTCCAGCAGATGGTCCCGTCCGGCGGCGTGGAGATGCTCGTCGGCGTAGTCCACGACAAGCTCTTCGGACCGGTCGTGGCCTGCGGCGCCGGCGGCACGGCAGTCGAGGTGCTCAAGGACGTCAAGGTCCGGATCACGCCACTTACGGATCGCGACGCCCACGAGATGGTGACCTCACTTCGCACCTTCCCGCTCCTCGACGGCTTCCGCGGCGCACCCAAATGCGACGTGGCCGGTCTCGAGGAGCTGCTCCTCCGGGTCGCGGCGATGGTCGAGCAGCATCCCGAAATCGCCGAGATGGACTGCAACCCAGTGATCGTCCGCCCCGAGGGCGCGGTTATCGTCGACGCTCGAATCCGCATCGAGTCCAGCCAGGACTGACGTCCCGCCGGCGTCGCCGGCCACGCCAGAAAGTGGAGGCCGTCTCTTGCGAGGCGGCCTCTTCCTGTCCGCGCATGCGACTGCGGGGCCGAAGTCCGGCAGGCGGCCGGCAGCGCGGGCCACGGGCGGCAGCCGCCGAAACGGTTAGCGCCTCGCGATCAGAAGCCTGCCGTCGACCCAGCCGGTCCAGCCGTTGACGCCGCGAACCTGGGCCCAGGCGCCGGCCTGCCCGACCACGATCAGCTCAACGCGTTCCGAGAGCATCGCAACCGGCGGACGTCGGGGATCCGGATAGTCCCATGCGGCCATACCGCCCCGCGGCACGAAGTGCGTGGGTGCCCAAATCGGAGCAGGGTACGTTGCGGCGGCGACGGGCGCCCTTGCGGGGGCCTCGGGCTCCGTTGCGGGTGCAGGCGACTCAACCACCGTCTCGGGCGCCGCGGCCACCGACTCGGACTCGGGTGCCGGGGCCGCCTGCTCCGGCGGCTGTGCCAGGGGCGCATCGGATTCGACCGCGGCTGCGACCTCGGTACCGTCCGACGATGCCGGCGCCATCTCCGGTCCAGCCTCGACTTCCGGCGCCGCGACGTCGAGAGCGGGCGTTACGGGAGGCGCCGTCTCGGGTGCCGGCTGCTGCCGGATCGGCTTTTGTGCCGCAGGTTGCTGCCACGGCGCGCCGACCGGGGCCACTCCACGCCACGGGGCGCCGACCGGGGCCACTCCATGCCACGGGGCGCCGGGAGCCGGCTGCGCCGCAGGAGCTCCGGCCACTACAGGCGGACGGGCCGCGAGCACGGCCACGAACGGCAGGGCCGCGATCTGTCCTCGGATCGATCGAATCTTGAGTCGCTGCGCGCCGAGCGCTGGGTCCGAGAGCGAGTCCGCCCGGCTTCGAATCATCGCGTATTCGATCTGGGCGGCCTGCAGACGTCCGGTCGCGCTGGCGCCGGCCGAACCGCGAACTCGGCCGACGGCAGATCGGGCCTGCCGTCGAGCCCAGAGGCTACGCAGAGATCGGATCTCCTCGTCCGTGACGACCCATGGGTCGGGTTCGCCTGCAACGATCGATCGATAATTGTTCTCTTCACTCCGCGTTGCAAAGACGACGAGCAGACCCAGCAAGAGCAGGAACGGCAAGCCTTTGAGCGTCCCGTACTCGATCCACTGGATGACGCTCGGGTTTTCGCCGCCGGTGGTCTGGAGGATGGATTCCATCCACGGGGAGTTCCAGACGACGTGCGCCGACACGCCCGCCGCTATGCACAACGCCGCGCCGATCACGCGTTTGGGCATGGCGGAAGCTCGCTGCGTCACGAAGAACGCGAAGCCGGTGCCGGTCAGACCGGTGAACAGGACGTGACCGTAAAGGCCGCCGCCGACGACCCGGATCAGGAAAGTGTCGAAGACGGGACCGGATTGGTCGACGACTCCCGGCGCCGCCGCCACGGCGTTGATGAAGTAGGAAACGTCCTCGACGACGGTGAAACCGAGACCGACCATTGCGCCGTAGACGAAGCCGTCCATGACACCGTCGAACTCACTCGAGGCGATGAGGAATATCGTGACGACGCCCATGAGCTTGAGCGTCTCCTCGACGCCCGGGCCGACGACTGCGGCCCCCCACTGGGCGGCAAATTCCGGCGACGCGACCTTGCCAAGGATGGAGAGCCAGGCTTCGTTGGCATGGGCCGCGAGGCTCGTCGCGATGACCCCACCCCACACGACGGCGGCCGCCAGGAGGAGCATGGGCTCGCGTTCGAAGAGATCGAGACGATATATGACGAAAGCGACCGGCACCGCGTAGGCGAGGACCAGCGCCCACGACAGTAGATACGCCGTGAGGAGGCTGCTCATCAGCAGTTGTTCCTGGACGAAGAGGTAACCGCCGATTGCAAGCATCGCGCAATACAGCCAGAAGGCGGGCTGGCGCGGCTGGATCAGAGAAGCCTGCTTGCCCCAGCGCGACGCTCCGGGGGGAGTCGCGGCCGGGACGGGCTGCGCATGAGGGCCGAGGGCACCCGGAATGGCGGTGGAGCCGGGATCGAAGGTAGCGGTCATTGTCCGGCTCCCACGCTCTTGAGCATCGCCGATACGTCGTCGACGACCGAGTCCAGCCCGCCCTGAGGCGCGCCGACGACGATTACGACGGCGTTGTTACCGACGACCATGCACACCAGCTCCCCATCGAGGACCCCGGTTCGGCCTCCCGAAGCCATCGTCTCCTCGAAGGCGACGTACGTCGTGTCGTGGCCGCCGATCGAAGCCTGGTGCGCGTCGCCAAAGCTGATCTGGGCCGACTGACCGCTGAGTGCCTGCTCCTGCTGGGGCAGGAATGAGCCCGACGTGCCCGAATAGCCGGTCGAGACGACCTGTGCTACGAGAACGGCGTTGGCCTTCTGGAGCTCGATGCCGTTCGAGGTATCACCCGGGGTCGAGACGAGGACCCAGCCCGGAGCCGCTGTTATCGTCACCGACCCGCCGACCGCGACGGTGCCGGCGCTCGGTGCGGCAATGACGGTGTCGAGACCCGTGCCGCCGAGCACGACGCCGGCGATTATCGCCGCGACGATGGCGCTCGGCAGCAGCCTCGCCCGATTGATGCCTGCGGCTCGCGGCGCAGGCGCGAACGCGGCTTGTGCCGGCATCGGGCCCGCGGCCCATTGCACCGGTTGGGCGGCCGTCAGCGGCGCGACCGGAGCGGCAGCCGGAACCGGGACAGGAGCGGCCGCCGGGGCGGGCAGCGGGGCCGAAGTGGCAGCCGGCGGCGCTTCGGTGGATGGAGCGGCATTCAAGCCCGCGTCTTGCGGAGTCCATGCCACGCGGACGGGCGCATCCGCGGCGGCACCTTCCGGGGCCGGGGCTGCAGCAGCTTCCGCGGGCGGAGCGGGAGGCACCGCGGGCATGGCCCAGTGAGGCGCCGCCTGCGCGGCGTGATCGCGTGGGACTGCCTTGTCGGGAGGGAGATCGCTCATCGGTGACGGTCCTCGGTCCGCGGTGGTGGCGTCGTCACATCGTACGGCTCGACCTCGCGCGGTCAATTGCCGTCTTGCCGTCAGCGGCGGCCCGGCGCAGGTGTGTGCACAATGACCCGACGCAGCAAGCGGAGGGGAACATGAACGGATCGGCGCCCGAGCGCCTCGCCGGCGAATCCAGTTACGTGAAGGCCGGCATCGCCGGCGTCCTCGTACCCGTCTTCTGGGCAGCCGGGGCGGCGATCGAAGTCGCTCGCTCGAACATCGGCCACTCCCTGATATCGCGACCGGAGCGGTTCTTCAGCGATTCGACTTTCCACTGGCCGCTGGTATTCATGGTCGCGGGGATGGTCGGAGCGTCGCTGATCGCGGGCCTCACCATGGTGGCGACCACTCAACCGCGAGGCCGGCTCCTCGCCGGCGGCTGCGCGGCCATGCTGGCCCTTGCGGCAATCGCCCGCGTCGCGATGGCCCTCCTGCTACCGAGCGACCCGGGCGGCTATTCCGTCAGCGCTCTGGCGGCTCTCAGCTCGAACCTCGTCGTGGTGGTTCTGCCGATCGCCCTCCTGCTCGCGGCGGTCTTGGTTCGACAACGCAGTCCCGGGCTGGCCTGGCTGTCGGCAGGAATCGCGATCGCAATGGTCTGGGTTGCGTTGTGGGCGATGGTCTGGGCCGCTCGCTCCGGGGCGAGCCAGCCGCAACTCCTGGCCGTTGAGCCGGTCGAGGGGCTGGCGGCGGCGTGGTCTGCTGCCGTTGGCGCCCGGTTGCTCGGATGGCGGGCGAGCCTCCCGTTTGGCGTGCGCCTCCCGGAGCTTACGTCGCCCGGTCGGAAGTCGGCCGTGGCGCTGGCCCTGGTGCTCGTCGCCGGTGTCGTCGGCGCGTCGAGCTCGTTCGTCAGCTCGTACGAACCGGAGATCGTCGCCCAGCTGACCGGCCGGACGAAGGTCGAAACGATCCATGCCGACGCGGTCGATCGGACCTACCGGGTCTACCGGCCCGCCGGCGAGCTGGCGAAACCGGGTCTCGTCATCGTCCTTCACGGAGCGTTCGGTGGCGGTCTCCAGATCGAGGCGACCACCGGCTTCGACGCCCAGGCCGATCGGCTCGGCTGGATTGTCGTGTACCCCGACGGCGTCGCGGACGGCTGGGACGCCTTCGGCAGCGGGCCCACTTGGGGCAACCATCCGGGCGCGGACGACGTCGTCTTCATCCGCGCACTGATCGACCGTTTCAAGGCGACCGATCGCGTCGATCCGGATCGCGTCTACGTGACCGGTCATTCGCGCGGGGGGATGATGACCTACCGGCTCGGTTGTGAGCTATCCGGCACCGTTGCGGCCATCGCCCCGGTCTCGGGCAACATGGCTGCGGCGAGCGGCAGTGCCGACGTCCCGTGCACGCTGGCGGCGCCCGTCTCCGTGCTGGCGATCCACGGCACCGCAGACGGGACCATTCCGATCGCCGGCGGCAAGGTCGACATCATCTTCTCGCCGATGGCCGACGTGATCGCTCGCTGGCGCTCGCTCGACAACTGCACCACAGCTCCGACGACGGGCGTCGATGGCGTCGCCACGACGACGGCCTGGGCCTGCGCCGGCGGCAGCACGGTGTCGACCCGGATCCTGGCCGGCGGTTGTCACTGCTGGCCCGGCGACGCATCCAGGCTCATCGCCGACTTCTTCGTGGCGCATCCGCGCGTAACCGGCGGCGGCTGAGCGGCGGCGCGTTTCTGCGGTCAGTCGGTCCAGAAGTCGCGTTCGCCGGTTGGCTTGCTCTCCGCAGCGGGCGGCGCCGGCGGCCAGATCTCGGCCCGGAGCTGGCGGTACGGGATGGGGTTCAGCAACCCGAAAACGACCGCCACGAACGCCACCGAATACAGGCCCAGCTCCGCCGCGAAGACCGCGATCAAACCACTCGCCAGCAGGCCGGCGGCGAGACCCACCGCTCGACCGGCGCGCCCGAACACGGCACCGGCGAGGTGTTCCAGCGCCTGGCCTCCGTCGAGGCTCGGGATCGGCATCAGGTTGAAGATGGCCCAACCTAGGTTGACGAACAGCCACAGGAAGATCGGCACCCGGATCGGGCGCGCCGCCTCACCCGCCGCGAGGCCGGCGGCCAGCGTCACGCCACCGATGACCAGCCCGACCAGAGGTCCGGCGACGGTCACGACGAGCAGCTGGCGATCGGATAGCCGTGCCGCAGCAGCCTGATCGTCCGGAACGGTGATGCCGCCGAGCAGCCAGAAGCTGATCGACGATTCGACGCCGTAGTGACGGAATGCCAGCGCGTGGCCGAGCTCGTGAATCAGCAGGGCGATGAACCCGAGAACGACCCACACGGCAAGGGAGGCATCGGTCAGGCGCGACAACACGCCTACGGCCAACAGGCCCACCACGATCATCGGCCCGACCGTGACGGGCACCTTCATTACCTTGATGGTGAAGCTCGCGCTGCGGCCCATCAGGTTTCCTGGCCTATCGAATCGACCGCGGGCGAACCGGCGCGGCGACGCCGGGCAGGCGGCGACCGGGAACCGGCCCCACCCGCCGAACCCGCATTTGCGTGGGCGTCACTTCTTGCGCGTGGAGTTCGGTAGTGAAGGCGGCGTAGTTGCCGGCGTGCGCGGCGCCTTCGGCCGCGCCGTCGCCTGTCGGGTCGCAGCACCCGGCCGGGTCCTGGCCGGGGTCGCACGCCTGCGGGCTGGGCTCGCGGCCGGGGCCGGCGCCCCCGCTCGACCCGGCTGATCGCGCCACCAGTCGTCGCCGAGCGACGAAACGGCGAGGATCATCCCTTCGCGAACGCCCTCGGGAACGACCGTCAGAGAATCGAGCTGGTAGTGTTCCAGGACGGCCGCGATGATCAGCAACCCGGGCGCGAGGATCGCGACCCTGCCCGGGTCCTCGCCGCTGCGCTTGGCGAGCTTCCGCGACGGCACGTCCAGCAGCTGCGTGGCAAGCCGGCTCAGAGCCGGCAAGGTAAGGCGCTGCGGTCCCTTCTTGCCGCTGGTCCGTTCCAGGCCCGCGAGATTGTGAGCGGATCCACCCGTCGCCCAGGCCCGCGCTGGCTTACCGGCCGGTGCCGCCGCAAGAGCGACACCGATCTGCCGCGCCCGCAGCGCCCAGGACAGCGCCTCGGGCGGGTCTCCGCGAAGCGTAGCCCCGAGGAGCGCGGCGCCGACCGGGAGCGACGCCGAGGCCACTCTATGGCGGCCCTCCGTCAGCGTTAGTTCCGTGCTGGCGCCGCCAGAATCGACAATGAGTTGAGCGCCCGTTCGATCGAGCCGGTGGAAGACGCCCGCGAAATCGAGGTCTGCCTCGCGTCCGCCGGAAAGGACATGGACCGGCTCTCCGCAAGCCTTGCCCAGACGCTCTACGATCTCCGGTCCGTCCTCGGCCCGTCGCAACGCTTCGGTTGCGCCGACGACGACGCGAGAAGCCCGCCGCCGCCCCATCGAAACGAATCGGATCAGAGCCTTCTGCAGATCGGCCGTGGCCCGTTCTCCGATCCGACCCTTTACCGCCACTCGACCTCCGAGCAACAGCAGCTCGCCCTCCTGCTGAAGGCTGGTCACTACCGGTCCGTCCTTGGAGTCGGCGACGGATCCAATGAGCAGGTGGATCGTGTCGCTGCCGATATCGATAGCCGCAATGCGTTCATCCTTGGTCATTTCGCGACCTCCGAACTGGTTGTCTGAGCTGGAGCCGCGGTTGCGACCGACTCCGAAA